>SVFV01000054.1 GCA_015056655.1 Butyrivibrio sp.
TTAGATTCTTGTCAAATCCTTAGTTTACAGGTAAATCCACGTTGCTACAAATGTGAGGTCACTTCATATTATCTAGCAGGAATTATAGCATGAAAAAGGGGTATTTCTCAATATTTCGTTTATTCAAGCCCCATTATTTCGCCATAGATCATCACTGCATTCCTAACGCATTCCTCACATGGACAAAGTGGCTTTCCATCTGTCATGGTTTTAAGATCCTTGCACTTTAATGCTCCGCATCTTTTTGCAAACTCTTCCTGAATCTGCTTTGTTTTTCCAAGGGTACCCTGTCCCTCTGTCTTAAGGCCAGCGATCATTCCGGCTCCGATAAGCGCTCCACAGGTAGCCTCAAGGTTACCCATACCAGCGCAGAATCCTGCTGATATCTGTCTGAGCTGATCCTCTGAAAGACCAGTCTCATCAGCAAGTGCTACAGTTACTGACTGTGCACAGTTATATTTTCCTGAAGTTTTTAATTCTACTGCCTTGTCGGCTCTCTCACTTAATGTCATTGTTCTCCATACCTTTCTTTGCTTTCAAACTGCAGATACCCTGCGTCATTGTTCCCATGGGGCAGAAGGTGCACCATGTTCTTTCCTTGTAAAGCATCATGACTATCAATCCGATTAAGGTTGATGTCAACATGAGACTATAGAAACCAAATCCAAACTGTGCCACCCAGTCAGGAAATATACTTCCATTATACGCCCATTTCCATGGAACCTTAAATGTCCAGAAAAGTTTTATTGCTTTTCTTAATGTTCCAGCACCTGAGAATACCATGTAAGTCTGAAATACCATAGTTCCAAACATAGTAAGGAAAAATGCCAAAAATCCATATCTGAACCACTTTGAAGAAAGCCACTTAGGAGCAGGCTTTCTTCTTGAGCATTTCATATTTCTGCCAAGGACCCAGAAAAGCTGTCCTCTTCCGCACATGTGGTTGCAGAACCACTTATTTCCAAATACTGCTGCAAATATCAGCGGCAAGATAAAATCTATCATTCCAAGCCATGCAAAAAGTATATTAAAAAATCCCAAGGCAAAATACACTATCGACCATATCCAAAGGTAGTCATACCAATGCTTTTTCTTATTTGATAACATTACTTACTCCATTCTTATATCTGTTTTTCTCGTCACCTTGTTCTGTATCACTTCGATACTTCAGCCACTTTTACGGAACCAGCAGGACAGGCACTCTCGCAAATGCCGCAGCCTACACATTTTGTAGTATCAACAACTGCATAACAGCCCTTGTATATCTGGATGGCTTCCCTTGGACATTGCAATGCGCAAACACCACATGCAACACATCTGTTTATATCGTTAGCAGCCTTTCTCATTTAAAATCTCCTTTTTGAAAATTGACCATAAAAAACCGGCCAGGCAAGCTTTTATGTAAGTGGTTGCTTAAGTGCATTATGTAATGTAAGCTTGTTTTTTCTGGCCGATAACTTTATTATATGTAGTATAAAAAATATATCAAGTACGCAATAAATATATACCTAGTAAGGAAAACCATACCATGAGTAAAATAGCGAAAAAAGAACCATTATGTGAAGAAATTGCAGGAAAAGGATGCGGCCTTAAGAAGGTCCTTGATATTGTCGGAGGCAAATGGAAGATTATGATTCTCTGTGTCATCGACAATAAAGAGGTTGTTAGATACGGAGAGCTTAGCCGCGCTGTCAGCGGAATTACCAACACCATGCTTGCAACTTCACTTAAAGAGCTTGAGGCAGATGGCCTCGTTGAAAGAAAACAGTATGACGAGATGCCTGTACGTGTTGAGTACAATCTCACTGATAAAGCAAAAAGCCTCATCCCAATTCTTTTGCAATTAAAGAAGTGGGGTGAGGACAATCTGTGATTTCATTATTTCTTTGTGATTACAGCTATTGCGCAGGGCATTCTTCCATCGACGATATGATATTCTACGTCTGAATATCCCATATCCTCAAAGAATGCCTTGTAGGAATTGAAGTCAAATTGCTGTTTGAATTCAGCTCCCAGAATTTCTACAAACTTCACTGCAATTCCAGCAGAATTCTTCGACTTGTTTATATAGGTTGGAATGATTATTTTTCCGCCAGGCTTTACTACACGTTCAAGCTCTGCAAGAGCTTTACCCGGATCCGGCAAAAGATGAATTACATTCCCAGCTACAACCTTGTCGAACCTTCCATCCTTGCACTTAATGTTTGTAATGTCAGCCTTCTTAAAGCTGATGTTCCGATAGAGGCTGCACTTTCTGGCTGCCTGCTTGAGCATTCCCTCTGAAAAATCTGTTGCCACAAGGCTCTTACATTTTTCTGCTATATACTGGCTTATTGCCCCAGTTCCGCAGGCACATTCAAGCACTTCATCATTTTCATCAATAAACTCTGCTACTCTTTTTCCTGTACCAGAGTAAACCTTGTAATTATATACATTCTCAAATAGATCATAGAGTGGTGATATTTTGTCCCAAAACATGATGTAGTTTCTCTCCCTCCAACAATTTTTATGATTAGGTAATGATAACCAATGTATATTCTATCACCATCTACTTGATTGGAGAATATACCGGACCCTGAGCCATTTTCATGCTCAAGGATCCATAGTATCATCTTCTACAGGGTGGTTTTCAAGTTCATCTTCCTCTCCTAAATCATAACCACCGGTAATTACAGGAACATAGATGCCATCACTGCCCCAAGGTTGAACCATGACGTAGCTTTCATAAAAAGCACCATCAGGGAAAAGCAGATTTATTACAACACCCTGCTCATTTTCTTCCTGAATTTCAACTTTCACCTTGGTCTCATCTTCTGACAGATTAAGCAAATATCTTGCAGAAGCACATGGATCAAACAGCTTACTATAGTATCCGTTTGTATCCTGCTTTGCGATTCCGTTCAGGATTTCACCAAGGCCGTTCTTAGTGTAATTAACAGCATTGAAATCCTCAGGATGCTCGCAATAAGCTTTGTTAAAATCCTTTACTGATTCGATATTTTCGCAGAAGTTCATCTCCTCGGAGTCCACCATTACTACACCTTCTCTGTCCTTGGCAAATTCCAAAGTCTCCTGCCATACATATACATGAGGCTCTGAATCTGCAGCATAGTAGTGCACCTCTTCCTTATTATAGTCATCTGTAACGATTATTGTTTTATTGGGAATTTCCTCACTTCCAAACATACTGGGCCATGGGCTTGAATATCCAAAGGATATGGATCCATCCGCATCAAAAAACAAAAGCTCCTCGTCCATCAGATTCTGCATTGCCTTCTCATTTGAATAAGAAACAATTGCATCCGCATTCCTGTCTTCGAAGTCATTAATCCAGTTAGAAAGCAGTTCATCATACGCCGCTCTTTCAGAGTAATCATCACTCTTTTCATCTCCACCAGAAGCACTTGTAAAGAAGCATCCATAGAGAGCAACGCTTACCGCGATCAACATTGTGATAAGCCAGAAGGAAGGCTTTCTATAGTTGAATATCTGTTTAATTCTTGTTTTTACTCCCACCTCTCCAAAAGCAAGTGAATAAGTGAGGGCATATCTTCTATGTGTACTGCAATTTAAGAGTGATGTAGCATAGGACTTCTTCTCTTCAAGTGACATATTCTTTATCACACGCTCATCGCAGGAAAGTTCTATGTCCTTGCAAAACAGTGTAAAGGAAATCCACACAAGAGGATTAAACCAGTGAATTCCAAGAAGAATAAAGCCTATAAGCTTTCTAATGTGGTCATACCTTGCAATATGCGCTCTCTCATGTAAAAGCACATTACCGACAGTCTCCTCATCAAGACCTGAAGGCAGATAAATTGCAGGCTTTATAAATCCAAGAATAAAGGGAGTATCTATAGCATCACACACGAAAACATCATCATGTGCTTTCGCTGCTGCTTTTGCACCATCCCCACACTCATTGTTCTTACCAAGTTTAATAGAAACATTTATATCTTTTTTAATTGAAATAAAGCTCACAACTGCATATAAAGCCACTGCAAAAACGCCGATAATCCATACCATCCAAAGCCATGCAAGAATTTCACTTCTTACAGACAAAACCTCCAGCGCTCCACCATTTGCGCTGGTGGCTATAATCTGTTCATTTGGCAGATAGTCATGCTCTGCATCAGAAGGCACTATCATATTATCGCCACCTATAGACGCAGCTCCCACTTCAGAAGCCGGAGTGTAGTCATGATAAGTAACCTCAGGCACTTCTTCATCTTTGTTATCTCCAAGCAAAAGAGATTCTACTGCCCCATTCACATCCGGGAAAATCCCAAACTGTGATTCAACCTGAAAAGGCATGATGAGTTTTAATGCCACAATCGCCCATAAAACACCCATAAACCACTTAGGTGCTTTCTTTAACGGAAACCTCAATAGAATAACCACAAGCATAAGAAATGAAGCTGTTATGCTCATCTCAAGAATTTTAATAAAAACTGTCCCCATACATTTCCCTCCAATTTTCAAGTAATCCAGGTACTGTGAAAGCACCTATTTCTGTAATTCATTTATTTTCCTGCACCATATCCCAACAAAAGCAAGCATTTAATCCTTCGCCTTATCAATGATTTCCCTGATCTCATCAAGCTCCTTTTTTGAGAGCTTCTGACGTGAAGTGAAAGCTGCAAGAAAAGCAGGTAAGGATCCCCCAAATGTTTCCTCAACAAACTCCTCGCTCTTCTTCATATAAAATTCTTCCTGTGAGATTTTGGATGTGACAACGCCATCCTCATTTTGAAATAAACCCTTCTCGCAGAGTTTCTTTAGAACTGTGTAGGTGGTAGATTTCTTCCACCCGAACTCGTCAGCACAGAGCTTCACCAGCTCTCCTGAACCAACAGGCTCCTTCTCCCATATAAGCCTGGCAAACTGCATCTGAACTTCCCCTAATTCAACTGCCATATTTACCTCCTTGGTCTATTCTGTGTAGACTTCATATTTTGAGTTTACTCTGAATAGACCAAGTTGTCAACCTTTATTCTCTATGGTTTCTCTGCTTCTCAAACTCCCTACGCCTTACAATCAGATAAGCCGTAATAGTTATGATTCCTGTTATCACCCATGAAATAGGATACACTCTGAACAATGCCTCGAAGGTGTGGTGCTTTGGTATATATGTAAACACATAGATAAGTCTGAACACACAGGTTCCAAACACTGAGATCAGCGCAGGGAAAAGCGAATGATTCATACCACGAAGGCATCCTCCGCTTATCTCATAGCTTCCAATAAAATAATGGAAAATGAAGGCTGTCATAATTCTCTTCATGGCAAACTCGATAACAGCCGGCTCTGTTGTAAAGAGTCCTATCATTGTATATCTGAAGGTCACGAGAACAAACACGACAACTGCTGACACGCCAATGCCACATCCCATGCATATTCTGAAAACCTTTTTGCAACGGTCAAGCTTTCCTGCACCATAGTTCTGACTTGTGAAGGTTACAGCCGACTGAGCAAATGCACTCATTGCACAGTAAGATATGAAATCAAAATTAGCCGCAGCTGTTGAACCAGCGATAGCATCAGAACCAAAGCTATTTACTGCTGACTGTATAACAACATTTGAAAGTGAGAAAACAGCACCCTGAAGACCTGCCGGAAGTCCAATCTTCATCATTTTTACAAGGTGTTTTTTCTTAATGCTAAGCTTCTTCAGATTAAGCCTGAAGGTCTCTTCCTCATGAAAGAGGATGTTTAATATATATCCGGCAGCGAACATATTAGAAAGAACCGTTGCCAGTGCTACACCTATTACATGCAGATGGAAAAACACAACAAAAAAGAGATTAAGGATTATGTTTATCACACCTGACATAAGCATTGCATAAAGTGGTCTCTTTGAATCCCCCTTACTTCTAAGCACTGCTGAACCATAGTTGTAGATCATAAGCGCAGGCATGGCAAAGAAATATATCCTAAGATAAAGGATTGCAAGTCCCATAACATTCTGGGGTGCACCCATCAGAACAAGCAATGGCCTCGAAATAAAGAAGCCAATAAAAATAATCGCACAGCCTGCGAGAATAGAAACCGTAATTACTGTGTGAACTGTTTCATTGATCTCATCCTTTTGGCCTCCACCAATCTGCATGGCGATAAGAGCATTTGCACCAATGGATAATCCCACAAAAAAGCTGATAATAAGACCTATAACAGAAGAATTACTTCCTACTGCTGCCATGGCTTCAGGAGAAGCAAACCTTCCAACAACTGCAAGATCAGCAGCATTAAAAAGCTGCTGAAAAATGCTTGATATTGCAAGCGGAAGTGCAAACAAAACTATCTTATCCAAGAGACTTCCGTTTAACATATCAAAACTTTTCTTTTCACCCATAAATAAAAAATCACTATCCTTTCCCGATAAAACATCTAAATATATAATACAGGAATCCTAGTAAAATTCATAGATACAACGTTGTAATTGTATAAAACTTTTTTCTTAACTTCCCCCTGATTTTTCCCTATATTAGGACTTGAAATTTTATTTCAACTGTACTAATGTATTATTGTACTAATTGTTTAATACAATATTTCTAGGAAAGGAGAATTCACTATGCCATGGAATCTTGACTCTGATCGCCCAATCTTCGTTCAGATTGTTGAGCATCTTCAATATGATATCGTTTCCGGTGTTTATCAGCCTGGACAGCGACTCCCAAGTGTTCGCGATCTCGCTTCAGAAGCTGCTGTTAATCCCAATACAATGCAGCGAGCGCTCAGTGAATTGGAGCGAACAGGATATATGCACTCCGAGAGAACCAGTGGCCGATTTATTACCGAGGATACAGACATGATTTATGAATTAAAGAAGCAACTGGCAAAAGCTAAAATTGAAGTATTTTTAGAGGCCATGAAAAAGCTTGGTCTTAGTAATGAAGAAATTCAAAAGCTGCTAAACGAAAATATGAAGGAGTAACAACATGAGCAAATTAGTTGATATCAAGGGTTTAACTAAAAACTATGATAACGTAACTGCCCTGTATAACGTTAATCTCGAACTTGAAAGCGGGCGAATCGTAGGACTTCTTGGTCCAAACGGTAGTGGTAAAACCACACTCATCAAAATCCTGTGCGGTCTCTTACATCCTACAGCTGGTCTCGTTCAGGTAGATGGCAATAATATCGGAGTTGCTACAAAAAGCATTATCTCCTACCTGCCAGATCAGACCTACTTAGATGGCAACATGACCATTCGCAATATTTTTGCACTGTTCATGGATTTTTACAGAGACTTTGATTTAGAGCGTGCTTACACAATGCTTAATAACCTGCACATTAATCCTGATGCCAGATTGAAGACATTATCAAAAGGTACTAAGGAAAAGGTTCAGCTTATTCTGGTAATGAGCCGTCGTGCTAAGCTTTACATTTTGGATGAGCCTATCGCAGGCGTTGACCCTGCTGCCAGAGATTATATCCTGAACACCATAATATCCAACTATGATCCAAGCGCTACTGTTTTAATATCCACTCATCTTATTTCAGATATTGAAGGTGTACTTGATGATGTAATTTTCCTGCAGTATGGACAGGTTGCACTTCATGCATCTGTGGATGATATCAGAAGTAAAGAAGGCAAATCAGTAGATGCATTGTTTAGGGAGGTATACAGATGTTAGGAAAACTTATAAAGCACGAATTCGTTGCTACCTGGAAATACTTTTTATTGATTGATGCAATCACAATTGTAGTAGGACTTTTCGCCGGAATTATTGGCTATAGTGTTGCGGGTCACATGAATGATCTGCCAGAGACAGTAATTATTCTGTTGGTACTTTGCTTAACCGGCTATATCTTTGCAATGATTTCAGTAACTATACTTACCACCGTTTACAATGTGGTTCACTATTACAAAAGCCTTTATACTTCACAGGGTTATCTTACATTTACTTTGCCCACTACAACCACCAAAATCCTGTCAGCAAAAATGCTGGTTGCATTCATCTGGCAGATTGTATGCTGCCTTTGCGTAACAATAAGCGTTTCCTTCCTGGTTGGTAGCTTTGTTATCTGGGGATTGCAGAATGGTGAGATTGAGATTTGGGAAGCCTTCACTGAAGCCTACAATGAATTCATGAATCTTTTTGGCTTATCAGGAGTATTCCTGGCTTCGCGCTATATTTTCAGCTTACTTATGCAGATAATCATGAACCTGATGATGTTCTTCTTTGCTATTACAATCGGACAGCTTTGGCAGAAGCACAAAATACTTGCATCAGTAGTTGCATATTTTGTTATCCGATTTGTATTTGGAATTGTAAGCTTCATAGTAAATCTATTCTCAGGATCTTTAAGCATACTACTTGTCAATGATACAGATCCTGGCCGCTACTTCTCTCATACAACTTTAGTCAGCCTTATCTTAAGCATAGTTGTTACTGTAGGAATGTATATCGCCAGCATCATGATCACAGATAAAAAGCTGAACCTTGACTGATAGTATAGAAAAAATCTATTGATAATACCTACAATTGTCACATGCTAAATATGTGCAAAACACCAAAACGCCTCTTAAGATGCCACTATTCCTTGACATTAAAAGAGGCGTTTTCGTATCATAAAATTGTGTCACGCAAAATTGAATTTTACTAGCAAAAATTTTATGGGGAATGCACCCAACTTTGGGATGTAAATATATTTTAAGGAGAAGGAAAAGTATGAAAGGTTTTGCGATGCTCAAAATCGGTGAAGTAGGCTGGATTGAAAAAGAGCGCCCGGTTTGCGGACCTATGGACGCTATCTGTAAGCCACTCGCCATCGCTATCTGCACCTCTGATGTTCACACAGTATGGGAAGGTGCCGTTGGCGATCGTCACAACATGATTCTTGGCCATGAGGGATGTGCTGAGGTCGTTGAAGTTGGTTCCGAGGTTAAGGATTTCAAGCCCGGCGACAGAGTTTTAGTTCCTGCTATTACTCCTGACTGGAATTCACTTGAGGCTCAGAGTGGTTACTCAATGCACTCAGGCGGAATGCTTGCTGGATGGAAATTCTCTAACTTCAAGGATGGTCTTGATTCTGAATTCTTCCACGTAAATGATGCAGACGGAAACCTCGCTCACATGCCTGAAGGAATGAGCCTTGAAGATGCTTGTATGCTTTCTGATATGGTTCCTACTGGATTCCATGGCGTTGAGCTTGCAGACGTACAGTTCGGTGATACTGTTCTTGTAATCGGTATCGGACCTGTTGGTCTTATGTCTGTTGCAGGTACACACATGCGTGGTGCTTCTCGTATCCTTGCTGTAGGTACACGTCCTAAATGTATCGAGGCAGCTAAGTTCTATGGAGCAGATGAGTTCATCAGCTACAAGAACGGCTCTATCGAAGATCAGGTTATGGAAATGACAAATGGTAAGGGTGTTGACCGCGTTGTTATGGCAGGTGGTAGTGTTAAGACATTCGAGTCTGCTGTTAAGTCACTTAAGCCCGGCGGAAAGATTGGTAACGTTAACTACCTTGGAAGCGGCGATTTCGTAACTATTCCTCGTGTTGAATGGGGTGTAGGTATGGGGCACAAGCAGATAAATGGTGGTCTTATGCCTGGCGGACGTCTTCGTATGGAAAAGCTTGGCTCTCTTGTTTCCTCAGGAAAGCTCGATGTAAGCAAGCTCTCCACACACGTATTCCACGGATGGGAGCATATTCCGGAAGCACTTCAGCTTATGAAGGATAAGCCCGCTGATCTTATCAAGCCTGTAGTTATTCTTGATAACAATCCGTAATCTTAATTGGTAATTGTTTTAAAACAACTTTATGTTTAAACACTTAAGGAGCGGTCAAAAGCCGCTCCTTATATGTAGGAAAGGAATAACCTCTCTACTTGTTTTGATTGGTTTTTGTAATACATGAACATTCTTATCGTATCCGGTTTTCTTGGTGCCGGGAAAACAACCTTTATAAAAGAACTCATCCGCCGAAGTTGCACTACTCCTGTGGTGCTTGAAAATGAATACGGCGATAACACCATAGATTCCAGAGAACTTCGAAGTTCAAACGAAGGCTCCGGAAAGCTTGAAATCCTTGAATTCATGGAGGGATGCGTGTGCTGTACAAAGAAGGACAGCTTTGTAAACTCAGTACTCACTGTTTTTTCAAGTCTCTCACCTGAATACTTAATAGTGGAACCGACCGGAGTTGGCAGGCTCAGCAGTATCATCAGTAATCTACAGCCTATACTCCATGAAAATATAAAGCTGTTAAACCCTGTTGTTGTACTCTCCCCCAGAAGCTATCATCAGAACATGAGCGAATGGGGTGAACTCTACAGAGATCAGGTTGCAAATGCAAAGATAGTAGTTTTTTCAAAATGTGAAAACGAATCTCCTGAAGTTCTCATGGAGGTAGAAAAAGCCATTCGGGAAATCAATCCTGACGCTGAGATAATAAGTCAGCACTACACTCTTCAGGATGATGAATGGTGGAAGTCTGTAATGGAGCTCGATACTAAGGATGCTTCAACTACAAAAAATGCCGGTTCTTTTGAATTCTCAGAAGATGCATCATCAGGCGCAAAAGATAACTCATTTTCCCAGCTCACATTAAATGATGCAAAGCTCGAAAATCCGGGGCAGCTTATCATGCTACTTGAGGACTGCCTTAGAGGAGAGCTTGGTCATATAGCAAGAGCAAAGGGCACTATCCCTGTAGGAAATGAAACGCTCCGCTTCGACCTTGCAGACGGACTGTATTCCATAATCAGTTCCGACGAAACTCAGAATCAGTGCGTGTTCATTGGAGAATCCCTTGATAATTCAGGAATTGCAAAAAGAATGGGAAGTGAATACGAAGTTCCACTTCCCACATTCCGTAACCCTTTTAAAACTCAGAAGGTAAGGTCTCTGCTCTGTTAGCTATATTCTGCTTGAAGTTTATAATCTCATGATCGTACTCTTCATCCATGTAGCTTGAGTGAAGAAGGAAATCCGCTGTTGCCTTGTTGTTAGCAAAGGGGATGTCATAAACCTGAGCTATTCTCATAAGTGCCTTTACGTCAGGATCGTGAGGTGCAGCTGTGAGCGGATCTGAGAAGAAAATAACGAAGTCTACCTTTCCTTCTACAATCTTTGCACCAATCTGCTGGTCTCCCCCAAGAGGGCCTGAGTTATAACCACGAACAGGAAGTCCTGTTGCATCTGTTATCATTCTTGCTGTAGTTCCGGTTCCGCAAAGGAAATGATTTTTAAGCGTCTCTGCATTGTCTTTGCACCACTGAATCAGCTCAGCCTTTTTGCCATCATGAGCGATAAGTGCTATGTTTTTCTGTTTTCCTATTGTAAGAGTAATTGTGTCTGCCATACCCTCTCCTCCTTATCTATTCATATTCGATAATTATAGCATCTTTGCGTACTTAGACGTAGTCAATTACCATACAAATTTTGCAATCAGTGCTCCAAAATTTCCAAGTCCGATTATTAATATTCTTAGATTAAATCAGTTAAAGCACTCAGGCCTTTCTTTAATTCCTCTGGACATGCACAGAGCTGATGTAGGTCCCTTGAATGAAAGGGGATTGCCATCGATATCAGTAATAATACATCCTGCCTCTGTAGCAATAAGAGCTGCTGCCGCATAATCCCAGAGCTGAAGTCTCATCTCAAAATACAGTCCGCATCTTCCCATAGCCACGCAGCACATATCCCATGCTGCTGTGCCGGATCTTCTGAGGTCCACGCAGAGAGGGAGAATCTTCTTTGCTATATCAAAGGTTCTCTCCTGCAATCCTTCGTAGTAAGGAGCAGTTCCAAAAACAACAAGCGAATCAGAAAGCGGAGAATCGGATGACATAATTCTCTCGCCGTTTAAATATGTACCCTCACCCTTAACAGCAGAAAAGAGAAGGTCGTCATAAGGGTTATAGATAACACCCACATAGGGCTGACCATCCTTTAAAAGTCCTATTGAAACAACTGATGGTCTGTAACTATAGATAAAATTGCTGGTTCCGTCAATAGGATCAAGAACGAAGCACAGTCCGCTTCTCATTTTCTCTGTGAACACATCCTGTCCATCCTCTTCCCCAAGGAACTGTGCCTCAGGATAAGCTTCTCCCAGCTTCTCAATAAGAAATGCCTGGATCTTTTCATCCGTCTCAGTACAGAAATTTGCGTGTCCGGACTTTTCCTTTATTTTGGAACTATCCGCGGAGAGCATAATTTCTCCTGCTTCCTTTGCTATTTCAATAATTCTTTCTATTTCCACTGTGCTACTCATTATTTCTTTCCTTCCTCTACAAACAATGCTCTGTATTCCCCAGGAGCCATTCCCTTTTCCTCATGAAAAACTCTGTTGAAGCTGGGAATACTCTGAAAGCCTGAAAGCATAGCTATCTCTGTAAGTGTCATATTGTTATGAGAAAGAAGCTCTGTTGCCTTCTCAAGTCTTATCATATTCAGCCATTTACTATAATTCATGCCTGTGACATTCTTAAATATCCTGGAGAAGTAATCTCTGCTTATGCCGGCCATTTGAGCCATAGCTCCCTGCGAAAGGTCATCTGCGGTAAGATTATTCTTAATATAATCCGTTACCATCATCATGCGGCGCATCACATCATCCTCATAGCCATTATGAGCATCCACTCTAAGCTCATCTGTAAATTCATCCCTGTGCTCATCTAATGTCAGCATGAACTGCATAAGAAGCATACAGCATTTAAGCTCATTATCCGGGCCACCGGAGAAAAAGATTTCCTTCATCTTATATGCCAGGTCAGTCAGCTCCTTAACCAGCTCAGGATGGCTGTTAATGCATAAAACATGCAGATTTCTATAAAAATGTACAATTCTCTGAAGGTCAAAAAGTGAATTGATAAAAGCGTTGCTAAACTGAATAACCAGTGACTTTTCTCTGTCAGCATCTATGATCGCATGGGTTTCCATCGGCCATATCAGGACAAAATCCCCTTCCACAAGATCGTAAGTATTTTGATTTACTCTGAAAATATTTGTATCTCCTGGTCCAACCAGTAAGATTTCACCATAAGAATGCCAGTGCATCTGATAACTGCGTTCCTTAAATCCAGTCGCCATATTGAACGCACTTCTATTAATAAATTCGTACATTTCGTACTTGCTAAAATCCATTTATACTACCTTTCAAAGCTTTTCACCAAGGCAAAAAGCGCTTCTATTGAATACCATCATTTGGGATAAAATATATCTTATTATATTTTGACATGCTACATATCACTTTTCAACCCGGACAAAAAATGAGAAATCAAAAGTCAAAACATAAGAAGAACTAAAATAGGAACAGGACTAACATTACAAATGCTCAAATTATTGATTTGCAAATTTATGGAGATTTATTGATATATGAAGAATTTAACTACAGATATGACAACAGGTAACACTGTAAAGCATATCATTTTATTTGCTCTTCCGGCACTAATTGGAAATGTATTTCAGCAGCTTTATAATCTGGCTGATTCAATTATTGTTGGACGTTTTGTAGGTTCAGACGCACTTGCTGCAGTTGGAGCAACCGGCTCTATTACCTTCCTCTTTTTTGCCTTATGTAATGGCATAGGAAGCGGCGGCGGTGTCATAGCATCCCAGTATTATGGCGCTCATGATGATGAAAACGTGAAAAAAACCATTGTTAATACTGGCATTATCATGCTTATTGTTCCTGCAATTTTCGGTACCATAGGCTTCATTTCAGCACCATCTATACTAGAACTGCTTGGTACCCCGGAAGCTATACTTCCTTCCTCAGCAGCGTACATCCGCTTTATGAGTATAGGCCTTGTATTTGTTTCCCTATACAATTACATCACTTCAATGTTGCGAGCACTGGGGGATTCCAAGTCTCCCCTTTATTTCCTCATCCTGTCAGCAATCATCAACGTTGCCCTGGACATAATTTTAGTTTACTTCTTTGGTATGGGCATAAATGGAGCAGCCATAGCAACTGTGATATCACAGTTTATAGCTGCCTTTGCATGCATAGTTTATGCTTACAGGATAAATCCCTACTTCAGGCTTGAAAAAAAGGACATCATATTTGTACCTAATCTTGCCTACAAGATTGTACGCCTTGGTGTCCCCATGTCCCTCCAGTTTGCTCTAATTGCCATATCCGCGATGGTTGTTCAGAGAATCGTCAACTCCTATGGTACTGTTGTAGTCGCTGCATTTACTGCCACAAGCAGAATCGAGCAGCTTATTCATCAGCCCTATATAACTCTCAGTACATCCATCGCAACCTTTAGTGGCCAGAATTATGGCGCAGCAAAATATGACCGCGTAAACGACGGCTACAAAAAAGGTCTTGGAATCATGGTCGCATTTACTGTGATCATGGTTGCTGTAATGCAGCTCTTTGGCGGTGCAATTACATCCCTGTTTGTATCAGATGCAGAGGTTATCGAGCTTGGTTCAAATGGTCTTAAGATCACAAGTATCTTCTACATAGCTCTTGGACTTATATATGTTGTACGAGGAGTACTAAATGGTATAGGTGATGCCTTCTTTGCCCTGTTTAATGGAATTGTTGAAGTAATTGGGCGACTCACAATTCCAATCCTTATTACAAGCTACATGGGCATGGGTGCCCCTGGAATCTGGCTTGCCACAGGAATCGTCTGGGTATTAAGCGGCGTCACTGCATGGATAAGGCTCTTTACACACTTTAGCCTTAAGCACTTTAATATACATTTACCAGGATTATTTAAAAATACTCAGGCTGTCAGTAAGCTCTGATGCCACACCATTAAGGAAAGAAATGAAGGACTTATTTCAAGCCCTTCATTGCAGTCTTTTTCTTATACATGCGCTCATCTGCCAAAAGATATACTGCGTTCCACCCCTGATTCTCTACTTCATGCCTGAATGCAAATCCAAAAGCTGCACTTCGATTTATTGAAGAGTCTTTTTTGTTGAGTTTCTCAAGCTTTGTATTCACTTCATTCATGAGATCTTCCGCTAAAAGGATATTAGTATCACGAAGCACTGCAACAAATTCATCGCCGCCAATTCTTGCAATAAACCCTTTTCCTGTAAAGCAGCTCTGCAAGATGTCACTAAACTCCAAAAGATACTTATCGCCCATAAGATGTCCTTGCTTATCATTAACAGGCTTTAGTTCATTCAGATCAATACTTACTATGCAATAATCCTCTCCGCGTTCCTCAATAGTGTTAATAAACTTTTCCAGTCGAGATCTGTTTGGGATCCCTGTAAGACCATCTGCGTATGCCAGGTGTGCAAGTGATTCATGCTCCTTATTTCTTGCAAAGGCCTCAGAAATAAAGAACTGGTAATTACCAAGCGTTGCAAAGACCATACACATCATTCCCATAGGGACCGCTCTCTTTGAAAGCATGATCTGTTTCATAATTCCAGCAAGCTCAAGAAAATAGAAAATAACATTAACGAATAATGACACAATAAGAGCTCCTATTCCTACTAACTGAGTTATCTGGGCAGGAGTAATCTTTTTCTCAATTGTATCCATAGCAACCATATATATCAGGAATATAAACATAATAAATGCATTTATCTGTGATATAAACAGCATATGATTGATGTGTATTATTCCCATAAAATGAATAATAATAGGAACATCTGCAGCTACTGTTCCAACTGTAAAGAATATATAGAAGCGTCTTTTCTGCAAATAGTTCAGCATACATCCCATAACTGAATACATAATTGGAACGGCCAGGAACAGTGAAATATACTCAATTTCTGTCTGATGTCCCCTGGTGTCTATAAAGAGATCAAGAAGTTCAAACTGTGTCAAAAACCATATCCCGAAATCCATACAAAGAAGTGATGAATATGTATGCATTTTTATTTCCGGCAGATCACTTCTAAAAGCGATCGAAATAACCAGGAACATCAGCCCAAAAATAAGAAGAAATGCTGACGTTATAAATACAAAGAAATTGTTATATACAGAATAATGAAGAAGTGTTAAGTATTCCCCCATTACCGGTGATTCAAAAGCATTATAAGCACCATCTTCTGAAATCATCAGTTCTATCTCAAGAAGTACATTATTTCTTATAACAGGTAAAGGTACATAATTTTTTTCACATCCAATAAATTTACCTTCTCTATATTGTTTCAGATACTTTGCCCCAACAATCCTTTCATCAACCAAAACTCGCCATGCGCTAAATCTTGATTCAAACAGTAGCGTAGGACTCGAATAATCCCTAAGGTCAAAATTCTTGTGTGAAAGCTTTATATAATCTCCCTTATGAGTAGCATTACCAATAAGCCCTCTTAATTCAGAGAGCTCAATATCCGTGAATTCTGTGTCATTATAGGTTACAGTCCAGCCCTTATCTAAGCTTTTTATATCCGAATAGTTAGCTGGCTTTAAATACAAAATACCTATAGACACCAAAAACACATACAGAAGGAATGCAATTGTGAGGAATAACGCCCTTTTACGCATGGTGTTTCTCCTTCATCTGATACATTCTGGTATCTGCCAGGTAAAATACATCATCGAAATCTCCTGTCTTTGCTTCGTAGCTATAGGCATAGCCTGCTGAAGCAGACAACGTAAATTTTTCCTTGCCTTTGTTGAATTCCTCCATATCATCCTCAAGTGAGCGTATGCATCTATCACATACATCTGCTCCGGGATTTTTAAAGAATACTATGAACTCATCTCCACCTGTTCTGCCAATCAGACTGGCTTCTTCAAAGTCCTTCTCCAAATACATTGCGAAGGTTTTTATCATCCTGTCTCCTTCAAGATGACCAAAGGTGTCATTCACATATTTAAGCCTGTCAAGATCTATACTGACAACTGCATAAGAGCCTCTTAATGTTGCAGCATACTGCATACATTTACCTCTGTTCATAAGTCCTGTGAGGTTATCAGTAAATGCCAGTCCTTCAAGCTGTTTCTTAACTCTATCTGCATTCATGTGGTCAATTCCATTCAGGAAATAATATATGAAAATACAGATAATGAAAAACAAAAGTCCAAGGTTAAAAAAGTTCACATTCTCAAAGGTATTGGCTTTAGCCAGATTTTCATTAAACTCTGTAAAGTTATACTTTCCTATTTCCAAAAGTCCAAACAAGATCAGATTGATGAATCCCAATAACAAATACTGGTCAGCATCAATTCCTGTATATGTCTCTGACTCTACCTTTTTTCTATGTTGTTTTCGAACTCCAACTATCAAAGCAGGAAGTATCATGGCAATTTCTAAAATAGCTGCAGCCTGCAACGGAATGATAAATACCTCGAGGTGCACAATATTAGCCAGATGTAACAGCCAGATAAAAACTGGTATAACTGCATTTAACACCACGAGTATCCTCTGTCTAACATTAGCTATTTCAGGGTGAGTAGAATATAAAAGTATGCTTATAGCCAGTGGAATAAAGTACAGGGACATATACTCCATAACTGAAAAGAAATTATCATCATCACTTATTAAGCAGAAAATGTCATTATAAGCAAAAATGTAAACCTCCATTAATGCAGAAATGGCTGAACTAAAGAATATTGGCATCTCCACTCTTTTATAAAACAACAAAAATACGCCAAGGCATAAAAGCAGACATGAATATATATGAAAAAATCCTCCAATAAAAAGTGGAAGCCTATGGTACTGCAAAAAGCTCTGAACAAGCTCATGCTTTGTTCCATAGTAGATAGGGAAGAATTTCTTCATACTGTGTCTGTCTGAAACAGTAAAGATAATACTTACCTCATGGGATCTTGTCCCATCATCAACATTCACCATGTGATATTTCTTTGGGAAAAATATTCCTTTTTCAATATCATCCTTACCATATTCATAGGCCTTCTTCCCATCAACATGGACTTCAACAGCAGTCAGACTACTCTTGAACATGATCGCTGGTGATGCTATTGCAACAGGTATTATGTTTTTAGTAATGGTGATTTCTTCACCTTTTTGGGTATCTTCTAGTTCAAACTCAGAGAGAGTTACATTTTCATAGACATTATCTCCACGCAAAACAGACCAGCCCGTATCAAGCTGACGTAGATCTGAAGGACGCGATGTAGTAAATAGGCTGCTTCCGAAAGCGATCAGAATTGATGCAACAATTAGCATGAGCGTCGGAAGTATTAAAAACCTTTTGCTTTTGATCTTCTTTGTCATAATACTGCCATTGCCTTTATTTGCGCACACTTTGCTAGTTTTATTATATCCTATACATAGTGCATCAATTATTAAAATACCGTAAAGCTTTCAGAAACAGCCTATGTTATTTATTAGATTAAATCTTCTTTTAAAGTTTCGATGATATTGTCATCTTTTATCTTGTTTATACTGAGCAGCATACTAAATCCAACGACTGCAAATACTGCTACTATAACAATGAGATACATAATGTAGTTAATATCAAAAGAATACAGATTTGATTCTAATGCGGAAGTTTGACACCCAAAATCCTCAGAAGCCAGTGATGGCTTTATTTTTTGCGCAAATTTGAATGTTGTGTATT
>SVFV01000055.1 GCA_015056655.1 Butyrivibrio sp.
TATTCTAGGCATCCATTTCAAAAAAATCGGATTATGAGTCTGATTTCAGAGGTTTAAGTTGTCATGAATAATTCAGGCTAATGAAGTGTAAAACAGACCATTATCCGTGTTCGGAAAGGTCTGTTTTTCTTTAGGTGTTAGATTGTATATACAAAACAGTGTATACACGATATTTTTTGAGGAGGAAAAGGCAGAAATGACTACGATAGCTAAGACCAGGAACAGTTTTTTTGGTCCTGGGAAATTTTATAAAAATGCGCTGGCGATCGCTGTGCCGATTATGCTCCAGCAGCTTATACAGAGCATGGTATCGCTGGTTGATAACTTCATGGTTTCAGGACTTGGAGATATCGCAATGTCAGGAGTAAATGTTGCCGGACAGGTCATATTTGTTTTTATGGTCTATGTAAATACAATCTGTACGGCTGGCGGAATATTCATGACACAGTACTATGGGGCAAAGGATAAAAAAGGTATGGGACAGGCCTTCAGATTCAAGATCATCATGGGTATGCTGGCATTTATACCTTATTATCTTGTCTGTATGGTATATCCGAGACAGGTCTTATCACTTCTGGTTATTGGAAACACTCAGGCAGATATGATTCTTGATCAGGCAGTAACTTATATGGGAATTCTTTTCTATGTAGGATTACCGATGACATTGTCTGTATGTATTGCAAGCTCTCTTAGGGATATGGGAAAGGTAAAAATTCCGCTTGTGATTACAGTTGCTGCAACTCTTATCAATACCTGTCTTAACTGGGTGCTTATATACGGACACTTTGGTGTTCCTGCTTTTGGTGTAAAAGGAGCAGCGTATGCAACAGTAATTGCCAGATCCATTGAATTTATCGCTTTTGTTGCAGTATATTTGACGACCAAGCCTGACTTTATGGTAAATGTATTGGATTTCTTCAGAATCGATGGAAGACTTTTTGGAAGCATGGCAAAGAAAGGCGCACTTGTTCTGTTTTGCGAGATGGTCTGGGTTCTTTCAGAGACTGTGACAACTGCAATTTATAACGGAAGAGGTGGAGCAGACGTTGTATCAGGAATGGCTTCAGGCTTTGCAATAGCAAACCTTTTCTTTGTTGCCTTTAGCGGTATCTATTCTGCAACCGGAGTTATCATCGGAAAGACACTTGGTACAGGTAACCTCGAAGAAGCACGCATTCAGAAAAAATGGCTCTTATCAGGAGCAGCAGTACTCGGTATAATGATGACTTTTGTGGGCTTCGGAACAACGCTTATCGTTCCGGTTGTATTTGGCAGATTAAGCGACAGTGCGGTAGGAATCTGCAGAAGTATGGTAATCCTTTTGGCATTCTTTATGCCTGCATGGGTTCTTATGAATGCACAGCAGGCTATAGCAAGAGCTGGTGGAGATACAGCGATGGGAATGTATACGGATGCATTTATAACAATCCTGGTTATGCTGCCCATGCTGTTCGTTCTTGCAAGATACACAAATATCGGGCCTGTGACAATGTACCTTGGAGTAAAGCTTCTGGATCTTGTAAAGGTAGTTATATTCCATTTCTGGCTACGTAAGGAGCGCTGGCTTAAAAATCTGACAGTTCCGCAGGCTGCTTGAGGCTTATAATATAGGGAATATAGAAATATACTGAATAAAGGAAGTGCAATGAGATGTACTGCGCATTAGAGTATTTATACTTTTTTAACAATATTGTCTGAGGGTAAATGATACAATTTTATTAGGTTCGGCGTGATGTTTTGTTGTTTGAAAGGAATGAAAATTATGCTGATTAAAGAAGGTATTAAACGCTCAGACATTATTAAGTGTTCTTTGTGTAAGGATGCTCCATGTAGCGCAGCATGTCCTGAGGTAGATCCTGCCAGGGCGATGTTTGGTATATGGTTTGATGATCAGGATGTAACATCACTTAGATTACCTGAAGAAAATCTTTGTGCCAAATGTGATGCTCCTTGTGAAGCAGCATGTATTAACAGCGGAAGTGTTCCGATAAAGCAAACAATAAATCAGCTTTATGAGAAGGTTCGTCCTGAAGCAGAAATCAGTATACCTTCAGATGAATTCAGGCTTAAATGCGATATCTGCGGCGTGCAGTTGGAGAATCCTTTTTTACTTTCTTCATCAGTTGTGGCATCTACTTATGATATGTGCGCAAGAGCCTTTGAGGCAGGCTGGGCTGGGGCATGTTTTAAAACAATCTGCTCTTTGGATATTCATGAGGCTTCGCCAAGGTTCTCCGCAATAAAAGGAGATAATGGAAGCATAATTGGCTTTAAGAATATAGAGCAGCTCTCTGACCACAGCGTCGCTGAAAATATGGAGATTTTCAGACGCCTTAAACAAAACTATCCATCCAAGATTATTCTGGCTTCCATAATGGGACAGAATGAGGATGAGTGGGAATCTCTTGCAAAGCTTTGCGAAGAAAATGGCGCAGATGTTATCGAACTTAATTTTTCCTGCCCTAATATGCAGGAAGATGGAATGGGCTCTGACATAGGCCAGGTCCCGGAACTTGTAGAAAAATTTACGGCAGCGGCTAAGCGAAGTACTACCATACCTGTTCTGGCAAAGCTTACTCCAAATGTGGGCATAATGAGTCCTGCAGCAGAGGCAGCCCTCAGAGGAGGTGCTGATGGTATTGCAGCCATTAATACAATAAAGAGTATTGTTGGAGTCAGCCCATATACTTATGTATCATCTCCAGCCGTAAGAGGACTGTCTGCTGTTGGTGGTTATAGTGGAAATGCAGTTAAACCAATAGCGCTTAGATTCATAGCCGAGATGGGACATAATCCTGCCCTTAAAGGAATGCATATAAGTGGCATGGGCGGAATTGAAACCTGGAGAGATGCTCTGGAATTCATCCTTATGGGAGCTGGTTCCATTCAGATAACTACTGCTGTTATGCAGTATGGATACAGGATTATAGATGACCTGAAGGATGGACTTAACTATTATCTGGCTCAGATGGGACTTAAATCCGTAAAGGATATTATTGGAGCAGGACTTGATAGTGTAAGCGATACCACAGATGTTTTGGAGAGAGACACAGTTCTTTTCCCTGCATTTGACCTGGAAAAATGCAATGGTTGCGGAAGATGCGTTATTTCCTGTGATGATGGAGGTCATCAGGCAATCCGGTTTGATAATCGCAAGCCCAAGCTCGATGGAAGTAAATGCGTAGGATGCCATTTGTGCAAACTGGTATGTCCGCAGGATGCGATAGCTGCTGGGAAAAAGCGAATAAAAAAGTAAGGAATAGCCAGCCGTGAGGCTGGCTGTTTTAAATTGCACCATTGATAAGGCTTTTTAATTTCGCAGAAAAAAGATATAGTAAAGGGTAGTGTTTAGAGACTTGAAAGGAAGACAGATAGAATGAATATATATATTGATTTTGATGATTGCCTGTGTGAAACAGCCAGACACTTCTCTGATATGGTTGAGAAGATGTTTGGGAAAATAGTACCTTACGAGGAAGTTAAGTGCTTTAATTTGCAGGCGTCATATTCTCTTACAGACGAGCAGTACGAAAAGATGATGCTTGAGGGACATACAAGAGAGTCTCTTTTGGAACTGGAGGAGACACCTGGTGCGTCTGAGACTATAAATAAATGGATTGATGAAGGACATGAGGTTTCAATTATAACAGGTCGCCCTAACGTTGCCTATGAGGCATCCAGAGAGTGGCTTGATCAGCATGGCCTTGAGCGCGTAAAGCTCTACTGTCTCAATAAGTATGGACGCGATAATTTTATCAAAAATAGTGAGTTCAACTTAGAGCTTGAGGATTACTATAAGATGCATTTTGATTATGCAATCGAGGATTCACCGCTGGCATTCAAGTTTTTTGACCATCTGCCGGACCTTAAGGTGCTTGTTTTTGATCGCCCTTGGAATCATGAGACCGAGCTTCCCAAAGAGGGTTATACCCGCTGTGATGGATGGGAAACCATCAAAAATATTGTTAAATAGCAATAATTGCGTGAATTAAGACAATAAAAACTTAGTACAGAAGGCTCCTGATGTGTTACATTGGATATTGTGACGCATTAGGGGCTTTGATTATGCGCGCACATCTAAATGGGGAGTTGGAGGGAATAAATGGCAAAAAATGCTAAGGTTACGGTTCATCCGGCCTACAAAATGGGGGATATTTCTGACAAATTATTTTCTGCTTTTCTAGAGCCTATAGGAACTATGGTTAATGGAACCATGTTTAATCCTAAGCATCCTACTGCTGATGAGCAGGGTTTCAGAGGAGATTTCATCGAGGCAATTAAAAAGACTAAGCTTCCGGCAGTCAGAATGCCGGGAGGTAATTTCGTTTCTGCATGGCAGTGGAAGGATTCAATTGGACCAAAGAAGGAGAGAAAGGTTCGCTTGGATCCCGCATGGCATCAGTACATTTTAAATGATGTGGGCCATGACGAATATCTGCAGTGGGCTGAAAAGGTTGGAACAGAACCTTTATATACAGTTAACATGGGAACAGGAACCATCCAGGATGCGATGGATCTTGTAGAATACACTAACCATGAAGGTGGAACCTACTGGTCAAATCTTAGAAAGAAGAATGGCCATGAGGAGCCTTATAACGTAAAAATGTGGTATCTTGGCAACGAGATGGATGGCCCCTGGCAGCTTGGCTCATGGGATAAGAATCCTGAGGGCTATGGCTGTAAGGTTTTGGAGACTTCAAAGGCAATCAAGTGGATTGATGAGTCCATAAAGACTGCAGTATGCGGATCATCAGCTCCTTTCATGGAGGGATTCCCGGCATGGGATGAAGCAGCGCTTAATAAGTGCTATGACGTTGTAGATTATGTTTCAGTTCATCACTATCACAGCGCACCTCCCGGAGATATCAAGGCACTTCTTGGAGGCTCTTTATACTATGAAGACTTCATCAATACTGAAGTCGCAATGATAGATTATGTTGCATCCAAACACAGATCACCCAAGCAGGTGATGCTCTCATTTGACGAATACGGAGCAATGCAGAGACCGTTGGAGCCTTTGCATCCTGGATATGGAAGATACAACATGGCCAGAAACCACTATCGTTTCGATCCTGACAGGAAATATGTTCTTCACGATCCTGACAGCATGCCTGAGCGCAGATTCCCTGGTGGTGATATGATTCATGCGCTTTCAATGGCATCTATACAGCTGGCACTCCTTAGACATGCGGACAGAGTAAAGATTGGTTGTATGACAGGCGGACTTTCCGCACTGGCTTCTTCTAACCATGATCATGTATGGAGATCAGCTTCTCACTATGCATATATGCAGCTTTTGGAATATGCAAAGGGTGTATCTCTGGATACCAAGGTTGAGTCTGAAACCTACGATATGCCTGGTTATGCAATTGAAGATACTTCTCAGTACACAGGTAAAGAGGGCGTTAATTATATTGACTCAGCTAGTGCCTGGGATGAGGAGAACAAGAGATTAACCGTATTTGTAATTAATAGAAATGAGCACACAGAATATCCTCTGACCATTGATATTAAGGGCTTTAAGCATTATACTCCAATAGACGCCTATAAGCTTTACTCTGAGGACATGAACATCCAGAACTATTACGGAAATGATGAGCGTATAGTACCGGAGAGAGAAGAAAACTACAGCTTTGAGGACGGAGAATTCAAGCTTTACGTTAAACCTCTTTCATGGAATGTATATGTTTTTGAAGAGAGAAAGCCTGGCGAAATAGTCTATATGAGGTAAATTTTTCAATTATGAATGATTACAGCTTATTGATTGTTGAGGACGATATAAATGTTGGGAATATGCTACAGGAAGCACTGGAATTCGAGGGCTATAATGTAACAAGAGCGTATTCCGGCACAGAGGCACTTATGGTTTTGGAAAAATCAAAACCTGATATGGTGCTGCTCGACCTTATGCTCCCGGGCTTGTCTGGTCAGGAGCTTATCACTAAGCTTGGCGGAATTCCTACGATTGTTTTAAGTGCCAGATCTGATTTAGATAGCAAGATAGAGCTTTTGAAAAAGGGCGCCTGTGATTACGTTACAAAGCCCTTTGTAATATCTGAGCTACTTGCAAGGATAGAAGCCCATTTGCGCCTGGCATCTGCGGGGAAGGACACATCAGTTACCGAGAGTGAAGACGTCATCAAAACAGGAGATATTGCCCTGGATACCAGTCTTATGACGGTTACAATCGGTGATAAAGAGACCAACCTTACAAGAACGGAGGCTGCGATACTTGGCCTTTTGATGCGCAATGTAGGAAGACCACTTGGAAGAAATACAATTCTTGACAGAATAAGCGAAGATACGCCTGACTGCACAGAGAGATCCTTGAAACAGCACGTCAGCAACGTCAGGAAAAAGCTACAACAACTGGATAATATCGATCACATAGAAGCAATTTATGGAATAGGTTTTCAGTTTAATGAATCTTGACCATTTCTTGACGATTTCTATACCACTTTCTTGACCAGAGAGTGGTATTTTTTTATTCAGGAACAATGAGGAACAAAATGAAAGGAATGGAAGAAGTTATGGAATATGTTTTTAAAGCAAATGGAATTAGTAAAAGCTACGGAAAGTTCGATGCACTTTCTGATGTAAATATGGAAATACCTAAAGGCGCTATTTATGGATTTGTTGGAAAGAATGGAGCAGGTAAGACAACACTCATAAGGCTTATGACAGGCCTTCAGCGTCCGACAAAAGGCTCCTATGAGCTTATGGGAAAAGCTTTTGATGCAAAAGATATCACAAAGGCAAGACGCAGAATGGGAGCAGTTGTTGAGTCTCCTGCAATCTATATGGATATGTCTGCAAGAGATAACCTGATTCAACAGTGTCTTATGCTGGGACTTCCGGATTATGAGGGTGTAGATGAGATACTTCAGCTGGTAGGACTTGCTGATACAGGTAAAAAGAAGGCAAGAAACTTCTCACTTGGTATGAGACAGCGCCTCGGAATTGGCGTAGCGTTGTGCGGAAATCCTGATTTTATTGTTCTTGACGAACCTATAAATGGACTTGATCCTCAGGGAATCATCGAAGTAAGAGAGCTCATCCTTAAGCTGAATAAGGAAAAGGGCATTACCTTCCTCGTATCCAGCCATATTCTTGATGAGCTTGCCAAGGTTGCAACTCACTACGGATTTATCGATAAGGGACACATTGTAAGACAGATGACAGCCGAAGAACTCACTGATGAGTGCCGCAAATCCATCCGCATGAAGGTTAGTGACATAAATCTTTTATCCAAGGTTATGGAAGAGAAGCGCATAGATTACAAGGTTGTTGATTCTAACACAGCTGATGTATATGCAGAACTTACTTTCTCAGATGTGGCAAAGGATTTTGAAAAGGTTGGCTGCAAGATCATCAATATGCAGGAGCGTGATGAGAGCCTTGAGGCATTTTATCTTTCACTTCTTGGAGGTAATGAGAATGTTCAGAAATCTGTATGCTGATACCAGAAGTATATTACTTAGCCGCGCTTTTCGACTTGCACTTAGGGCTATCGCAATTTATCAGGTTTTATATTTTATTTTGATGAAATGCCTCTATGTGTTTGTTGTTGGAACAGCGTTAGATGCAGATGACATCTCCTTTGTGTTTACCGGGATAGCTGCTTTTCTTGTGACAGCCGCAACACTTTTTATAACAGACAGAGAGTTTTCAAACGGATGCATACGCAACAAGCTTATATCCGGGGTGAAAAGGACAGATGCATTTTTATCAGCAGTATGCGGCGGAATGCTCCAGGGAGCTCTATATACAATATTTGCTTGCCTTATATCGGGTATTTTCACCAAGTTATTCACTGCTGGATATATCGCTTATTCAGTGCCTGAAGTTGCTGATTACTGGCTCATTACTATTATGACATGCATGGCGATAGGAGCCTTTTCTACAGCCCTTGTAATGATGTTTGGAGGTAATAAGATCTGCTATGTAATAGGACTTCTTCTGGCATTTGTTATGAAGGTTTGGGACACATTTATTCTTGATAAGCTCTATCCGGAAAAAGGGTCATGTACACTTACCGGTGCAAAACTCGCGGTTTACAGCTTTGTTGACAAATATATCCCATACTCATATCTGATGACGAGACCTCATTATGGAATGAGCTGCTACGTTATAGGGTGCTTTTCCATGGTGATCATCTCAGTAGTTATAGGACTTATTGTTTTTAACAGAAGGGAAATAAAATAATGATCAATTTATATAAAGCGAACATGAAAAGAATTACAGGAAACTTCATTTTTATCGGTGGATGCATCATTGCTTTCCTGGCAACCTTTGTCTTTACAGCTAACTTGATTGGGATGAAGGGACGCTTCGAAGCCTTCGGCCCCGACAGAAGAATGTTTTTCATAAGCATTGCAATGATGATATTCTTCACGATCTTCGTTCCACTTTACACAAATCTTGAATATCGCTATGGCGTTATCAGGAACAAGATTACAGCAGGTTTTTCACAAAAAGAGGTTTACTTCAGTCACCTTTTCGGACACCTGACTGCCCTTGCTATAATGATGGTTTCATACATCCTTGGAGGAATCCTTGGCGGAGCGAGAGATTTTGGGAAAATGGCTGTTCTTAGCATCGTTATCTTCTTTGCACTTTGCGGATATATTGCAACAATGATGCTTATCAGCTTCCGCATTTTGAAAGTCGTTGTTCTTAGTATAGCTGCTTTTCTTATTCTGGAAGTCATTTATACAGGAACAATGGTTGGAAATGCACTTCTGGCTTTTGTATTAAAGGGAACTGCCAAGCAGGTTGGAATAATTGTGTATAACATGTCAGTGTTTGGTCAGTGGTTTACAGGAACTGGCCTTTCAGATGATTTTATCAATCCCGGAAGACCTCAGCAGATCATTATTTCCGCAGTAGTTATTCTGGTTATGGTATTTTTCGCAACACTTGGGCTTGATAAGAGAGACCTGAAATAAGTTTGGTTTATAGAGGAGTAGGGTAGAAAATTGAGACATTATAAAACAATATTTTTTACATGCATAACGTTAGTGGCAGTTTTTGTCTGTCTTCTTGTGGGTATTAGATGCTCAAAGGCTTTTTCGCCTGAGAGAAAAATGGATGGAATCGAGGAGGTTGGCCAGAGCTTTGAGGAGTTTAAGATTCCTGTGGATGCAAGAGCAGTTGGCATTGGCGAAGCCACACATGGAAATCGTGAGTTCCAGACTGTGAAAAGAGACGTTCTTGAGAAGGTTGTAACAGAGGGCGATGGCAGATGCATCTGCTTCGAGATGTCAGTTGGCGACGCTGCAATGCTTAATGATGCGCTCCATGATAAGGATGCAGACTTGTCTGAAGCAGTAGGAAAACAGTCATATCCCATTTATGACACTGCTGAAATAGCAGGCCTTCTCGAGTGGATGAGAGAGTATAACGAGAATTTGTCCTACGAGGAGTCCCTGATGTTTTACGGCGTTGATATTCAGGGTGGTTATACCTGTATCAGATATTTACAGGACGCTGCAAACGCAGGAAATGACCTCATCACTGAGGAGGAAAAGAGCTTTATTCTTCCCCTTGATATTTATGATAAAGCGATGTACTCAAAGGAACGCGAGAATTTTGTAGCTATGTCAGAGAGACTCCTTACAATGGATGACCTTAGGGCTAAGCAGCTTGGTATGGTTGCTAAGGCAGTAGTTCTTAATATCGATGTCCCTGATTATGAGCAGTTCCCTGAGGAGAACGATCATAACAGAGACCTCAAGATGGCAGAGAATCTCCTTGCTTATTCCAAGATTGAAGAGGAGCGAGGTTATAGCCAGGTCGTGATAACAGCTCACAGTGGACATTCCAGAACGGGTGGTAAGAGCGTACTTCCCTGCGAAAATGATGAGACAATGGGTGATCAGATAGACAGACTCTTTGAGGGCAGCTATTTCTGCATCGGAACAGATTTTTATGAGGGCTATGTAAATATCCATACTGCTGGAACCTTTGAAGAAAATTATGAGAGACAAGACCATTTTTATATTAGCGAAGATCCACTGGCTTATCAGGCAAAGTTCTTTGAAAATGGTATTTATTGCCTTGATTTCTCAAGGGTAACGGATGAAAATAGTAGTGTATACAAGAATGTTCATAGCATGATATTCTGCGGTGCTGCCGGAGAGGGCTATGGTGCAATTCAGGATCTTTATAAGCAGGAGAGAAGCAAGTTTGTTCCTGCTGACAGATTTGATGCGATGATCTTCTATTACGAGGTTACTCCCATCGATCCAATTCATTCATAAATAATACTTAATTTCTTGGAGCCTTTTATGAAATACCTGTTGATTATTTGCCTGATAATAATTGTTTTTCTGGCAATGAAGATTATAGCGATGCGGCTTTCGCTTAAAGAAATGAGAGAGGATTATGAGGAGCGTGCAAAGATTCACACAAACACGCTCCTTACTGTGCAAAGTAGGGACAGGCGAATAAGAGAGCTGGCATCTACAATGAATGTAACGTTGACGAAGCTTAGAGACTCTTATAACAAGTATGAGAATGGTGACCAGGAGATTAAGAAAGCTATTACGAATATTTCCCATGACCTTAGAACGCCACTGACTGCTATCAGTGGCTATTTGGAGCTTGCGCAGCGCCAGGAGAAAACTCCTGAGATGGAAAAGTATCTGTCTATAATTGAAGGCAGAACGGAGCACATGAAGAAGCTTACGGAGGAGCTTTTTGAGTACTCTATTATGACCGGTGGTGAGATAACGGAGGAACTGCAGGAAGTAAACGTCAACAGGATGCTGGAAGACTGCATCATGAATTATTATCCTTCGCTCAAGGCGCGAGGAATAAGCCCTGAAATTGACATCACAGAGGAAAAGATTGTAAGAAGTCTCTACCCCTCTTATGTTGAGAGAATAATGAACAATCTTGTAAGTAATGCTCTAAAATATAGTGATGGAGACCTTGAGATAAAGCTATCGGATGATGGTGTGCTCAAGGTGTCTAATTCTTCTGAGAAGCTGTCAAATGTTGATGTTAATAAGCTTTTTGACAGATTTTTTACTGTGGAAACAGGAAGCAGGAATTCCACAGGACTTGGACTTTCAATTGTGAAGCTCTTTGCTGAGCGAATGAACCTTAGCCTTGATGCCACCTATGAAAATGGTAAGATAGCAATTGAGGTCGGATTTTAAATATATATACATTACTAGTCTATTGTGTCAATGAACACAGGGGGATGATATGAAAATTACAGGGGCTTTTGTTTATGGGGAAGACCAAAAGTTTCATGAAAAGGACATCTATGTAAAGGATGGGATAATCCAGGATGGGGCATCAGATGATGATGAAGTGATTGATGCCTCCGGTTGCTATGCAATTCCCGGGCTGATAGATATTCATTTTCATGGAGCTGTTGGACATGATGTCTGCGATGGCAACATGGAAGCCTTTGAGAAAATTGCAAAATACGAGGCGGAGCGAGGAGTTACAGCAATTTGCCCTGCTACACTGACACTTCCTTCTGAGGATTTAAAGAAGGTGCTTTCTTTAGGTGCTGAGTTTGCTTCTAAAAAGCATGAAGGATCGGCTGACCTCGTGGGCTTTAATATGGAAGGACCATTCATAAGTCCTGTAAAGAAGGGCGCGCAGAATCCTGTGTATATAAAGAAATGCAGCCCTGAGCTTGTGGAGGAATTTGTAGATAGTTCCAAGGGGTTGCTGAAGATAATAGGCCTTGCACCTGAAGAAAATCCCGGATATGAGGATTATATCAGTGCTGTGAAGGATAAGGTGAAGGTTTCACTTGCACATACCAATTCTGATTATGATACTGCCATGAAGGCTTTCGAAGCAGGGGCAAGTCATGCAGTGCATTTGTATAATGCCATGACTGGAATGAGCCACAGAGAACCTGGCGTAGTAGGCGCGGTGTTTGATTCTAAGCATGTTACAGCAGAGCTTATATGCGACGGAATTCATATTCATCCTTCCGCTGTTAGGGCGACCTTTGAGATGATGGGATCTGACAGGGTTATTCTTATAAGTGACAGCACCAGATCCACAGGAATGCCGGATGGCGAATATGAGCTGGGTGGCCTTTCAACAGTTAAAAAGGGTAGAGAAATCAGGCTTGTAGAAGGCGGAGCCATAGCAGGCTCAGTGACAGACCTTATGGACTGCCTAAGAACAGTAGTCCTTGAAATGGGCATCCCCCTTGAAACAGCGATAGCTGCTGCTACAATCAATCCTGCAAGGTGCATCGGCGTAGACGACCGGTATGGATCGTTGGAGTCAGGAAAGAGAGCCAACATCGTCTTGCTTGATAAGAATAATCTTGAAATTAAGAGGGTATTTATGGCTGAATAATGAAGTAGATAAATTGTGAAGCGGAGGAAATACAATGGAAGAAATAAGAGACAAAAATGGGCTTACTGAAGCTGAGTACCTGGCAAATTATAACCCGGATAAGTGGAAGAAGCCTTCACTTACAGCCGATATCTGCATTATTACTAGAGGAGATGAAAAGAAACTCCTACTCATAAGGAGAGGTAATCACCCTGACCTTGGAAAATGGGCGCTTCCCGGAGGGTTTTCGCAAGCAGGTGAGACTATAGAGGAAACAGCTGCAAGAGAGCTGGAGGAAGAAACAAGTATAAAGATGGGAGCAAAAGAACTTACACTTGTTGGTGTTTACAGTAAGCCTGGAAGAGACCCCAGAGACTGGACAGTTTCAGTAGCCTTCCTTGCTGAGGTTGATTCCAGTGCAGTTAAGCCCATTGCGGCTGATGATGCTGCAGATGCAAAGTGGTTTACTATCAGTAAGGAAAACGGCGAGTATCGCGTTAAATCAGAGAATATAGAGCTCGGTTTATCAGACCTTGCTTTTGATCATGAGGATATAATCTCAGATGCTCTGAAGAAGATTAATTAAGAAATATCTTTAGTATTGAATGCAAAATATAAAGGTCAGCTTGAAAGCTGACCTTTAATGCTAAATACATTTACCATTAGTTGCCGGATTTTGCAGTTTCGCAAATGATATCAACACATTTATCAATACCAAGAGATGAACTCTTTACGCAGAGATCGTAGAATTCTGCACTTCCGAACTTGGTCTGAGTATAGTGTTTGCAGTACTTTTTTCTAGCCTTATCTACTGAGCGGAGATGATCTAATACTTCTCTTTCAGAGTAGTCAGGCATTTTTTCCATCATGCGCTCAAGTCTTGCCTTTTCAGAGGCTGCGATGAACACGTGAAGTGTTCTGTCGAATTCCTTAAGGATAATGTTGGCATTTCGTCCTACGATAACGCAGTTGCCTTTTTCAGCCACTTTTCTGATGGCTTCCTTCTGAGCATTAAAAAGTCTCTCATCCAGAGGCTTGTTGTAGAAATCAAAAAGACTCTGTCCAAAGCCAAATTCTCTCGGAACACGCTCGTCGTAGTAACGAACCTCAGAAGGAGAGAGGTTACCACTTTCAATTGCAGCTCTGAGGATCATGTCCTTATCGCAGTAATAAAATCCAAGTCTGTCTGCAACAGCCTGTCCGATAGTACTTCCGCCGGCACCAAACTGGCGGCTTATTGTGATTATGTTTTTCATAGTTCCACCCTTATAAGACTTTATTTAAGAAATCTATTGTTCTTTCTTCTTTAGGATTTAAAAGAACTTCCTGAGGAGTGCCCTCCTCGATGATGTAACCGCCATCCATGAATATTACTCTGTCTGCAACTTCTCTTGCAAAGCCCATCTCATGAGTAACGATAACCATAGTCATACCGTCGGCTGCAAGGTCCTTCATAACCTGGAGGACTTCGCCTACCATTTCAGGATCCAGCGCTGATGTGGGCTCGTCGAAAAGCATGATGTCAGGCTCCATGCAAAGTGCTCTTGCAATAGCTACACGCTGCTTCTGACCACCTGAAAGCTGGCTGGGATAACTATCTGTCTTATTTTCAAGGCCAACCTTTTTAAGCATGTTCTTAGCTCTTGTAACAGCCTCTGCCTTTGAGCATTTTTTGAGCTGAACAGGGGCAAGTGTAAGGTTGTCCAGAATATTCAGGTTATTGAACAGGTTGAAATGCTGGAAAACCATACCGATGTTTTCACGAACATGATTGATATTTACCTGTTTGCTAGTAATGTCATTGCCATCGATTATGATGGTTCCTGCTGTAACTTTTTCCAGCTTATTGAGACAGCGAAGGAAGGTGGATTTACCTGAACCGGAAGGCCCGATTACACAAACAACCTCACCCTTAGTAACTTCTGTGGAAATGTCCTTAAGTACTTCAAGGCTTCCAAAGCTCTTTTTAAGGTTTGATACCTTTATCTTGATCTCTTTATTATCTTCCAACGCTAAGCCTCCTCTCAACCATCTTTGCACTACGTGAAAGGATAGTGATAACAATCAAATACATAATTCCGACAATAGCCCATGTCTGGAAGGACATGAAGGTATTTGCCTGAACATTTTTGGCAGTATTAACCAGCTCCGGGAAGCCGATAACTGACAGGATGGATGTGTCCTTCAGGGTGATGATGAACTGATTGATAAATGTAGGGATCATCGTCCTGATAGCCTGAGGAAGTACAACTTTTCTCATGGACATTCCATAAGTAAGACCAAGTGATCTGGCTGCTTCCATCTGACCGATATCAACGGACTGAATACCTGCACGTACGATTTCTGCCATGTATGCACCACAGTTAAGCGCAAGACAGATAGTACCTGCCTGCAGAGCAGTTAAACTTATTGAAAATCCACCAATGATAGTATTGAAGAAATAGGGTACACCAAAGTACACAAAGAAAGCCAGGACTATCATTGGGACACCGCGGATAACATCCACGAAAATCTGGGAAATAATATTGCATGCGCGATTTTTCAAAACGCCCATTATACCGAAAATCATTCCGATAATGCATGCAAAGAAAAGGCCAAGTAGCGCCAGCAGAAGAGTTCTGCCGAGCGCTACCAGTAACATACCACCGTATACTGAAATAATTTTAATCATTCTTACTCTCCAAGGTACTTCTTAAGGATTTCGTCGTAAGTTCCGTTAGCCTTGATGTTTGCAAGACCCTTGTTGAACATATCTACAAGCTCCTGGTTGTCTGCATTGAAGATTGCAAAACCGTATGCAGCAGGCTCATTTCCTGTACCATCAACAAGCTTCATGGAGATGCCTGTATCCTTGATGTTAGCTGCCATGATCGGTGTGTCATCAAATACTGCTGCAACCTGTCCACCTACAACTGCCTGATACATAGTCGGTGAATCCTCAAAATATGTAACTGTGAAGCCATAGTCACCTGCAAGGCTCTCTGCATAAGAAGCACTCATAGAACCAGTCTTAACTGCAACTGACTTGCCATTTAAGTCATCAAAACCTGTGATATCAGAGGAAGCCTCTACAGCCATGCTCTGGTTAGCATCATAGTAACCATCTGAGAAGATCCAGCCATTCTCTTTTCTCTCATCTGTGATAGATGCGCCTGCGATCATACCATCAGCCTGTCCAGCCTGGCATGCAGCGATTGAAGCATCCCATCCAAGAACCTGTACTTCATACTGGAAGCCCTGATCCTTTGCTACAGCATCAAGGATATCCATATCGATACCTACGAATTTACCGTTGTCATCTGTGTATTCAAAAGGCTTAAAGGATGTATCTGTAGCAATCTTCCAAACCTTTCCAGATGCATCAGTAGTAGCTTCTGTAGTCTCAGCTGCTGTCTCTGTGCTTGCTGCTGTATCAGCGGGCTGCTCTGCAGCGCCACCACCACAACCAGCAACTGCGAACATCATGCAACTCATAGCCAGTGCCAACATTTTCTTTTTCATAACTATTCACTCCTTCCGTTTTGGCATTCTTTCTGAATGCAATTTAATAGTTTTCTCCATTAACGTGTAAAAGCGCCTGCTACTATTATAGCAGACGCCTTTGTCTTTAACAGTGATAATATAAACAAAATTCTAAATAAATGCAATAGTAGCGCATACAGATTTCTAAATGGTATGAATTTGATAACGGACAGAACAAAAAATGAGTTGGTGGAGATGTGTTCGTTTAATATACTATTTTTATATGAATATTTTGCAAAAGACATATTTAAAATATAGGAGGTTATAGCTATATGAAGGCACTTTTTATTGGTGGTACAGGAACTATCAGCATGGGAATTATCAGGAAGCTCTCAGAGGATCCGCAGTGGGAGGTTTATCTTTTAAATAGAGGAAATCGAAAGGATGAGGTTCCTGAGGGTATAAATCAGATTGTTGCTGATATAAATGATGAAGAGGCAGTTGCTAAGAAGCTTGAAGGAATGCAGTTTGACGTAGTCAGCGATTTTATTGCCTTTGGAGTAGAGGCAGTACAGAGGGATTACAGACTCTTTAAGGATAAGACAAAGCAGTACATTTTTATTAGCTCTGCATCTGCTTACAATAAGCCTGCAGCCAGCTATGTAATAACTGAGGGTACAACGCTTGCTAATCCTCACTGGGAGTATTCAAGAAATAAGATTGCCTGCGAAGAGTTTTTACTTGATAAATATAGAAAAGAAGGATTCCCGGTTACTATCGTTCGTCCAAGTCACACCTATGATGAGAGAAATATTCCCCTTGGAGTTCATGGAGACAAGGGCTTCTATCAGGTTATTAAGCGTATGCAGCAGGGCAAGCCTGTAATCGTTCATGGTGATGGTTCATCTCTTTGGGCTGTTACCTTTAATCGCGATTTTGCTGTGGGCTATACTGCGCTTATGGGCAACAGACATGCTATCGGCGAGGCTTTCCAGATAACTGGAGATGAGATCCTTACATGGAATCAGATATATCAGACTATAGCAGATGCTCTGGGAGTTGAATTTAAGCCTTATTATGTACCATCTGCTTTTCTTGCTGAGACAGGAAAAGCATACGGATATGACTTCGAAGGAAGCCTCCTTGGAGATAAGGCAGTTTCTGTTGTTTTTGACAACAGTAAGTTAAAGAGACTTGCACCTAAGATGACAACAACAATTCCTTTCAATAAGGGAGTTCGCATAGCACTTGACTATGTAATGGCGCATGAAGGCAGGTATCAGGAGGATCCTGAGTTCGACAAATTCTGTGATAAAGTGATTGAAGCTATGGAGAATGCGAAAAAACAGGTGGCAGTTAAATGATTTGGTTAACGCAGAATTTAGGTACAATAGTTGTAATTTAATATGAACTGACATGATAAAGGCTCATTTTCCATTAAATTGGGAAATGGGCCTTTAATTCTATTAATTGTATAATCTGCGCCTTAAAAGACTATTAAATCAATTGCATACTACTATTATGAAGCTTAATTATATTGGATAATTAAATTGGTGTTTTGTGATGAGTACAACAGCGTGCGTGAAGGAACTAACTACGCAGCTGAAATGGAAGATCGCGCCATGGAAATGCGTAAGCATGCTGAAGCAGAGACAGAAGAAGCCAAGACAGCTGCTGACAACATGACGGAATCTCTTAACGACAAGATTGAAAAGTCAAAGGCTGTTGAGAACATCAGCGGACTTACAGAGACAATCCTTTCAATCGCATCTCAGACAAACCTCCTGTCACTCAATGCAAGTATCGAGGCTGCCAGAGCAGGAGAGCATGGTAAGGGCTTCGCAGTTGTAGCAGAAGAAATCAGCGGACTTGCAACAAGCTCAGCTGAAACAGCTAGAAAGATTCAAGTTATTTCCGATGAGGTTATCGGTAACGTACGCGGACTTGCAGATGAAGCGACCAAGATGGTTGAATTCGTAAGAGAAAAGACCGTTGCAGGCTATCAGCAGCTTATGGATACAGGCGTACAGTATCAGGAGGATGCACAGAAGATTTCCGAGATGTTAAAGAGTATGGAGGTAGCTTCTCAGAATATTGAGAATTCCATGAATTTCGTATCCTCAGCCATGGACGATATGGCAGCTACTGTTGATGAGAGCGCAAGAGATATCGGAAATGTTGCGGGCGCAGTAGAAGACATGTCTGACAACATGAAAGAAAATACCGAAGTTGTTAACGAGAACGCTGAAATTGCCCAGCATCTTGATGGCGAGGTTAATAAGTTTAAGTTCTGATAGATAGGGCAAAGCTAATAGGATTAATGATAATTGGGGCTGTGAAATAATAAGCCCATGAAAAAAAGAGAAGTAATAGCTGGAAACAGCCGATTACTTCTCTTTTTTCATG
>SVFV01000056.1 GCA_015056655.1 Butyrivibrio sp.
TTCCTCAATAGCTCAGTCGGTAGAGCATTCGGCTGTTAACCGAAGTGTCGTAGGTTCGAGTCCTACTTGGGGAGCTCATTGTACGGAGACCTAGTTATCCGAACATACCTGCGTAGCAGGAAATACGGCTCCGTGGTCAAGTGGTTAAGACATCGCCCTTTCACGGCGGTAACACGAGTTCGAGCCTCGTCGGAGTCATATATGGTGACTTAGCCAAGTGGTAAGGCGTGGGACTGCAACTCCCTGATCGTCGGTTCAAATCCGTCAGTCACCTTAGTAATGAAGTCTTGAATGTTGATTTACAGCATCCAAGGCTTTTTTGTTTATCTAAATCATTCTTATATGAAACTCCCCTTTATTCGGTGTATAATCAATTTAATGCGGAATATTTACAGTAATGTAAGTATTAGAAACTAAAATAATGTTTATTGGGGAGGTTTTCGTAATGGAATCAATGGAAGACTTTAAGGATGAGATAGACAGATCCTTTAGGCAGATTAAAGAGGGGGATATCGTAACTGGAACAGTTATTGGTATAGAAGACACAGAGGTATTACTTGATATTAAGTACTACACACAGGGCGTTATCAAGGCTGAGGACCTCAGCGAGGATCCCAAGTTTTCCATCAGAACAGATGTGAAGGTAGGAGACGAGATATCAGCTACTGTTGTAGCTACAGATGATGGTAATGGAAATATTCTTTTATCCAAGAGAGAAGCTACCAAGGTTCTTGCATGGGATAAGCTTAAAGAGCTCCTTGAGAGTGGAGAGAACGTTACAGTAACAGTAAGTGAAGCTGTTAAGAGCGGAGTAGTATGCTTCCTTGAAGGTATCAGAGGATTCATTCCTGCATCTAAGCTTTCACTCGACTACGTAGATGATGATGCTCTTAACGACTATGTTGGTAAGAAGCTACAGGTCAGAGTAATAACAGCAGATGAGAAGGATCAGAAACTTGTTCTTTCAGCAAAGGAAATCCTTAGGGAGAAGGCTGACGAAGAGAGAGCACAGAAAATCTCAAACGTAGAAGTTGGTCTTGTGACAGAGGGAACAGTTGAGAGCCTTCAGGACTATGGTGCATTCATCAACCTTGGAAATGGACTCTCTGGACTTGTACACATATCTCAGATAGCAAATCAGAGAATTGCTCATCCCAGTGCTGTACTCAAGGTTGGTCAGAAGGTTAAGGTCAAGGTTACAGCCATAAAGGATGGCAAGCTCAGTCTTAGCATGAAGGCACTTGATGAAATTGCTGCTACAGAGATTACAGAAGAGAAGATTGAATTCGAAAGTGAAGGCGATGCAACAACATCCCTTGCTGATCTTCTTAAGAAGGCAGGATTTTAATCACCACATCATATATTCTATCTATGGAGGACAATGTTATGGATGAAGCTATACTTGAACTTAAACAGATGATAGATAATACTGACAATATTGTATTCTTTGGAGGAGCAGGCGTATCGACGGAGAGCGGAGTACCTGACTTCAGAAGTGAGGATGGTCTCTATCATCAGCACTACAAGTATCCTCCGGAGCAGATGCTGAGCCATACCTTCTATGAGAGAATGCCTGAAGAGTTCTTTAGATTCTACAGAGACAAGCTCCTGGTAAAAGGAATTGAGCCCAACAAAGCTCATAAGAAGCTTGCACAGTGGGAGAAGGAAGGAAAGCTCAAGGCAGTAATCACACAGAATATCGATGGCCTACATCAGGCAGCTGGTAGTAAAGAGGTACTAGAGCTTCATGGTAGTGTACACAGAAATTACTGTGAGAGATGTGGTAAGTTCTATGACTTTGACTTCATGGCTGAATGTGAAGGCGTTCCTCATTGTGAATGTGGAGGAAGAATAAAGCCTGACGTTGTTCTTTATGAAGAAGGACTTGATATGCAGGTCATTCAGAAGGCTGTCGATTATATCGCAAATGCAGATGTACTTATTATAGGTGGCACATCACTGGTAGTTTATCCAGCAGCTGGGCTTATAGATTACTACAGGGGAAATAAGCTCGTGCTGGTAAATAAATCTGCTACATCAAGAGATAGCCAAGCAGACCTGGTAATTCAGGGACCTATTGGAGAAATTTTTGATCAGTTGTAAAAATACAAAAATAACACTTGCAATTAATCATATTTTGTGGTAAAGTCTATCTCTGTGATAATTTCCTTGTTACCGTAATGTAAACGGTAGCCAGAGACCAAAAGGAGGTAAGAAAGCATGACAAAATATGAGTTAGCCGTTATCGTTAGCGCGAAGATCGAAGACGACGCCAGAGCAGCAGCTGTTGACAAGTGCAAGGCTTTGATCGAGAGATTCGGCGGACAGATTTCAGATGTTGATGAGTGGGGCAAGAAGAAGCTTGCATACGAGATCAACAAGATGAATGAGGGCTTCTACTACTTCATTCACTTCGATGCAGAGACAACTGCACCTGCAGAAATCGAGAAGCGTGTCCGTATCGTCGATGGCGTCATTCGTTATCTGATCGTTAAGCAGAACGAGGCCTAAAAGAGAAGAGGACGAAAGATATGAATAAAGTTATACTGATGGGACGTTTAACAAGAGACCCCGATGTGAGATACTCACAGGGAGAGAATTCTATGGCTATTGCCAGATACACACTTGCTGTGGATCGTAGAGGCAGAAGAGACAGCCAGGATGCACAGACAGCTGATTTTATTGGTTGCGTGGCATTCGGACGTAGCGGAGAATTTGCTGAGAAGTATCTTAAGAAGGGTACTAAGGTTGTCGTTACAGGACGTATCCAGACCGGTAGCTATACTAATAAGGACGGCCAGAAGGTATACACAACCGACGTTGTTGTAGAGGATCATGAGTTTGCTGAGTCTAAGAACGCAGCAGGTAATACTGGATCCTTTGGCGGAAGTCAGCAGGCTCCATTTGACGCTGGAAACAGCAGCCAGGATGCTGGAGATGGATTCATCAACATTCCTGATGGAATCGATGAAGAGCTTCCGTTCAATTAAGTTTTTGATTTATAAATGCCTATGCAGGCATTGTTGACTGAATTTTGATAAGGAGGTACCACAATGGCTTTCAATAAGTCTGATAGAACCGATTCTCCTGTAAGAAGAAAAGGTGGTATGCACAGAAGAAAGAAAGTTTGCGTATTCTGTGGAAAAGACAATGTGATTGATTACAAGGATACAGCAAAGCTTAAGAAGTTTGTTTCCGAGAGTGGAAAGATTCTTCCCAGACGTATCACAGGTAACTGCGCTAAGCACCAGAGAGAGCTTACATCTGCTATTAAGCGTGCAAGACATCTGGCTCTTATGCCTTATGAGGCAGAGTAATACCTGTTCTATATGATATTGTGTAAGAAAAAGATTAACTTTTGCAGAGCGGCATTGCATTTATGCGATGTTAGCTCTGTTTTTCTTTGCTGAACAAGGAATTGAGAAGAAAGCATATGCTTGATATTACTTCACGGATTTTGCCGGCAAAATATCATTTCAAATTGATAATTTGCCGGCAAAATGTTATTGTAAATAAAACATATGATTTTGATTAAGCAAGAGGAAATTTAGATGAAAATAAACGAGGCAGCAAAAATATGGAATATATCAGAGCGCACGGTCAGAAATATGTGCGCTGAAGGAAAGGTTCCTGGAGCTGTTAAAGAAAGTGATGGATGGAAGATTCCGGATGATGCCATTAAACCACAGGATGGCAGAGTTAAATCCGGTGAGTATATAAAGACGTCGAGTAAAGCACTTCCGATTGGAATATCTGATTATGTCAGAGCAGAATCGGAATATTATTATGTTGATAAGACTCTTTTGATCAAGGAAATACTAGATAAAAAGACTCTTGTTACATTATTTACCAGACCAAGACGCTTTGGTAAGACACTTAATATGGATATGCTTCGAGTCTTTTTTGAAAAGAGTGAAGTAGATACTAGTGTATACTTTAAAAATAGGAATATTGCCAAGGCAGGAAGACGCTACATGGATCATCAAGGTAAATATCCGGTTATATTTTTATCTTTCAAGGATGTTAAGTTTGATTCCTGGCAAGAGACATTAGATAAAATTGCAGAACTATTGCAGATAGAGTTTGGACGACATAGAGATCTGCTAAGTAGTGATTTTTTGGCGGATTATGAAAAGGACTATTATCGTAAAATCCTTAATAAAACTGCTAGTAAAGTGGAGTTGTCTTCATCACTGGAGAATCTATCAAGAATGATGTTTAATCATTATAAAGTTGCTCCAATAATCATAATAGATGAATATGACACGCCCATCCAGGAGGGATATTCAAAAGATTTTTATGATGAAATAGTAGATTTCATGCGTAATTTCTTCTCGGGAGCCTTTAAAGACAATAAATATTTAACTTATGGATTTCTGACGGGAATAGTACGGATTGCGCAAGAGAGTATATTTAGTGGACTTAATAATATTTCTGTTAACACGATACTTGACGATGATTACAGTGATTGCTTTGGCTTTACGATAAATGATGTTAAGAAAATATTATCCAGCTACTCGTTGAGCAATAAAATTGATGAAGCCAAAGAGTGGTATGATGGATATTGCTTTGGAAATACGGAAATATATAACCCATGGTCAATAATTAACTATGTTGCCAAGGATGGACTTCCCCAGGCTTATTGGGTTAGTACTGGTAAAAATGAGATATTGGTTGACATATTGAGGGTTGCGACAGAGGATGTATTTAGTAAGCTAGACATATTACTACAGGGCAATGCCATTTTGGTACGAGTGAACCCTAATATCGTGTATGGATCATTAACGAGTGAACCATCAAATATATATAATCTTTTGCTGGTGGCTGGCTATCTCAAGATTGTGAAAAAGACCATTCTGAGTGACGGTTCTTATCAATGTGAAGTGATGATTGCTAATAGGGAAATTACATCTGTATTTAAGATGGAAATTCTAAATCACATGATTCAAATCGGAACCATCCAATATAGTACAGCTGACAGAGTGGCTGAGAGTCTGTACTCAAAAGACTATGATATGCTAAAACAGGTACTAAGTGAATACATGGATAGATCAATGAGTTATTATGATGCAGGGGCAGAGGGATTCTACCATGGATTGACATTGGGGATAGTTGCTCTGATGGATAATCATTATAGAATTAAATCAAATAGAGAATCTGGCGAAGGACGCTTTGATTTAGTACTGTTTCCCAGAGAACAGAGATATCACGGAATTATAATGGAATTTAAATGGGGCAAGAATCTAAATACTAATGAAATAAAAGCCATGGCTCAGGATGCGCTTGGACAGATAGATGAGAAAAGATACGAAGTCGAAATGCTAGATGCGGGGGTTGATGGTATAGTGAAGATAGGTATTGCCTTTTCTGGAAAGAGGCTTGAAATAGCGTATGCGTGAGTGTGGAAAAATATACAAAGATTACACCTACAAAATAAAGCCAGTGACAGAATGGCTGTATATTGCAGCAATGACACTGTATCTTTTATATCGCTCTTTTAAGAACACAACCTTTTGATCGAGAGATTCGGCGGACAGATTTCAGATGTTGATGAGTGGGGCAAGAAGAAGCTTGCATACGAGATCAACAAGATGAATAAAGTTATACTGATGGGACGTTTAACAAGAGACCCCGATGTGAGATACTCACAGGGAGAGAATTCTATGGCTATTGCCAGATACACACTTGCTGTGGATCGTAGAGACAGAAGAGACAGCCAGGATGCTGGAGATGGATTCATTAACATTCCTGATGGAATCGATGAAGAGCTTCCGTTCAATTAAGTTTTTGATTTATAAATGCCCTTATAGGCATTGTTGACTGAATTTTGATAAGGAGGTACCACAATGGCTTTCAATAAGTCTGATAGAACCGATTCTCCTGTAAGAAGAAAAGGTGGTATGCACAGAAGAAAGAAAGATTCCGAAAAAGACAGGAACGGATATTGGAGAGTGTCTTGTGGCGGCAGACTTAGGGGAGGACGTATATGAATAAGAACTTGGATATATTTCGTAACTTTGTAATGAAGATGCCTCGTTTTTTAGAGAAGATTGTAGCTGCTATTTTGATAGTGGGCGTAATCTACAGCTGCATTCAGCTGGGAATGCATGTGCTGTCTTTTTCCGATTTAGCTTTTAATGACTATGTTGAAGATATTCTGCTGACAGGTTTCAATGCAATAATAGTGATTGAGTTCATTCGTATGTTGATTAAACATTCCATGAATACTATTGTGGAGGTTTTGATCTTTGCTATAGCAAGAGGCTTGGTGGTTGGCCATGAGAAGCCTTTGGAAGAACTTATAAGGATTGCGTGTATTGCGCTTCTTCTTTTGTGTAGGAAGTATCTGTTTCATGAATTTGACTTTCAGGAAGAGGAATAATCAGAACGTTAAGGACATACGAGATTCAATCATCGGCATCTTTACCCCATGTTTGAAGTTATTGTGCTGATGCACAGAACAGGTGGGATTTAGTCCAAAAAGTGTGGACGTTCATATGCAAGGAAATTGTTGGAATGATATATAAATATCGTTTGTAATATACTGTTTTGATACGGATAAATATGAGAGTAATACAGCTGATCAGACTTCTATAACAGAAGAAGAACAATACTGCTTAGCAAGTCTCAGACCAGAAGCTTGATGAAAACGAGTGCCTTGACGTAATAAAGGTAAGCCCCGACGGGAAGATCAACGCAAATAGTACAGCACATTTGATTTTGAAGGTGGAGAAATTGCAATAACACAATGCATAATTGCAATTTTGATATGTGAAATTGCAATTTATACATATAAAAAATAGCAATTAGATGTTATATTATATAAATAGAACAACTAATTGCTATTTTTATTGCATGCATGATATGAATGGAGAAACTATGGCGAATTCAAAGATTGAGGAATTACAGAATAGAAAAAAAGAATTAAACCTTACCTACGAACATATTTCAGAAAAGGCAGGATTGCCATTAAGTACTGTACAAAAAGTGCTTGGTGGTAATATAGAGTCTCCGAGACAAAGTACGATTGAGGCTCTTGAAAAAGCCTTGGAAATGAATGATGTAGGTTATCCGTCTCAGCCTGAGATTTCCATTGGTAATCAGGACTTTGCAGCCATAATAGAAAATGAATATTTTTATGTTGATAAAACAGATTTTATCAGAAGATGGTGGGAAAGTGCTGATGTAGTAACGCTTATTACAAGGCCCAGAAGATTCGGAAAAACATTGAACTTGAGCATGCTTGATTACTTTTTTTCTAACAGACATGAAGGCAGTAAAAGATTATTTAAGGAATGGAATATATGGAAGGATGCCAAATATCATGATATACAAGGACAATATCCTGTTTTGTTTATCAGTTTTGCATCAATAAAGGGAAGAGATTACGGTACTGCGAGGCAGCAGATAATTCAGGAGATAGTTAGTTTATATAGAAATTACAGTTTCCTAACAAGCGAATCATTTATGACAGAAATGGATAAGAGTTTTTGGAACATGGTGGGCTATGATATGGCAGATGCCACGGCAGCCGAATCTCTGAGGTTCCTCTGTGAAATACTTTATAAGTATTATGGTAAGAAGGTTCTGATATTTCTTGATGAGTATGATACTCCGATCCATGAAGCCTACACGGATGGATTTTGGGACAGTATGACAGGATTTATAAGGAATCTTTTTAACTCGACCTTCAAAACAAATAACTACCTTGAGAGAGCTATAATGACGGGAATCACCAGAATTAGTAAAGAATCCATCTTTTCTGATTTGAATAACCTGAAGGTTGATACGATGACTAATGCAAGATACGATACTGATTTTGGTTTTACGGCGGAAGAAGTGTCAGAGGCTCTTGATAAATATGACTTGTCACAAAAAAAGGATGATGTAAAAAAATGGTATGACGGCTTTAAAATAGGTAATTCATCTGATATGTATAATCCGTGGTCTGTTACTCAGTTTTTGGATAGCGGAGTATTGAATAATTATTGGGCAAATACCAGTGAGAATTCCCTTGTTGAAAAACTTATAAGAGAAGGTAGTGCTGACATAAAGAAGAATATGGAGAGTTTGCTGAATGGTGAATCCATAGAAGCTCTCATAGATGATGAGATTGTTTTTAACCTTATTGATAAGAATGAATCCGGAATAATAAGCCTGCTTTTAGCTGCAGGTTATCTTAAAGTCGACATTACTGTAGATGAGATGGGTGTACGAAAAAAATATAAGGTTTCACTGACCAATCTGGAAGTAAGGCATACCTTTGAAGATATGATAAAGCGTTGGTTTGAAGATGATAATGTCAGATACAACGATTTCATAAAGGCGTTATTTGCTAATGACATTAAATATATGAACCGATTCATGAATGAGGTTGCGCTTAGTACATTTTCCTGCTTTGATGCTGGGAATAAGCCTTCCCATCGAAATGAACCTGAAAGATTCTACCACGGCTTCGTTTTAGGACTGATCGTGGAACTCAAGGATAAATATTATGTATTTTCTAATCGCGAGAGTGGATTCGGCAGATATGATATATGCTTAGAACCGTGTGATAAAAAAGATCCTGCATATATCCTTGAGTTCAAGGTTCATGATCCTGACGACGAAAAAGATCTGGCTGCAACCGTCAAAAATGCGCTACAGCAGATAGAAGATAATAATTATGACGCTGACCTTTTGACCAGAGGTGTCAAAAAAGAGAATATCTATCATTATGGATTCGCATTTGAGGGAAAACATGTGCTGATTGGGTGAGATAACGGACGTGGATGCATGTGATTGCTTGAGTAGGGTTTACGAAAATGAAGGAAGTAGAAAAGGGAGAAGTGATATATTAGCGCTTAGTTTATTAGCTAGAATAGATGCTATTGAAAAAGCAGAAACGATACAGGATATAGTTGTTCAGAAACAGTTTAGATTTCATAATCTGCATAGTGTTGGGAAACAGAAGTTAGATGGCTATTTTGCAATTGACGTCAAGACAAAAAGGATCCATGGAGAATAATCTTCAGACCACTAAATGCTGAAAGAGAACCATTCATACCATTTAACATAGATGAAATAGCACAAAGGTTGGTTATAAAATAAAGCATTAAATTCGTTAAGACACAAATACAAAGTGAAAATATTAAATTCATGCAATTATTGAATTGGCACCAGATGTTGGCGGTAGACGCTTATCATAGCACAAAAGAAGCAAAATATACACATTGTATATTTTGCTTCTTTTGTGCTATGATAAAAATGAAAGGTGGTAAGGGTTATGGGAGTGTATTTGCTTAATATATCAATGTCAGGTATCAAATGTTTAAAGAAAAGCATTACTTTGGACTTTTATGGGAAAACTGTAAATAAGAATTTTAAGCCGGATGAGTATAGGGTAAAAGGCATTTATGGGGAAAATGGAGCCGGTAAGTCTGCAATAATTACAGGTGTTGCAATATATAAAAGCCTGTTGCTGCGGGACAATTATCTTAGGGAAAGTAAAGTTCAGGAGAAATTGCATGAACTGATAAATAAGGTATCGAAGAATCTCAAAATATCTTGCGAGTTCGTCATTACAGGGGCAGATAAAAAAAGCATATTTCACCATGAGATAGAGCTTGTTCAGGATCAGAATGAGTCATTTGTAATTGCACATGAACTTCTGCAACTTAAATTCAATAATAGTAAGAATATGTATAAAACAGTTTATGAGACGCGTGATGGCATGCTTATGGGTGTTTCATATCTGGGCGAAAAAGAAGAGCAGGATATTCGTAATAAATCCATGAACCTGCTTTCGAGGCAAACACTTATTTCTTTGATAATTGCTAAATCGAGTGACCTGAAGGATACCGAAGATGGAGACCTCTATGATATTTGCACGATGGTAGGGATTTTTGGTTGGATATTGGCCACTCATTTTGATAAAGAGGATGAGCATGAACTGTACTTTCAGCAGCTTCGCATTGAGCAATTAAAGGGGAAAGATGCTGAAGAGAAGGCTTATATTGATGAACTTGAAAAAATGATGCTAATAAGCACAAATAAACCACGCAGCATACCCAGAAAGTTTGAAAAATCGTTCATAAAATACACAGAACAGCTCACGGGCTTTATTAAAGTATTTAAGCGGGATTTAAAGAGTATTGATATTAAAAAGAGTGAAGACGGTGACTTTTTAAAATGCGAATTGAATTTGAATTACGGTGAATATGCGGTTAATGAAGAATTCGAAAGTACAGGAATAAAGAAACTCATTGAGTTGTATAACAGCCTGGCTCTTGCAAGCATGGGCGGAATAGTATTTATCGATGAATTGGATTCTAACATAAACGACGTATATCTCTGCAGACTCATAGAGTATTTCATGTATTATGGGGAAGGTCAGCTTTGCTTTACCTCGCATAATATTGATCCGATGATGGTACTTAAAGATAACAAGAAATCTATAGACTTTCTGACGGGTGAAAACACGATTGTTCCATGGACGAAAAATGGGAACTACACACCTGATGGAAGCTATAGAAACGGAATGATAAAGAATATTCCGTTTAATATTGAGCCGTCGGATTTTATTCAGATATTTGCGGGGGAGTAAATGGCAATTCAATTGATTTTTGTAGCAGAGACCAATAGGCAGTGTGGCTCAGATGATATTTATATCAGATCAGCTATTAACAGATTCTATGATGGACTTAATAGAACAGATATAAAGATAAGTACCATATATATGAATGGCAAGGGACATTATAAGGACAGAAGTATCACGAAGCAGATAAATGATAAGGTGAAAGCATATAGTAATAATGGGGAATCTTATGTTATTTATTGCTTTGACACCGATAAGTACGAATCTAAGTCAGAGGATGCGAAGGCATTCTGTGAAGAAGAACAATACTGTAATGAGAACGGATATGAGTTTGTGTGGTTCTGCCATGATGTTGAGGAAGTGTTCCTGGGGCAAACTATTGAAGATAATAAAAAAAAGCAGGAAGCAGTAAAGTTTAGAAGGAGTAACGGAATCGAAAATATCAAGGAGTCCTATCTTAAGGCAAAAAGTAAAAGCACTGGGAAAAGTAATTTGCTTTTATGTTTAAATAAATTTTTTAGTGGAAACTGAAAAATCATTAAGGCCTGTGAAAGTAATACACAGCAAGTGTGGGATCATATAAAAACAATAGAACTTTTGTGTGGAGTTTATTTTTCAATGATATATATTGTTGCGGATACTAATTCTTTGCATTTTACATATGATAAGAGTGAAGAAAAGAATATATATAATCGTTTTAACTGCAGTCCAAATATGAATGCATTGATTGAAATTGCTCGTTCTACTAATTGCATCGATGAGGTTACGGTAGCTATTCCGGAAATAGTTATAGATGAATTAGTGAGACAAAAATATGATCAATATTGTGAGGACTATGATAAGGCGAGTGCACCAAATAAGAGATTATTTGGAATAACAGAATCCAGAAAGATGGATAGAGAGCAATTTATAACTGATTCAAAAGAACAAGCTCTAAGTTACTTAGAAAAAAATAACATTCCTATAATTCCTATATGTGGAGAAGCCTATTTCAAAGATATTATAGATTTTGCATTAGATAAAAAACCACCATTTGAAGGAAAGAATGGAAGGTCGGATAAAGGTTTTAAGGATGCGCTTATATACTTTTCAATTATAGAATATGCGTCAAATCATAGTGGAGAGTATATTTTTTTATCATCTGATAAAATTTTTCTTGAGGTTACAAAAAGGAGATTTTTGAGAAATCAATTTTTGAATCGAGCTGGATCGCAGTTAGATATTGTCGATAAAATAGAGGATTTAAAGTCTACGATATTGGTTCGGAAAACCAGTGAAAAGATAGAGTCATTGGCTTATAAATTTGAAACCTATGAACAGACATTAAATATAGATAGTCTTGAACTAATACCTGTGCATATTTTTCATAAAAAACCAGTTTTTAAAGGCGAAGAACCAATTGTTAAGATAATAAACAGAAAAATACAAAATATTTATATGTCTGATCGCGATTATTGGGATGCGGATAATACAAAAAGGTATGATGATGAACAGGATATGATGTATGAGAGTTCCCTGATCGCAGCTATCAAGAATAATGAAGATGGTTTACTGAGCATAGTTATTACTGATTTCAAATATGTAGGTGGGGCACACGGCGGTGCAGCCATATCTTCATATAATTATGACATTGCAAACGGAAGGCAATTATCACTCACACAATTACTAAGAAAGGATAACTTGTCACTTTGTAAACTCATTAATATGCGAGTTAATCAAAGAATATCGGAGGCTGAAGCAGGTACTTTCTTTGAAGATAGTGTAAATTTCTGTGATGCAAATAATATAGTTTACTATGTGCATGATGGTGAAGTGCATCTTGTTTTTAATGAATATGAATTAGGACCATACGCGAGTGGAGTTATCGATATAGTATTGTGTAAGCATGAGGAAGTATAAAGTATTGCAAAGCCTTAAAAGAACGCTGTTTTAATGGGAAAATATTGTAGTAAGTGCAACAATGAAATATTGTGTAATTCACGATAGCTATTGGTTAAGAGACAAAAAAGTAACGAGTCGGAGTAAATCTTTTTTATGAAGGTAGACACACAATTTAGTATTTATAAGATAGATCAAAATAAAATCCTTAAATCAAAGGATATAAATTCTGTTAAGAAGGCTAATGAGGTAAGAGAACGTTTACTGGCTGAAATCAAGGAACTAATATCAAAAAAGCCATGTTCAACTCAAAGAGACATCTGTATGGATGGATTTTACGGAGTTGTATATCAAACCATAAATATACCTGATTGGAATGGAATGATAGAAGCGCTTATTACAGGGACTGATAGATCGCTATCATTTGAATTGGAAAACATAAACGTATCATATATATTGCTTTATCAATATAATGATTCTATTTATGCTATGACTGCCGGGTATGGCAATCACATAATTAAGGATTATATAGAGAGGAACTGGGGACTATATTTAATGCCTAAAATCTTGGGCGATGATGAAGGAGTAATCAGGGAAATTAAAGAAAACAATCTCTACGGGAATGAATTGTCATATAGTAAAGCTAACAGATATACAACAAATATAATTCACGAAAAAAAGATGAGAGCAGTAATAAAGGAATTATCCCTCGAAGTAGATGAAAATGTTGCTGAGATGTTTGGCATAGATAAGAAAAGCAAAGGTAAAAAAACTTGCATTATGCTTAAGGACTCGTTGAACCTGCGAAAATCTATTGAGCTATCAAAATTGAAAGAGGTTCTGCCTGCTATTTATGAAATAGAAAAGAAAGAAGATGCATATGCTATAGGATATTTTGTAAATGCAAGAAGGGAAGGAATTAAAAATTCATCCCTGATTGATATGTTGATAGGTTGTATTTTGAACAACAATATCGGTAATTTTGTGATGATAGGTGATGATTATCAAAGGTATTATACGTGTTCTGATGAATATATAATAACGGATGAGCAAGGTGTTGAGTGCTATACATCTGATACGCCAATTACGATAGCGGAAATAGTGGATTATATTTCTGAAGATAAAAAGTTATCTAAAACCTATGTTGACAAAGTGTTAAAGAAATGGAAAATACAAACAAAAGACAATAGTGGTAACATAGTAATGAACCAGATTCCTATATTTAAAGCTTTGGAAGGATTTGTTGAATATGGGGAAGAAAAAATACCGTGTTTTCTGATGGAGGGGGAGTGGTATTGTATGATCTCCCAATATACTTCAATCCTTGATGATGAGTTTCAAAGCAGGCTGAATCAGAATATCAAATGTGTTAATGAAATTAAGAAAAAATACAACCTGAAAAGTGATGGAAAAACGGAGAACGATTATAATGATTCGTTTTTTGGTGCTGATAATGTGATTGTTGCGCATAAATCGTTAATTGATAAATTTGAGATAGCTGATCTGATATTTTGGGATGATAAGTCATTATATCTCATGTGCAATAAAAGTAAGTTTGATGCATCGGGGAGTAGAGATTTAACTAATCAGATATGGGCATCTGCAAATTATTTGCAAGTTAAACTTAATTCACGAGATAGAAAAGCGTTTCTAAGTGATTATTTTCTTCAAATACAGAATAGATATTCGAGTAAGAATCGTAACCTAAATATAGAAGAAAAGGAGTTTGTAGAACTATTTGATCGGCAGATAGTGTTTGTTGCTGGATATATGTCTGGTTATTCTTTAGGGAGCAGATCATATTATGCGAAGTATCTGGATATTGATAATAGCAAGAAAATCGCTGATATGGGATATCAGTATTTAACAATGAACATAGAAACAGATATATAGTAAGATCTGAGATAGATCAAATTGATGAAATAATGGATAATCAAACTTTTTGAGGGTTTGCCAAGCATTTTGAGGGTCTGACTTGAGGGTCAGACCCTATTATAATGGGGAGATTTTGAGGGTTTGGTTTGAGGGTATACTTTGAGGGGCTGAATGTTGGAGCCATTTTAATAGCCCGCGGATTACTCCGCGGGCTGATATCAGTTAGAATGGTAAGACAGTTGCGTTAAGAAAAGCTTCTGGAAAATCATCAAATGCATCTCCATCAGGTATGTCGGAGAGGACTTGAGAATCTTCATCATCTGGATGATCGCAACAGTCCTGCATTCCAGATTCATTTAAGAAGATTGTTATAGTGAATGGAACGAAAAAGCCTTGGAGAAATGAGGAAGGATTTGTAATCATGGGCATGAAATATTTTCTGCTCAATGCGGATAGTTTGGAGTTTTAGTATGGAAAAGAAGATAATTTATTCCGATATGGAAGTAAGGATATAAAGTTAGGAGGCAAAGAAATGGCAACGGTTGTGTATTCTAATGAAGAAGATGATATGTGTTCTTTTGTGATAGATGGCGAAGAATATGTTGAAGATGAAGAAAGGGCAATTATCCCCAAAGCTGTATTAAAACAAATAAGAGTTGAGGATATTCCTGATAATTTCGAAATTGAAGTATGTGAGTCAAAAGACTCTTCAGTAATAATGGTATCTGTTCCCATGACTTTTGTAAAAGTTGGTAAAAATGAGTTTCAGGTTATTTATGATGAACTGATAACTAGAAAATATTGGGATGGACCAATAGGACTTAAACTATATATGGAGACAAAAAGGGATGTAATAGAAGAGCGTTCAAAAGAGGTAGGGGATGTCTATTTAGAAAACTATGATGATGATGGAGCCTATATCCATCTGGCATATAGTACAAAAATTTATACGGATGATATGAGTGAATTGCTGAGTAATATGGAACAGATATATGGTGAAATAGAAGGTGCAACGGATATTACTTTAGGTTCTCCATTCTCTAAAATAGATGATTGTGCAAAAGAAAATGAATTTACAATTAAGATATTACTTCCATTGTTTCGTAAGTTGGGATTTGCGAATGTAAAATATAATCATGGAAACAAGGAATTTGGAAAAGATATTACATTTGCACGCAGAACGGAATTTGATGATTATGAGTATTATGGAGTGCAGGTAAAGTATGGAGATGTATCTGGGGGCGCTCAGGGAGAGATTAACGAATTGATTCAACAGGCGAAAGACTCTTTTTCAATGCCATATTATGATGTGTATTCAAGAAATAAAGTAAGAGTATCTAAAGTTATTATTGCGATTTCGGGGAAATTTACACAAAACGCAGTAGAAAAAATAATAGAAGGTGTGACGGAATACCCTTTAAAGAATAACTTGATTTTTCTGGATAGGGAAAAAATAGAGGGATTAATGAGTAAATACAATAGATTTTAATATTTCTGTTGGAAATATAAAGATTTGGGAGGTATTCATTCTATGGATAATGAAAGAAATATAGATCCATTGGTTTCCATGCAACAGGAGCTGTGTGATATGTGGGGAATTAACAATCAAACAAAATATGTATTTTATTATGATGAAAGCAATAATTGCAGAAAGTTTTGGGTTGATGATAGTAAGCAGCAGTTTAATACGGATTATACAGCAGATTTTGTATTGGCAGGGTTGGTAAAGAAAGAAGAAGACATTGTTGATGTGTCACTCGAAACATTCAGGAAACCTTTGAAGTTGCAGGGGAATGTAGAGGAGATTAAGTTTAAAAAACTGTATGCAAAAGGTGATTTTTTACAGTGTGTGAAGGAAAAACGCTTATTTGAGACTTTATCATGGATAGATAAATCGCCTTTTTATATTCACTATACAAATGTGAATAATCTATTTTATACACTTGTTGAAATATTTGATTCTATCGTAAAACCTGATGAGATAAGTGAATTTGGGTACGATTATTTTAAGATGAAGAGTGTATTCTACCATATGTTTAAAGGGAAAGCTGATGAGCTACAGATCTTAATGTTCAAATATAAGTATCCCAATATACAGAGGGAGGATGTAGAAGCATTTTGTAATGAATTACTATTTTTGCTTGGAAGCAGGAGAGAAATGAAGGAGGAAGAAAAGTTTCTTGCCGGAATGCTTGCAAGAGCATCAAAGAGTGATGAATTGGTATTTTTGCATGATAATGATGATTATATCATGCAGGAAAACTATGCAGAATTTTATGCTGATCCTATTCGGAAATATCAGAAATCAACACATATATTTGATGAGGAAACGACAGTACAGGATATTGTAAAGAGACAGATAGCGCAGAGGGAGAATATGGCAGATAATTTTAAGTTTGTGAAATCTGAAACAGACATATTCGTACAGTTATCGGATGTAGTAGCAGGGACTTTGGGCAAATTGTTCAAGTACATAAACTCCACAAGTGTAAGTCAGCGTAGAAAGGACATTGAAGGTTTATCAAAGCTTCAGGTTGATAATGTTTTACTTATTGACAAGTTGCGTATGGAAGCAGATCGGGAGAATCCCGGATTTTTGTGTTCTATTGCTCCGTTGGATGAGGTTGGAATTCTTAATAGGTTTTTTGAAATGGTATCAAAATGGTTCTTATGAAGTTGTGCTTGTATTCTGCGACACAGAGAAGAAGCCTTATGAGCAGTATGAGGATATCAAGCATAAGATAAATGATTTCCATGGCATAGATAATGCTGCAGACGAGATTGTTATATTTGGAAATCCATGTACTATGCAGATAATATCTAAACATTGGACAGATGAGATTATTAAAAAGCCTGCAAAAGCTGTTAATGCTCCTCTAATCGAGAAGTATACCGGTGTAAAGGGGTATAAAGGTAGAAATGACCAGATTGATAAGGTAATGGAGAGCATAACTGCAGAGAATTATAAAGAAATGTGTAATAGAGTTCAGTGCATGGTAAGCGCAAAATAATTCAGCGGGTTGCGCTATCCCGCAATGCATGTTAACAGGTACAAGGGCTTTTGCCCATAAA
>SVFV01000057.1 GCA_015056655.1 Butyrivibrio sp.
AATATCTGCGATTTTCAAGGTTCATCTGAGCCTATTTTTTTGACTCAGTTTTTTCATAGATCATTTGACACTATCTTTACAATATGAGCATTTTTAGATTCTTTTCATATTCAACACCGGCATTTGGTGATGTATCCGGTGATGTGTCCCTGACCGAAGTGTAAATAAATCTACTTGCAAGATCAGCTGCATCAAAAGCGCTTTTTCCAGATATAAATGAACCTAGAAATACAGCAGCAAAAAGATCTCCTGTGCCAGAATAATGAACACTGTTACTTTTGGAAGAAATGATCCTACTAACACCATTTTCCAAAATGAAGTTACCAACTTCATCATTATCTTCCATGGGAACACCGGTAACAGCTATGATTTTGCCCTGGTCATCATCAATTTTCATCGATAATCTGTTAATCTCGCTGATCAGCTTTTCGCCTCTTAGCTTCATTACGCTTTCAGGATTTTCGTCTGCAAGGAGTATCAACTCTGTGAGGTTTGGAGTGATGATATCGGCTTCTTTTGTCATTTCTCGTATTGTCTGAAGCAGTTCTACAGAGAAATTCTTGTAAGTTCTGCCATCGTCTCCCATTACAGGATCTACAAGCACTGCAGTTTCATTTGTTTTGAACTTTCTTATAAAATCCAGGGTGTTAAGTGCCTGTACATTGCTCATCATGAATCCGGTTATTATTCCATCAAAGCTTTCTGACTGTTTTTTCCATTCCCTGCTATATTCAGGTATTATGCCTGTCAGATCCTTACTATAAAAGGAAGGATATCCTGTTTGAGCGCTAAGTACTGCAGTAGGGACAGGACAACATTGGATTCCCATGGCCGCTAAAACAGTCATGTCGGCGACCAGTGAACATTTTCCGAATCCGGAGAGATCGTTTATTGCTGCTACTTTCATGCCTTCTTTACTCCTTTATTGCTTTGCTATGATAAAGAATATATCTCCGAAAGTGGTACTATTAAAATGGCCAGTTTCAAATATTTTGTTAATACCAGATTTCTTGCTTTTACGGATAAGTGGTCTTTTTTTATGCTGACGAGTATGATTAAGGGGGTGTAATTCAAAATGTGGGGTATATGGAAATGATGAACCGAGTAAAATTAGAAGAAGTGCAGGATGATGAAATTCAGCAGCTATACGATATGCAGATAGAGAGTTTTATGCCGCTGTATGAAAAATATCATGATGATATGTCACCTGCAAAAGAACCAATAGAGAAGGTCAGAGCGAGAGCATCTGCTGAAAACAGAAAGTATTATTTCATAGTAAAGGATGGCGCCAGAGTTGGAGCTATCAATATAGGACGTAAAGCTTCAGATTCGGATGAATCATGCTTATATATTAGTCCGTTGTTTATCCTTCCCAAATATCAGAATCAGGGAGTTGGATATATGGCAATTCAAAAGGCCTTTGAAATGTATCCTGATACCAAGGTCTGGAAGCTTGATACTATCCTTCAGGAGAAGGGGAATTGTCATCTGTACGAAAAATGTGGATTCGTTCGAGTTGGTGAGGAGTGTGTTGTGAACGAAAAAATGACATTGATAAATTATGAAAAGAGGTAAACGGGGAGTTGGAACCTATAACATGGATCTGGCAAAGGAGTATGCCAAATATATGACAGATCAGATACAGTAGACAGATTACTAGTCCCGTCACACTGGGACAATGCCTGGCCTATTGCTTATGCCAGCGCCCATGTGATCTGAAATTCTTCTGAACAAACTGCCTGGGCGTTGCACCTGTGTTTCCACGGGGACCATATTGACAGTTCTTTACCTTTGATGATAATTTAAATTTAGGCCGTCAATTGGCGGCCTAAAAATATCATCATAAGTTAGCATTCGCTAACAGAACTTATATTACTACTAAGAGTTAGCTTGTGCTAACTTGAATCAAAAAAGAGGAGGGACAGGTAATGTTTAAAAAGGTCGCCCCATACATGGGGGAGTACAAAAAGTACACAGCCTTTGCAGCAATTATGATGTGCATAGGCATTGTCGCAAATATCATGCCGTACTTTTTTCTGTATCAGATTATTTCACCACTAACACGAGGGGAGAGCATCAGTTTTTCATATATCATGCTACGGGTTCTTTACGTAGCCATATGTGAAGTCATCTATTCATTTTCTTACGTACAAGGTCTTTCATTTTCACACATCAGCGCCTATAACACTTTGAAAAATATCAGAATTTCTCTGCAGGGAAAGCTTGAAAAGCAGCCTCTTGGAAATATTCAGGAGCTTGGTACAGGTCGTATTAAAAAAGTATTTACGGATGATATTGATCAGATCGAGCTGCTTCTTGCTCATGCAATTCCTGAAGGCATCGCCAATATCGTTGTTCCGGTGATCATCATTGTTCTCATGTTCATAATGGACTTTAGACTGGGACTTTTGTCGCTGGTGCCGCTCGTTGTGGGAATTTTCGCCATGGGCATGATGATGTCTATTGGCATGAAGGACATGAATAATTACTACGAATCTGCTGCCAGAATGAACAATACAATTATCGAGTACGTCAATGGTATGGAGGTTGTTAAGGTCTTCAATAAGGATGGCGATTCGTACAAGCGCTTCGGTGATGTGGTCAGAAGCTATCGTGATTTCACACTTGCCTGGTATAAGGTTTGCTGGCCATGGATGGCAATATATTCCAGCGTTCTGCCGTGCCTTGTCCTTCTGATACTTCCTGTGGGTTCCTTGATGGTGCTTGGTGGGGCGGTTACTCTTGATAAGCTAGTTCTGGTTTGCTGCATGTCATTTGCCGTGGGACCGTCAGTTTTAAAAGCCTTGAATTTCGCAGGAAAATTTCCTCAGCTTTCATACAAGATCACAGAGCTTGAAAATCTTATGTCACATCCTCCGCTCAAGGAAGGAAGTGAAGCTTTTAATGGCAATACTCATGATGTTGTTTTTGAGGATATCCACTTTGGCTATGACGACAAAGAGATTCTGCATGGCGTTAATCTTACGCTTAAGCAGGGTACAACAACTGCTTTGGTAGGTGAATCCGGAAGCGGAAAATCCACTCTGGCTAAGCTTTTAGTTCATTATTATGACTTAAGCTCGGGAAAAATAACGATTGGCGGGCAGGACATCACAGATATGACTCTGAAAGCCTTAAATGATCAGGTTGCATTTGTGTCTCAGGAACAGTTTTTGTTTAACACATCTTTATATGAAAATATCCTCATCGGAAGGCCTGAGGCCACGAGGGAAGAAGTGCTGGATGCGGCAAGAAGAGCGCAGTGTAACGAGTTCCTTGAAAGATTTCCTGACGGCATCGAAACTCAGGCCGGAGATGGCGGCAAGCAGCTTTCGGGCGGTGAGAGACAGCGAATCTCCCTTGCAAGAGCTATCCTTAAAAATGCTCCGATCATAGTTCTCGATGAGGCCACAGCCTTCATGGATCCCGAGAACGAAGAAAAAATGAACGCTGCTCTTGATGAGATTGTTAAGAATAAGACCGTGTTAGTCATTGCTCACAGACTCTCGACCATTAAGAATGCAGATAAAATCTGTGTTATGAAGGACGGACAATGTATAGCTGCCGACAGCCATGAGAAGCTTGTAGACACCTGTTCTGAATACAAAAAGCTCTGGAACACATCGGTCAGCGCAAGCACCTGGAGAATAAAGGAGGCGGCATGTTAAAAATATTAAATAGAATTATTGGAATTACAGGGAAATACAAAACAAGGATACGTGCCTCGTATATTACATCCTTTTTCAAGGGAATCATGATGAAAGCACCGCTTATCATCTGCTTTATTGCCATAAGCTTATTTATGGAAAATCGAATGGATGAGGCAAAATGCCTGTATCTTGGTCTTGCTATGATTCTTAGCGTGGTGCTGGAGGCAATCCTGGAGCATCTTACAAATATACTCCAGTCAGCTGCAGGATATATGGTTTTCGCTGACCTCAGACTTAAGCTTGGAGATCACCTACGAAAGCTCCCTATGGGTTATTTCACGGAGGGAAACATTGGAAAAATAAGCTCAGTTCTTGCAACTGACATGGCTTTCATCGAAGAAAACTGCATGGGAGTTCTGTCTGAGCTTGTGTCCTTCATCATTTCTCAGGGAATAATGGTAGCCATGATGTTTGTCATGGATATAAGAATGGGAGCCCTGGCGGTTCTTGTCGTTATCGTTTTTATTATCATAGGAAACCTGATGCTAAGAATGTCTCTTAAGCATTCTGTGATCAAGCAGGAAGCAAGCGAATCTTTGACGGAAGAGGTTCTTGATTTTGCTGAAGGTATAGCCATCATCAAGTCCTACAACATGCTTGGGGACAAATCTCAGAGGCTATCTAATGAGTTCGAAAAGAGCTGCAAAGAAAGCATTGATTTTGAAATGGCCTATGGCCCCTGGAGCAGAGCGCTGTACCTTGCATTTGGTATCGGAACAGCGGCTATGCTGGCGATGGCAGCATTTTTATATAACGCAGGAGAAATATCGAATTCCTATATGGTCGGCATGGCACTTTTCCTGTTTGATATGTTTGTGGCCATTAAAAGCTATTATGCCCAGATGGCGAGACTTACGGTAACAGATGCAAGCCTTGACCGAATAGAAGAAGTATTTGAGGCAAAAGAGCTGGCGGATGTCGGTAAAAGAGCCCTTGATGGAGTAATGGAAGAAACTGAGATTGAATATGACAACGTAAGCTTTGGATATACCGAAAAAGATGTCCTGAGGAACGTATCCTTTAAGGTAAATCACGGCGAGATGACAGCTCTGGTTGGACCTTCCGGCGGTGGAAAATCAACTATTGCTTCGCTTCTTGCAAGATTCTGGGATATTAAGGATGGAAGAATTCTCGTCGACGGACAAGACGTGAGAGAGGTTTCCCTTGGTTCCCTTATGGACCGCATAAGCATGGTATTCCAGAGAGTATATCTTTTTCAGGATACTATCTACAACAATATTGCCATTGGACGCCCCGATGCCACAAGGGAAGAAGTGGTCGAGGCCGCTAAAAAAGCCAGATGCTACGACTTTATCATGGAGCTTCCCGATGGCTTTGATACTGTGATCGGAGAAGGCGGCGCATCGCTTTCCGGCGGTGAAAAGCAGAGAATATCCATAGCAAGATGTATCCTGAAGGATGCTCCTATAGTAATTCTTGATGAAGCTACTGCCAGTGTAGATGCTGATAACGAAAGAGCCATACAGGAAGCCATCTCCGAGCTTTGCCGCAATAAGACGCTTCTTGTTATCGCACACAGGCTCAAAACTATCCGTGATGCAGACCGTATACTGGTCATAAATGACGGAAAAATTGTGGAGAGCGGAGATCATACTCAGTTGATGGAGATGGATGGAATGTATGCCCACATGGTGGCACTTCAGAGCTGAGATATTTTATCAGTAAATCAGCATGAAATATGCTATCATTCGGTTAGCATACACTAACATAATCATAAAGTTTTGGAGGAGGAAAAATGAATAATAAAAAGCTTGAAGCAAAGGATTTTATTACAATAGGAATCTTTACAGCTTTGCTGTTTGTAACAGAAATGGTGGTTGGAATGCTGGGATATCTGCATCCTTACGTCGTAGCGGCTTACGTTGTTTTACTTCCACTGGCAACGTCGATTCCCATGATGCTGTTTTATACGAAAATTGAAAAGTTCGGCATGCTCACGATCATGGCAGCTCTGCTTGCAATCATTATGTTTGTGACCGGAATGGGGTATCTTGGTGCACCACTCATTCTTATCGCAGGCGTTGTGGCAGACCTGATAGCAAAGAGCGGCGATTACAAGGACTTTAAGAAAATCGCAATAAGCTATGGAATTTTCTCCCTTTGGATCTGCGCAAACTATTTTCCTGTAGTTGTATCAGCAACCTCCTATAGGCAGTCACTGCTTGAAGGTGGCTTTTCTGCTGAGTACGCAGACTATCTTTTCAAGGCTATAAATACGAAGACTATCGCAATTCTTGTCATTGTCTGTGTTATTTCGGGATTTCTTGGCGCATTTGTGGGAAAAGCTGTTGTAAGAAAGCATTTTGAGAAAGCCGGTATTGCATAAATGGAATTAAGGTTGGATCCTCGAACAAAGCTATACATGATATTTATCGTGTCAGCCATAGTAATGATGAGTGCGACTACGCCCTTTTTGTGGGCGGTGAGGATATTGATAACCCTGATACCCATAGTGCTTTTGATCATTGAAAAGCATTATGCATCGGCACTTCGTTTCCTTGTGATGTACACTGTGGCGATCATGCTTACCTTTTATTATCTTTCAGCAAATTCTACCGGCTTCATCGCGGCATTTCTCGTGGGATATTGCGGAATAGTGGTTCAGTTCATGCCTTCTGTGATAACTGCCTGGTATGTGATCAGAACAACCAAGATAGACGAGTTCATATCCTGCATGCAAAGGATGCACATTCCGGATGGCATAACCATCGCTTTGGCAGTAGTAATGAGATTTTTTCCGACAATCAAAGAAGAGTACGGTTCCATACGGGATGCCATGAAAATGCGTGGCATCATGCTCGGCGGCGGAAATGCAGTAAAGATGGTGGAATACAGGATGATACCGCTCCTATTTTCCTGCGTAAATATAGGAGACGAGCTGTCAGCCGCAGCTATCACAAGAGGCCTTGGCGGAAAGGTAAAAAGAACCAGTGTAGCACAGCTTAAGTTTGGAGTGGCGGATTCTGTACTAATCGCTGCCTTTACGGCAACAGCTGCGATATTCATAGGTTCTAAGTATTTTAAATTATGAAAAATGTTATCGAGATTAAAAATGTGAGTTTTCACTACAAGGGTGCTGGCTATGAATCACTTAGGGACGTTTCTCTTTCCATAGAGGAGGGAGAAACCGTCCTTTTGTGCGGCTCGTCGGGATCCGGTAAAACCTCAGTCATCAGACTGATCAACGGCCTTATTCCTCATTATTATCAGGGTGAACTGGCAGGAAAAGTGAGCGTTGCCGGAAGAGATATAAGTAAAACTGAGCTATATGAGCTTGCAGGCAGCGTAGGAACAGTTTTTCAGAATCCAAGAAGCCAGTTTTTCTCGGTAGATACAGATGGCGAGATCGTATTTGAACCTGAAAATATTGGACTGGAGCCCACGGAAATACTTAAAAGAAAAGATTCAGTAGTAGAAGAGATGGGCATAGAAAGGCTTCTGGGAAAAAGTCTCTTTTCTTTGTCAGGAGGTGAAAAGCAGCAAATAGCCTGCGCTTCTGTGTCCGCACTTTTACCGGAAATAATCCTTCTTGATGAACCTTCATCAAATCTTGACCGCGATGCCATTGAAAAGCTAAGGAGCATAATCCTTCAATGGAAGAACCAGGGTAAAACCATCATTATCTCCGAGCATAGATTGTGGTATCTACGGGAGGTTTTTGACAGAGCCATCTATATGGATGGCGGCAAGATCAGAAAACAGTGGCGTAGAGAAGATTTTCTTCAGCTTAGGGCTAAGGAAATTGAGGACTTGAAACTCAGACCCTTAGATGTGCCTGCGTATTTTTCGGTTCTGTTCAATGAAAAAAACACGAAGGATAGGGGCGCCTTAAAAGCTTCTGAAGGTGCGATCTGTCTAAAAGATTTCTATTTTTCCTACAATCATAGGCCTTATATTTTCAGAAAAAAGAAGTTTACGGAAGCTGATGGCGAGAATCTGGAGCTGAATATTCCGAAACTCAAGCTTCCAAGGGGAAAAGTTATTGGAGTCGTCGGGAAAAATGGTACCGGAAAATCAACATTTCTAAGGTGTGTATGCGGTCTTGAGAAGGATTGTGGGGGCATTATAGAAATAGATGGGCAAGTTTACAAGGGTAATTATCGAATTGGACTTAGTTATATGGTGATGCAGGATGTCAATCATCAGCTTTTCACAGACAGTGTGGAGGCAGAGGTTCTTCTTTCCATGAAGGATAAGAATGAGAAACGCTGCAGAGAGATACTTGAAGAGCTTGGACTTTTCACATATAAAGACACTCATCCCATGGCTCTGTCCGGCGGTCAGAAGCAGCGAGTAGCTATTGCATCCGCAATCGCAGCGGGAGCGCAGCTATTTCTCTTCGACGAACCAACCTCCGGACTTGATTTTGACCATATGATGAAGGTCGGAAGACTTCTTAAGAAGCTTGCAGTTTCCGGGAAAACAGTGTTGGTATCCACCCACGATCCTGAACTTATTGAGCAGTGCTGTGACTATGAACTCTATATTGAGCATGGCAGAGTGCTGTCATTTGGGGAGATAGAAGATAGAACAGCAAAGCGAGGAGAAAAGATAACGATATGCGTGAATACTTGAATAAGCTTAAAGGCTTTGGAAGAGAGTACTGGAAGTTCTGGATAGCAAGTGCCGTATCCATGGCAGCAAGTAATATATTGCAGTTTGTGTTGTCTTTATATGTTCTTGATATAACCGGATCAGCCACAATCTTTGCTCTTATGTTATCCATTGTTTTTGTTCCAAGATTAATTCTCACACCCTTTGCCGGGGTGCTGTCTGATAAGGTGGACAGGAGCAATCTTATGGGCAGAGTTTTAATAGCTGAAAGTGTTGTACTTCTTGCTTATAGTGTGATGTCGGTTTTTGTTCCGATAAAAGTGGCCTTGGTCTTTATTCTGGTACTGTTGCTGGAAATGGGAGAGGTCTTTTACAATGCCTGTGAAGGGGCGATTATTCCACTGCTTGTTGATGAAGATCGGTTAAAGGATGCTATCGCAGTTTCAAAATCTGACGACGGTATAGTATTTGTAATAAGCCCAATAATCGCTGCATTTATTTTTACAAACATAAATCTGACGGCAGCATTCGTGTTTGTTACTATCCTTGATTTTGCGGCAGGAATTTTGCAATTTTCCATAAAATCCAGGCAGCAAAAGGATGAATCAGATGATGAAAAGATCCATTTCATCAGGAATTTTAAAGAAGGTGTGCTTGTAATACTGGAAAATAATAAACTGCGAAACCTTGCGATGACAATACCGGTAATAAATGCTTTCTTCGGTGCAACTTTTTCAGTTAGTATTCTGTATCTGATAAGGGAAGTTTACAACATGAATGCTTACTACTATGGCATGTATAATTCTGTAACTGCCATAACCACGGTTATTGTTCCGCTCGTTGTGCTTCCTATTGTAAGCAAGGCTGAGCCGGGAAAAATATTCTCAATTTCTACAAAACTGATCACTTCAGAGATTGCTCTAATTGGACTGGTTGTGCTTCTGAGTCTTAGAAGTGTAGTGCCAATAATGGCGGCACTTCTGACAATAATTGCACTTGATTGTATGACCATAGCTGAGGCAATTCCTATGCAGATAGCGATGAGTGTTCTTATCCAGACCAATGTAAAAAAGGAATTGCTGGGAAGAGTTACAACTACAATGGGAATGTTATCTATGATATCTGTAGCACTGGGTGAAATGCTGTTCGGAGTACTTAATGATGCGTTCATAGTGTATGTATCCATATTTGTTGGAGCAATCGGAGTTGGAGTAGGTTCAATAATGTACTCAATTCTGACCCGATGGGGTGACGGTTTAAGTCAGGGGGACGGTTCTTTTGACTCAGAAATTATCAGATGATAAATCTTATCATTTGATAATGAAACGATTTGTTGAAACACAAACAACGATATGATAAGCTTCATTATGTTAGCGATTGCTAACTTGAGTAAATCATTTAAAAGCCCCGGTGCAGGAATGGGAACTGTTCCGGGGCATACCTCTTATAAGGGGGTCTATTAAAATGCCAAAAGGCGGAAAGGTGAAGTAATGAATTATCTTGAAATTGTAAAAGTAATTGGAAGAGAAATCCTGGATTCGAGAGGAAATCCCACAGTAGAAGCAGAGGTTTATCTCGCTGATGGTACCGTAGCGAGAGGAACTGCGCCATCTGGTGCATCAACAGGTGAATTTGAGGCACTTGAACTAAGAGATGGTGATAAGTCCAGATATCTTGGAAAGGGTGTCTCAAAAGCGGTCGAGAATATTAACGGACCTATTGCAGATGCTATCGTTGGTATGGATGCTTCTGATATATATGCCATTGATGCAGCTATGATCAAGGCTGACGGAACAAAGGACAAATCAAAGCTTGGAGCAAATGCTATCCTTGCAGTTTCAATTGCAGCAGCAAGAGCAGCTTCTGTTTCACTTGATATTCCGCTTTACAGATTCCTTGGCGGAATTCAGGCAACAGACCTGCCGGTTCCTATGATGAACATCCTTAATGGTGGTGCTCACGCAACAAACACAGTAGATACTCAGGAGTTTATGATCATGCCTGTTGGCGCTCCTTCTTTTAAGGAGGCTCTCAGATGGTGTGCTGAAGTTTTCCATGCACTTGCTAAAATTCTCAAGAGCAAGGGACTTGCAACATCTGTCGGTGATGAGGGCGGTTTTGCTCCCAACCTTACAAGTGATGAAGAAACAATCGAGACCATTCTTGCAGCAGTCAAGGATGCAGGCTATGAACCCGGCAAGGACTTCATGATCGCAATGGATGCTGCATCATCAGAGTGGAAGAGTGAAAAAGGAAAGGGCTTCTACAAGCAGCCTAAGTCAGGAAAAGAGTTTACATCTGATGAGCTTATCGCTCACTGGGAGTCTCTTGTAGATAAGTATCCTATCATTTCCATCGAGGATGGCCTTGATGAAGAGGATTGGGATGGCTGGAAGAGAATGACTGAGAAAATCGGTCACAAGGTTCAGCTTGTAGGCGATGATCTTTTCGTAACAAATACAGAGCGTCTTGCAAAGGGTATTGAAAACGGCGCAGCTAATTCAATCCTTATTAAGCTCAACCAGATCGGTTCTGTTTCTGAGACACTTGAAGCTATCAAGCTTGCAAACAAGAATGGCTATACAGCAATTTCATCTCACAGATCAGGTGAAACAGCAGATACAACAATCGCTGATCTTGCTGTTGCGCTTAACACAAGACAGATCAAGACAGGAGCACCTTCACGTTCAGAGCGTGTTGCCAAGTATAACCAGCTTCTTCGAATTGAGGAAGAGCTTGGAAATGCCGCAGTATATCCCGGTATGAAAGCATTCAATGTAAAGAAATGACCCCGTCCCCATGGTCCATTTATTGATAATTAAGAAGATTTTGTGAACTTCATTCTATTTTTAGGTTCATTTTAGTTTGCACATCCATAATCTCTACTAAAGCAAAGCATTGCAGATGCGATTTTCAAAGGAAATATTAAGGAGATTTTATAATGAAAAGAAATGAACTTAGAAAAGTATTATCAATAGCAGCTATCACAGTGATGTGTGTAACCTTTACCGCATGTGGTACAAATACAGGAACAGTAACTGAAGAATCTACGATCATTACTGAGGATGCTGCGCCTGAGGACAGCACAGTTTCTGCAGATGCGACAAATGAAGAGGAACCTGCTGATAAACCTGAAGGAGAAATGCCAGAAGGGGAGACTCCTCCGGAAAAACCTGATGGAGAAGCTCCTGACGGACAGGCCCCGAATGGAGCACCTGGTGAAAAACCTGACGGCGAAGCACCCGGTAATCCTCCTGAAGGAGGCGGTGGATTTGGCGGTGGAAGCAGTAGCGCAGATATAGAGTATAAAGCCGCTGATGAGATAGCAGCTGCCGATTCGCAGGATGGAAAAACCTATGACAGCAGTGTTGCATATGAGAGTGCACTCATGATAAGCACTTCAGAAGACGTATCAATCTCAAATGCTACTGTAACAAAGACAGGCGACTCAGATGGTGGAGATAGTTGCAATTTTTATGGACTTAATGCTGCAGTTCTTGTGAAAGATGGCTCTACAACAACTATTACTGATAGTACAATTACTTCTGAAGCTGACGGAGCAAACGGGGGTTTTTCCTACGGTGGTAACGGCGGAAAGAATGGAGCAGATGGTGATGGAACAAAGGTAATCATCTCTGATACAACTATTACCACCAAAGGCGATGGCTCTGGCGGAATCATGACAACAGGTGGTGGTATAACAGAGGCATCAAATCTTACCATTGAGACTAGCGGAAAATCTTCAGCTGCGATAAGAACTGACCGCGGTGGCGGTACAGTTACAGTCGATGGTGGCAGCTATACAACAAATGGTCTTGGATCACCTGCGATCTATTCAACTGCAGATATTACCGTTTCTAACGCAACGCTTACTTCAAATTTGTCAGAAGGTGTATGTATAGAAGGTATTAATTCCATTACATTAAACGACTGCGACATGACAGCCAGCAATACAGATACCAACGGCAATGCCACATTTTATGACACTATCATGATATATCAGTCTATGTCCGGAGATGCGGACAGCGGTACTTCTACATTTACAATGAATGGTGGAACGCTGACAAGCAAAAATGGTCATGTTTTTCATGTGACAAACACACAGGCTGTGATCAATCTAGATAATGTAAAGATTGTTAATGAGGATTCAGCGAACGTTCTTCTTTCAGTTTGTGCTGATGGATGGAAGGGAGACAGTAATGTTGCTACAGTAAATGCAAGCAATCAGACACTTGATGGAACAATTCTCGTAGGAAGTGATTCTGAGCTTACTTTAAACCTTACTGATGGTTCAGATTTCACCGGTACAATTGATGGTAATATCACAAATGCCAAGGGTGAAAGCGTTTCTACAGAAGTTGGAACCGTCTCTGTATCTATAGATAAAAGCAGTACATGGACACTTACTGCAGATACATATATCACATCTTTCGATGGGGATATGTCCAGTGTGAATACAAATGGATACACACTTTATGTAAATGGCGAAGCTATGAACTAAACAGAACTGTCCCAGGGGGACGGGATATGGAGTCAAAATAAACGACTCTGTACCCCGCCCCTCATTTTTTATTAATCCTAAAACGGCAGAGCAGATGCAGGAGGAGCAAATGGTTGAGAATTTTTTTCATTAAACTCAAAACATCATTTAATATGGAAAAAAATGTGCTATCATGCAGTTAGCAAAAGCTAACATTGAGAGAGGAGAAAGTTATGAGTTTAGGTGAAGTAAGGGAAAACAGTGACGCTATCATAACGGCTATTGATGGCGACACAAGATTCATGAGCCGTATAACATCTATAGGACTGACACCGGGATGCAGGATAAGTGTAATCAAAAACGATAGAAACAGGCCATTGCTTGTATATTCAAGAGATACCATGATTGCACTTAACCGCAAGGAGTGTACCGGTATTACCGTTGAGGAGGTGACAGCATGAGCGCAGCTGCAACGATAGCCCTCCTCGGACAACCTAATTCGGGCAAGTCAACTTTGTTTAATGCTCTTACAGGCCTTCGTCAGCATGTCGGCAATTGGCCCGGTAAGACCGTTGAGAAAAAAGAAGGCTCTTTTACCTATGGAGGAAAAGAGTATAATGTGGCAGATTTACCGGGATCATACAGTTTATCAGCAAATTCTGATGAAGAGGTCATCACGAGAGACTTCATCACGTCAGGGAAAGCAGATGTGGTCTGTATCCTTGCAGACAGTTCACAGCTTCAGAGAAGTCTTTTCATGCTGGCTGATTATGCCGGAATCGATGCACCATGTTTTCTATTGCTCAATATGGCAGATGTGGCAGCTGATCAGGGTAAAAAGATTGATGCCAAGGCTATTGAAGAAAAACTTGGAATCCCTGTCATTCCATTTTCTGCAACAGATGTAAAGTCTTATGACGAGTTTTACAAAACACTGGAAAAGGCCATTAAGAAAGACTCAAGACTTGATGTTTCGAGGCTTAAAGAACAGTACGAGAGTATCAAAGGTTATCAGGAAATCTGCAATCTGATTCCTGAAGGCATCATTCCCGGCTATTCTTCAATGTGGCTTGCTTCAAAGGTACTTGAGAATGATAAGGTAGTGGTTGCAAAGCTAAAAAACACATTGGATGCATCAGTGTTTTCAAAAATTGAAAATATCAAAGCTTCATCACAGGGGGCTGTGGCAATCGGAGGCTGCAAGTTTGCCTGGATTGATGATGTAATAGACGGTGCAATTCAATCTAAATCAGTAAAGGTGACGCTTGGAAAGCTTGACCGCATTTATACAAGTAAGGTATGGGGGAAGCCTGCCGTTGTTCTTACGGTTTTGTTGGGGCTTATAGCATCTTTTATTCCGGCTATTCCGCCTATGATCATTGGCGAACTCGTTCTAATGCTTAAAGAGCCTGTCGCTGCAGGATTATCAGCTATTGGATGTGCTGAATTCATAATTCTTATCGCTACAGATGTAATTATCCAGTCATTTTCATATATTTTCAAAATGTTGGGATTCGTTTTTGGAGTAACCCTTGTATTTGGTCTTCTAGAAGAGGTTGGCATCATGGCCCGTATCTCCTATGTTTTCGACAATACAATGGGAAAACTGGGACTTCAGGGCAAATCTGTTATGCCTTTTCTTGTAAGCTTTGGCTGCACTATGGGCGGTGCTGCAGGAGCAAGAGTCATAGATAACTGGGGACAGAAGGTACTTACGATTGCTCTCGCATGGGCAGTTCCTTGTGGCGCAGCATGGGCTACTATCCCTATGCTTTCAACTATATTCTTTGGACCCGGTGCAGTTTTGGTGGTCACTGTAATCCTTCTTACTATGCTCTTGCACATGTATGTCACTGCCAAAGTCTTTGGAGCTAAGCTCGTTCAGAAGGAAGACCGCTACGGAATGATCATGGAACTTCCTCCGTATCACAAGCCGAAGTGGGGAGCACTTTTCAGATATGTATTTGGAAGAACAAAAGAGACATTTATCAGAGTAACAAGTGTGGTACTGCTTGTCTGTGGTGTATTCTGGCTCCTTAGCTATTCTCCATCTGGAACAGGCGGAATCCTGTACACAATTGGTGTAGCGATAGAGCCTGTAACAAAGTTCTTTGGAATGCCATGGCAATTATTCCTCTCATACTTAGCATCGGCTATAGGAAAAGAGGGCGCTATCGGTGTTATCAGCGCACTTTATAGCGGTGGTTCATACAGTACAGCATTCACACAGGCTATGAGTGGTGCCGGATCAACAGCAAATATGGCAAATGGTGTGACCTTAAGCTCTATTCTTCTTGCAAACGTAACAAAGCCGGAAGCATTAGCATTTATCTTTGCCATGACCTTCAACATGCCTTGCGTTGTTGCTCTGGCAGCTACATATCAGGAGACACATTCAGCGAAATGGACTGGAAGGATTGTGCTGTATTACACGGCAGTATCTCTTTTGCTGGCGTTTATCGCATATCATGTTGGAATGCTTATCTGGTGATGGAAGCCATATCGGTTTAGGCACCATAGTGAGTTAACAGAGGATAAATTAATGGAGCAATTACTTGAACTGTTAAAAGATGGCCATGCCAGAACTACGAAGCTTCTTGCAATGGAACTTCATACCAGTGAGGAAGATGTTTCCAGACAGATGGAATATCTCGAGAACATGGGAATCATAAAAAGAGTTATCTTTTCATCGAAAGGATGCTCAGGGTGCAGTGGATGTCCATCCGGAAGTCACTCAGATGGACATACCTGCAAAGGATGCCTTCCTCAGGATGGATTCCAAAACATGGGCCAGATGTGGGAAGTAGTGAAATGAGAAGGTGAAAAAATGAATAAAAATAAAAGCGTTATACCACAGCTATTTGATTACGCGGGTAATCACAAGTATTTAGTGCGTGCTCAACAATTAATAACCACTGATATTTACTGACTTTGCGGGCAATCCGTGAGATAATAGATGCA
>SVFV01000058.1 GCA_015056655.1 Butyrivibrio sp.
GCGTCTTTAGGCGCTGGCCGGTAACTGCCCCTTATAGGGGCGAGCAAACCACCCGTTGGACGGGTGGTTATGATTTTCAGTAGCACCGAAGGTGCGCTATGCCTTATTTTGCGGAGTAGATATATGAGAACCAACGGTAACGAGGGAACGCTTGCGTTTCCGAGTCTGAGTGATACAAAACCAGCGTTTCCATCCCCTCAATTATAAAAACTATATATAACCGAAAAATCACTAATCTCTGACATGGCATAAGCCACAATAACAAAGGTAGCAGCCCATATTGAGGTATAGACAATGATCGCTTTCGTACCTTTCAATCCTGCTATTGTGAAGTGAATGTATCGGGCATTTATTTCAATAATAAGGAAACATAAAATAATGAGCAAAAAGCTACACAGATATAAAATTGTAGTGCTTTTTATACCATCAATATCTATTAAAAACCTGATTGCTACTATTATTCCTAAGATCACTTCACTTACACAATAATATGAGTTGATGTACTTTGATAGATGATTCATAAATGAAGGCGCTTTTAAGCCATTTCTTTCGGTAAACTTATAACATAGTGCAAGAAGAATAACTGTATCAAGGCAAACGGCAAGAGCGTCGGTACCAAGTGATGGTTCATCCTCAGGAATATATTCTGCCATGAGAGGAAAAGGAAAGCTCATACGCAGAGCATAGTAGATTACAACAATTGGCAAACAGAAGAGAAGTACTCTGCCTGCAAGATGCTTTTTATCCTCAATTCTCATATATAAACCACCCAGCAGGTAGCCAAATGACACATATATAAAATGAGTACAAATGGGAAAAAGAGCAGAGTCGGTCGCAATTAACAGACTTAGTAATCTATCAGTCCAAAAGCTCTCAATGTGCGGAATAAATGCAGCACATGGAACCATAAGGAAATTTAGAACAAGACCTATGGCAAAAATACATTCATCTTTAAGTCTTAGAGCTGTCAATGCTGCCATAAGAAGAAATGCCAGCCCGGCAAAAGTCAGGATATCAGTTTGTATAACATCCAGTACATATCCCAGATTAAATGTTTTATCTGTTGCCTCATAGAGAACTAATGAAGGTATGCTTAGGCGAAGCAGATTTACAAGCTGACTAACTGTTAACAATGCCAATCCTCTTATAATATAGTCTTTTGGAGTATGATTACGTGCATAGCGCATTCCAATACCCATGCAGATCATAAATGATCCTGCGCCGAAAAAGCCTGCAAAATATCCTAAAAAACTAATGCCTAAGCCTTCACATCCTCCATTACATCCCTGATATGTATGAATAATTATCATGAATATAATGGCGATTGCTTTTACCATGTCTATTTCCGGTTGTCTTCCGTTGTTAACATTTTCTTTTGATAGTAATTTCATACTTTGGCCCTGCTCATAGAAAATTCATAACTTCGTCAAGCAAAACTTATTTCTTTATCTAATTATCTCATGTTTCCGTGAAAATCACATGAAGTTTTCCAATCATAAAATAAAAATTCTTGACATATATATTATCGTGATTTTTCCTATTGATTTTCTAAAGACAAGAATTCCTCTGGAAACTAATTAAATACATTTTAACTTTCTGTATTGACAAACAGCATTTTGCGCGATACTATTTCAAAGTAATATAACTAAATACAATTTAACTAAAAAGGAGAAAACTAAAATGACTTTAGATGAAATCAAAACAATTATTGCAGACACACTTGGCGTAGACGAGGACAAGGTTACACCTGAAGCTAACCTTATCGAGGATCTCGATGCAGATTCACTTGCAATCGTAGAGCTACATATGGAGATTGAAGAGAAGCTTGGCGTAAAGATTCCCGATGAAGCTATCACAGATCTTCACACTGTTCAGGATGTACTTGATGCTATCAAGGTAAACAAAGTTGCTTAAAGAATAAGCAGGAGGGACAAATGGGACCTTTACTGAATGTATCAGCTTTTCCCATCAAGGTGAAAAAAGAACTTGGCGAGAATCTTTTAAAGAAAGACAAAGAGCCTGTGTTCATTACTTGTAAGTCCTGTGGAAGAAGAGCGCTAAAAAGAGACTGGCAGAATAATTATTATGTATGCCCTGTTTGTGGAAAGTACAAAAGCATCGGAGCATATTACAGACTTTCCTTAATACTTGATTCTGGTTCATTTCATGAGCTAAATGCTGATCTTAAAGCAAATGATCCAAATGATTTTCCTGAGTATAAGGACAAGCTCTCAGCACAAAAACAGAAAACAGGACTTGAAGAAGCTGCAGTTACAGCTGTTGGTAAGATTGGTGGACATAAGGCTGTGACAATCGTTCTGGATAGCAGATTTTTCATGGGCAGCATGAGCAGCATAGTTGGGGAAAAGGTAACAAGGGCAGTTGAATATGCTACTAATAAACATTTGCCCCTCATTATTTTCTCAGCAAGTGGCGGAGCCAGAATGCAGGAAGGCATATACAGTCTCATGCAGATGGCGAAGACGGCTGCAGCTATAGAAGAATTCAGTGCTTCTGGAGGCTTGTATATAAGCTATCTGACTCATCCAACTACTGGAGGAGTTACAGCAAGCTTTGCCTCGCTTGGAGATATAACTCTTGCAGAGCCGGGAGCCCTTATAGGATTTGCTGGTCCCAGAGTTATAGAACAGACTATCCATAAAAAGCTTCCAAAGGGATTTCAGAGAAGTGAATATCTTGAGTCACATGGCTTTGTAGACATGATAGTTGAACGAAGCGAAATGAAGAGCACATTAAAGAAGCTTATAGAGCTTCATAAAGGTTGATCAATATAGATTCATTTTGCCTAAAGGGTGGATTGTATGATTGAGAAAATATTGAAAAAAGTTGAATCGCTTGATGCAGAAATTGAAAGACTTAAAAAGGCTCAAACTAAAGAAACAGGGGAAATGGTTAAGGAAGCTTTTAGGTCAGATGAAATACTTGAAGCCATAGAAGAAAACTATGAATCCTGGGATGAGCATGGTAAACAGATAGATAAGTTAAAAAGAATGAGATCTTCATTTTTGGAAGGCTGTGTAACTCTTTCTCCGGATGAAAAGGTTTATCTTGCAAGACATATAGAACGCCCGCACATCGATGATTTTATAGAGGGACTTTTTACGGATTTCTTTGAACAAAAGGGTGATCATCTATTTGATGAGGATAAGAGTATTTATGGTGGAATAGCCAGATTCCATGGCATTCCGGTTACTGTCCTTGGACACAGAAAAGGACATACCATTGAAAAGAACATGGAATACAACTTCGGAATGCCTTGTCCGGAAGGATATAGGAAGGCACTGCGCCTTATGAACCAGGCAGAAAAGTTTGGAAGACCAATTATTACCTTTATCGATACTCCAGGAGCTTACCCCGGGCTTGAAGCTGAAGAACATGGTCAGGGAGAAGCAATAGCAGTCAATCTGGCAAAAATGAGTCAGTTTCATGTGCCTGTAATTTCAGTAGTAACAGGTGAAGGTAATTCTGGTGGAGCTCTTGCAATTGGCGTAGCCAACAGAATACTTATGCTTGAAAATGCTGTTTACTCAATCCTTAGCCCTGAAGGCTTTGCAAGTATTTTATGGAAGGATTCCGACAGACATAAGGAAGCATGCAGGCTTATGAAGCTTACTGCAGCTGATCTTATGGAAGCTGGAGTTGCAGATGAGATTATTGATGAGCCAATAGGAGGCGCACAGAGGGACTATAAAACTGTTATGAGAAATCTTGATGAAGCACTTTTCAGACATCTGAAGGAATTAAAGACAATGTCACCTAGCGAAATCAAGAATGACAGACAGCTAAAATACAGAAAAATCGGTTGATGGTATGAAAAATATAGAAATAATAGGCACCGGAATGGCAAAGCCCGGAAAGGTTGTGACCAATGACGATCTTTCAAAAATTGTAGAGACAAATGATGAATGGATCAGCACAAGGACAGGAATAAAAGAAAGAAGATTTTGTAACGAGGAAGAAAGCGCATATACCCTTGCAATTGATGCTGCCAGGAATGCTATTGAAGCAGCTGGAATTAAGAAAGAAGAGCTTTCATGTGTGGTATGTGCGACAGTATCAGCAAGATTCATTACACCAAGCTTGTCATGTATTGTCCAGAAGGAGCTTGAGCTTCCTGAGGATATTCCGGTTTTGGATGTTAATGCAGCCTGTAGTGGATTTATATATGGGCTTGAAGTTGCAAGAGGTCTTTTAAACGGCAATCAGGGCAAATACGGACTTGTCATTGGCTGTGAAGAACTCTCCAGACTTATGGATATGACTGACAGAAGTACCTGCGTTCTATTTGGGGATGGTGCAGGTGCTGCAGTTATAAAGCTTGTTGAGAGTGGCCCCTATGAGACTGTTCTTGGAGCAAGAGGAGGCTATGAGATAACAGTTGAAGGAGCTGGTCCGGAAGTGAGCCACATAAAGATGGATGGCAAGAATGTATTTAAATTCGCAGTTGACGCCATCCCTAAATGCTTAAACAGCTTACTTGATAAAGCAGAGCTTAGTCTTGATGACATTGATCAGGTTATCTGCCATCAGGCAAATGCAAGAATACTTGATCACTGCGTGAAAAAATTAAAGGCAGACCCTTCAAAGTTTTATAAAAACATGGACAAATATGGAAATACCAGCGCAGCATCTGTGCCGATGGCGCTTTGTGAGCTGGTAAACATGGGGACTGTAAAAGCTGGAGATACACTTATTATGGTAGGCTTTGGCGGAGGATTAACCTGGGCTGGTGCCTTGCTGAAATATGGAGCTAAATAATGAAAAAACTAAACGAGATTTTAGGAACAGAATTCCCAATCATTCAGGGAGGGATGGCAAATATCGCAACAGGCACTTTTGCAGCAGCGTGTTCAAATGCAGGTGGACTTGGACTTATAGGTGTTGGTGGAATGAATCCGGAAATGCTTCGTAAGGAAATAAGAATCTGCAGATCACTTACAGATAAGCCCTTTGGCGTAAACATAATGCTCATGCATCCTGATGCAGATGAGTTTGCAGACATTGTAGTAGAAGAAAACGTAAAGGTAGTAACAACAGGAGCAGGTAATCCTGCCAAGTACATGGAAAAATGGAAAGCTGCAGGAATAAAAGTAATTCCGGTTGTGGCTGCACCTATACTTGCAAAACACCTTGAAAAGGCCGGAGCTGATGCTGTAATAGCTGAAGGCTGTGAAAGTGGTGGACATGTAGGTGAAATGACTACTATGACACTCCTTCCACAGACGGCAGATGCAGTTTCAATTCCCGTAATTGCTGCTGGTGGAATAGCGGATAAAAGACAGGTAAAGGCAGCCTTTGCCTTGGGAGCATGTGGAGTTCAGGTTGGAACCTGCCTATTAGTTAGTGAAGAATGTCCTATTCATGAGAACTATAAAAATGCAGTCATAAAGGCTAAGGGCTCAGATACTATTGTTACTGGCAGAATCGGTGGAACACCTGTCAGAGTTTTAAAGAACAAGATGAGCAGAGAATACGTGCGCAAAGAAAAAGAAGGCGCTGGATTAGAAGAACTTGAAAAGTACACCTTAGGAAGCCTTAGGCGTGCAGTCTTTGAAGGTGACACAGACACTGGAAGTCTTATGGCGGGTCAGACCTGTGGACAGCTTACTAATATAAGACCAGTGAGAGAGATTTTCGAAGATCTTATGGAGGCATAAAGTATGAAAACAGCATTTTTATATGCAGGACAGGGGAGCCAGCATAAAGGAATGGGTAAGGATTTATATAATGACTATCCTGAATTCAAAGAGATTTTTGATGGAGTAAATACGGATTTTGACCTTAAGGAAATCTGTTTTGAGGACCCGGAGGGAGAACTTAGTCAAACAAAGTATACCCAGCCCTGCATGGTTGCTTTTGCATGTGGAGTAACAAAGATTTTAAAAAATAAAGGAATTAAGCCTGACATAATGGCAGGGCTTTCTCTTGGAGAATATTCAGCGCTACAGGCTTCTGGTGTCTGGAGTGCCAGTGAGGCTGTTGAACTTGCAAGCTTTAGAGGAAATGCAATGACAAGATCCTCTGAGGGTGTTGATTCAGGAATGACTGCTGTTATGGGACTTACAAGAGACGAGCTTCAAAGCTGTGTAAATGAAGCATCAAAGCTCGGAGTTGTATCTATCTGTAATGATAACTGCCCTGGACAGCTTGTTCTTGGAGGCGAAAAAGCTGCCGTTGCTGCAGCTGCAGAACTTGCAAAAAACAGAGGAGCTAAAAGATGCGTTCCACTTAATGTCAGTGGCCCTTTCCATACATCCTTTATGTCAAAAGCAGGGGATGAGCTATCAGACTATTTTAAGAACATAGGCTTTGAAGAAGAGAAGATTCCTGTCGTTTTCAACCTGATAGGAAGAGAAAGAAATGATGATGAAACAGTGAAGGATCTGCTAATAGGACAGGTCCAGAACGGCGTAAAAATGACACAGTCTATAAATTATATGCTTGATAAGGGAGTGCGCAGATTTATTGAGATAGGTCCTGGAAGAGCACTCACAGGATTTGTTAAGCGCTGTGCAAAAGAAAAAAATATTGAAGATATTGAGTGCTTTAGCGTTGAAACCTCTACCGATGTTGAGAATCTATCGGAAGCTATAGCTTGAGATAAGAGTACAGATTTTATAAGGGAGCATATATGAGTAAAGCAGAGAAAACAGCCATAGTTACCGGAGCAGGCAGAGGAATTGGAAGAGCGATTGCCATCTCTTTGCATAAGCAGGGCTATAACGTTGTTATAGGATATGCGGGGAACGATGAGGCAGCAGAGGAAACCAAAAGGCTTTGCAAAGATAATGACATAGAGGGGGAAGTAGTAACGGTTAAGGGCGATGTCTCCAAGGAAGATACAGCAATGCGTCTATTGGAGGCTGCCCTTAACATGAATGGAAGAGTAGATGTAATTGTTAATAATGCAGGCATTACGAAGGACAATCTTCTTGCAAGAATGGACGAGGAAGATTTTGAAAGAGTAGTGGATGTAAATTTAAAAGGTGCTTTTTTGCTTAGTAAAGCAGCCCTTCGACCAATGATGAAGCAAAGATTCGGAAGGATCATTAATATATCAAGCGTAGTCGGAGTCCACGGAAATGCAGGGCAGGCAAATTACTCTGCAAGTAAGGCTGGGCTTATTGGAATGACAAAAAGTATTGCAAAGGAAATTGCAGCCAGAAATATCACAGCAAATGCCATAGCACCAGGAATGATAGAAACAGATATGACTGATGTTTTAAGCGATAAGGTAAAGGCTGAAATTAATGCTTCAATACCCGCTAAAAGGATGGGGACTCCTGAGGATATTGCAAATGCAGTGCTTTTTCTTGCAGATGAAAAGAGTAGTTACATTACTGGCCAGGTACTTTCAGTTGATGGCGGAATGGGAATGTAAAGAGGATATGGTATGAAAATAGGTAGAAAAGTTGTAATAACTGGTCTTGGAACTATTAATCCAATAGGAAACAGTGTGGAAGAAAGCTGGAAATCCGTCAGGGAGGGAAAATGCGGAGTGGGTGAGATCACTGCATTTGACACCACAAACTTTAAGGTAAAGGTTGCAGCTGAGGTAAAGAATTTTCACCCTGAGACCAGACTTGAAAAAAGAGAATTAAGGCACATGGCCAGATTTACTCAGCTTGCTCTTTATGCTGCAGACGAAGCTATAAAGGATTCAGGACTTTGCGAAACAGAGGACTTTTCCTTTGATACTAAGATAAGTGACGAAGAAGCAGATAGATGCGGAGTCATTATTTCCTGCGGTATTGGCGGAATTGGCAATATAGAGGAACAGCATAAAAGAGGAGAGGACATGGGATATGAAAAGGTTAATCCTTTCTTTGTTCCAATGGCAATCTCAAACATGGCTGCTGCAAGGGTGGCTATTAATCATGGACTTAAAGGAATGTGCACCTGTCCTGTAACAGCCTGTGCAGGTGGAAGTAATGCCATAGGTGACGCGTTCCTTAGAATCAGAGATGGATATGAGGATGTGTTTGTCTGTGGTGGTACAGAAAGTAGTATTACACCTCTAGGTATAGCCGGATTCCAGAACATGAAGGCTCTTTCTCAGTCGGAGGATCCAAAGAGAGCAAGTATTCCATTTGATAAGGATAGAAACGGCTTTGTAATGGGAGAAGGAAGTGGCATAGTTGTCCTCGAAGAATATGAGCATGCAAAAAAGAGAGGCGCTCACATCTACGCAGAAATGGTCGGCTATGGTAGTAACTGCGATGCCTATCACATAACATCCCCTTCACCAGAAGGAGAGGGCGGAGCAAAATGCATGAAGCTTGCTCTTAAGGATGCAGGGATATCTGCGGATGAAGTGGATTACATTAATGCGCATGGAACCTCCACAAGCCTTAATGATAAGTACGAAACCGCAGCTATAAAAAGTGTATTTGGAGATCATGCAAAAGAACTTCTTGTTTCAAGCACAAAGTCAATGACAGGACATTTACTTGGCGGTGCTGGTGGAGTAGAGGCTGTATTTTCTATTAAAGCTCTAGAGGATGGCTTTGTTCCGGCAACAGTTGGACTCATGGAGACAGAGCCTGATATGGACCTTAACTATGTTCCGGGGAAGGGCATAGAAAAGAAGCTGGACTATGTTCTTAGTAACAGCCTTGGATTTGGCGGACACAATGCCTGCCTAATCTTTAAACGATATGAGGGATGATTTTATTTGGGATTAAAGGTGAATTATGTTAGAAGAGGTTTTAGAAAACAGAACAGAAAAAAATGGTTTTTCAAGTGAAGAGATAGCTCAGATTTTGCCTCATAGATATCCTTTTGCACTTGTGGACAGGATTCTTGACCATGAGCCAGGCAATTGGGCAGTTGGCAGAAAATGTGTAACCATGAATGAGCCATTTTTTCAGGGACATTTTCCGGGAAAGCCTATAATGCCAGGAGTTCTTATTATAGAAGCGCTCGCTCAGACAGGAGCAGTTTGTATGCTGAGCCTTCCCGAAAATAAAGGGAAACTTGCATTGTTTGGCGGAATTAAGAATGCCAGATTTAAAAAGCAGGTGGTGCCTGGAGATGTGTTAGAACTAAGGTGCAAACTTATAAAAAGCAAAGGCCCAGTGGGAGTTGCTGAGGCAGAAGCATTGGTTGATGGCAAAACAGCAGCCAAGACAGAGATTACTTTTTCTATCATTTAATGATATTATGAGATATATAAATCATATTTAACATTAGATGAAGGATAAATTAATGAAAAACAATGCTAATGCTATAAGTCAGATCTATGACAAGCTTCGTCTTCATTTTTATATGAAGATATACTCAAGATTTGAGAATAGAGAAGCAACACTCACAACTGTTGAGACTTTCAGCATGGAGGTTATCATGGCTTTGGACAATCCAACTGTTGCTCAGTTTGCCAAGGTTGTTGATATTTCGTCTCCAAACGCTGCTCACAGAATCAAATGTCTTGTTCAGAAAGGGTATGTTGAGAAAATCAAATCTGAAGATGATGGAAGAGAATATCATCTAAGACCTACTCAGAAATATCTGGATTACAGGAAAATTAATCAGGATTACATGGATGTTCTTATGGAGAGATGTAAGGAGCGATTCTCTAAAGAGGACTATGAGAAGCTAAATGAGATGCTCGGAATTATAACTAACGAGCTGATGCCTGAGATAGATATTACGGACTACAAATTTTTTGAAAAGATATAATAAAAACGGAACTGCTAAAAGTTTAAGCAGTTCCGTTTTTTGCGACTAGAGATCTTTTATAAATTAGAAATCTACTTCTGTATCGTAGTAGCAGCACTTAAGCAGCTTTTCCATTTCCTCCTGGCTGGGCTGACGAGGATTGGAGCCTGTGCATGCATCAAGAATTGCATTTGCAGCGATATCATGGAGTCTCTCAAGGAATACATCCTCAGGAACGAATCCCTGCTCAGCAGGAAGTCCGTCAGGACCATAGTGATTGATACTGTGAGGAATGTTGAGATCATCATTCATCTTGCGCAGATACTTGATAAGAAGATCAACCTTTTCGTCATCATTAGATCCTCCAAGGTGCATATAATCAGCGATAACGCCATAACGCTTTTTAGCTACAGGATCCTTTGCGTTGAATGCAACAACCTTAGGAAGATACATAGCATTAGCAGCACCGTGGATGATGTGTGCGCCGAGATCAGCGAAAACAGCACCAGTCTTGTGAGCCATTGAGTGAACGATACCAAGAAGAGCATTGGAGAATGCCATTCCTGCGAGGCACTGTGCGTTGTGCATAGCATCTCTAGCGTCCATATCCTCGTTATATGACTTAACAAGGTTGTCCATGATCATCTCAATTGCATGGATTGCAAGAGGATCTGTGTAATCACAGTTAGCTGTAGAAACATAAGCCTCAACAGCATGAGTCATTGCGTCCATACCAGTGTGTGCAACGAGCTTCTTGGGCATTGTGTGAGCAAGCTCAGGATCTACGATGGCAACATCAGGTGTGATCTCGAAATCAGCAATCGGGAATTTGATACCCTTCTGATAATCTGTGATGATAGAGAAAGCTGTAACCTCTGTAGCTGTTCCTGAAGTAGAGGAGATAGCACAGAACTTAGCCTTTGTGCGGAGCTTCGGAAGACCGAATACCTTACACATATCTTCAAAAGTGGTCTCAGGATATTCATACTTGATCCACATAGCCTTAGCAGCATCAATAGGTGAGCCACCGCCGATTGCAATGATCCAGTCAGGCTGGAACTTCTGCATAGCTTCAGCACCTCTCATAACTGTCTCAACAGAAGGATCGGGCTCAATGCCTTCAAAGAGCTCAACTTCCATTCCGGCTTCTTTTAAATAATCTTCAACCTTCTGAAGGAATCCACCTCTCTTCATGGAACCGCCACCAGTACAAACGATAGCGCGCTTTCCCTCAAAAGTCTTAAGAGCTTCTAAAGCTCCCTTCCCATGATATACATCTCTGGGCAGTGTAAAACGTGACATACAAAAATACCTCCTTAAATTTTGTTAATAAAATAACGTAACCCTAAGTTCTATTATAAATGAAATTCAAATAATTATAAATACAAATATACGTTAAATTGAGTGGAAACTTTATGTTTTTTATTAATGTAGCAATAGACGAAATATTAACAAAACTTAAGGTAAAATATCATACGTTTCATGTTATATTACTTCTGGGCGAATGCTCATATGCTTTTGGGGAAGCTTCAGTTTTTATTACTGAATAATAAAGCATTTAATGAAAAAGGTTATGGAGGAAGTTATATGCATTTTAGGAAACTGAGAAAAGGAATTGCCTTTGCATTAATGTGTTCTTTGGTACTTTGCAGTGCATGTGGCAAAAAGGGGAATGATACCGAAACAGATAGCAGCTCAATAGGAGCTTCAGATACACTTTCTGAGGATGAAAAAAACTATGTTTACAGGTTTGAAGAGATAAGTATTTCAGAGGATAAAAGCGAATGGTCCATTAATAGAGATACTATTTCTTCATCAAGTGACGCTCTTTACATGCTGGCAAGCAGTTACACAGAAGAAAGCTCTGTTCAGAAAGTTTTTAAGCTTTCAGGTGGAGCTACTGAATTTGAAACTATAGATTTGGATTCAGATAAGGATGCTAATTACAACAGATTAACCTGTGATGATGAAGGCAATTTTTACGTAATAAAGGAAGTATGGAGCAAAACAGATTCTGACGGAGTAGCTGAAGAAAATGAATCGGCAGAAATCGAAGATGCTGAAGCGGATGAAACAGTTACTGAAGAAGGTGATTCTGAAGAATCCGGAACTGTTGCTTTTGAAGAAGGTTCATCAACCACTGTATCTGTGGATTCAGACTCTTATTCTGATGAAGATGATGATGATATGGAAATGTCTTCCTTTATGGTTAAATTCTCAGCAGATGGGACAAAATTATGGGAGGTTCCTTTATTAGAATCAGATTCAGATAGTTACATTCAGGACATTGATTTTGTAAAAGACCTTGGAATTGTCACAATTTCAATGGGTAAATTTTCTTTATATAATGCAGAAAATGGGGAATCATCCGAGCTTTTAAAACGAGAATGCAAAGACGAGGATTATTATGATGGATCTTTGATTACAGGAAGAGATGGTGTTGTATACCTTCTTGAGCCGGATGAAAACTATGAAGAGCAGCTCTATCCCTTCAATGTGAGTACCAGATCATTTGAAGAGAAGGTTGCTATACCAAACGATGATTATTATGGGTATTTATATGCTGGTAAAAGCTATGATTTCTATGTGTTTAATCCTGATGCAATTAGTGCATTTAACGTAGGCGATGATAAAACCACTAAGATTTGCGACTTTACTGCTTCAGACTCAATATTCAATTATGCAGATTTTATTGTAGAACCTTCTGAAGGAAACCTGTATATATATGGAGATATTGGAGATGGAGAATATGAATTCTGCCGCCTTGATAAAGTTGATCCAAAGGATGTTGTAGAAAAAGAGACAATTACTGTCGGCATGGTTGGTGTCTATGACATGGTCAGAAAGCAGATAGTAAGATTCAACAAGACTAATGATAAGTACAGGCTAAAGATTGTTGACTACAGTGGAGATAGCGAAGAAGACTACTTTAGCTACTATGATAAGATGAGCCTTGATATCACAAGTGGTAATTGCCCTGACCTTATTGTTGTTGATTATTATATGCCCTGGAAGAGTTATGCAGCCAAGGGTGTATTTGAGCAGCTGGATTCTTATTTCGAAAATGATGAGGAAATTGCTAATACTAAGTTCCTTGAAAACGTCATGAATGCGACTAAGGTTGATGGAAAGCAGTATGTAATAGTACCAAGCTTTGGCGTAAGCACCTGCGTTGGAGCAAAAGATATACTGGGTGACGAAGCTGTAACACTTCAAAATTATGAGGAAATATGTACTCAAAACGGAATTGATCCTAAAGAAGGAATGGGGCAGTTTTTCAGAGAATCTGGTGCACAGCTCTATACATCTGCAGGCAGTGATTTTATAGACTACTCAACTGGTAAATGCAATTTCAATTCAGAAGGCTTCATAGCCCTTTTGAAGATGATGAAAAACTTCCCTGCTTATGAAGATCTGATGAATAGCGATGACTATGATTATGAGAAGTATGAGAGCTATTACAGAGAAAACAAGGCAATTTTATTAGAATGCTCTTTCTACGATTACGATTACTATCAGGCTACAAAGAAGGGATACTTTGGAAAAGATATAGTGTTTAACGGTTTCCCTGGTGATAACTGTGGCAAATCCTTTATAGATCCCAGAATGCAGATTGCTATGAGCAGTAGCTGTAAGAATAAGGATGTCGCATGGCAGTTCTTGAAGTCATTCCTTTCTGATGAATATCAGAGTAAGCTTGATTATGGCTTCCCTGTATCAGAAGATGCATTTAATGCTCTTGAGAAAAAAGCGCAGGAAAAGCCGTACTATATAGACGAGAAGGGTGAGAAGCATGAAACTTCATCAAGCTGGAGTATAGGCGGCCTGGAAGTAGAAATCACAGAGCTTAGCCCGGAGGAAACAAATGAGTTTGCAACCTTTATCAGGTCTATAGACGAAGTCTCAACCAGAGATAGTAAGATAAACGACATCATAGATGAGGAAGCAGGCGCATTCTATAGTGGTCAAAAGACTGCTGAAGAAGTTGCAGACATTATTCAGAGTCGAGTTTCCATATATTTAAGCGAAAATATGTAATACATCAGGTCCCCTGTTTGATATAATTTCAAATAGGGGACTTTTAACATTCAGCTTTGCATTAGAAAAATCTTTTTTGAAGGCATGGCGAGATTACACAACACAACAGGAGATTAGGCTATGAATGAAAATATTACAAAGAGAAACGAACTTTTGGCACAGAAGGTAATTAAGGGCTTAGAGTCAAGAAATATGAGTGGCTACTATGCTGCAACAAAAGAAGAAGCACTTAAAAAGGCCCTAGAACTCATTCCTGAAGGAAGCTCAGTTACTATGGGTGGAGCTATGTCAGCTCACGAGATTGGTCTTGTGGAAGCAGTTAAGAATAGAAACTACAACTTTATTGATAGAGATGCAGCAGAAGATAAGAGAGCAGCTATGCTTGCAGCTTATGATGCTGACGTTTTCCTTTCAAGTGCAAATGCTATGACAGAGGATGGCGTTATTGTCAACATTGATGGAAACTCTAACAGAGTATCTGCTATAGCACAGGGACCTAAGAAGGTTCTTTTTATAGTAGGAATGAATAAGATATGTGATGACGTTGACGGTGCAATGAAGAGAGCAAGAAATGTAGCAGCTCCCATTAATGCGCAGAGATTTGGACTTTCTACACCTTGTGCAAAAACTGGTTCATGCATGAACTGTAAATCACCTGATACAATTTGCTGTCAGTTCCTCATTACCAGATTTTCAAGGCATGAAGGCAGAATACATGTGATACTTGTGAATGATAATCTTGGATTTTAATGCTTATGACTGATATTTTTGGAACATGGGGACCATCCTGCAATAGCGAGGATGTCCTTACTAATATGTATAAAGAAGGTATGACAGGTATAAGAGTTAACCTGTCTCATACTATGCTTGCAGACTGCAGGGAGGGCTTTAAAATTATAAAGTCCTCTGCAGACCTGGCAAACGTTTCAACCAAAATACTGATAGACCTTCAGGGGCCTGAGTTAAGAATAGGTAAATTGGATGCAGATATTCCTCTTAAGGAGGGGAATTTGCTTACGTTTGGAGATAACGGCGTTTCTATAGATAAGAGAATATTTGATGCTATTGAAGTAGGGGATGAAATCCTTTTAGATGATGGCAAAATCATGGTAAAGGCTGAGAACGTATCTTCAGATAGGATAGAAGGCAGGGTAATAAGAGGCGGAATCTTAAAGAGCAGAAAGAGCATTCTCGTTATTGGTAAACAAATCGATATGCCAACTCTGACAGATGCTGATATTTCCAATATTAAAGAAGCAGCAAAAATGAGCGTTGCTGGAGTTATGCTACCTTTTGTCAGAAGCAGCAAAGACATAATCACACTTCGCAAAGCTCTCGTGGATAATGACGCTTCGCATATAAAGATTTATGCGAAGATAGAAAATAGATCAGGAATAGAAATGATTGACAGTCTTATTCCGGAAGCAGATGAGATTGTTATTGCAAGAGGCGATCTGGGTAACTCCATGCCACTATGGGAACTTCCAGGAGTTCAGAAAAGGATAGCTGCTAAATGCGCAGCGAAAAACAAACCATTCATGGTAGTAACTCAGATGCTTTCATCCATGGAGAAAAGTGCAGTACCCACAAGGGCAGAAGTCAGTGATATATTCAATGCAATACTTGATGGTGCAACCTCTGTAATGGTTACTGGAGAAACAGCTGTAGGCGATTATCCAATAGAAGTAATTCGTTATTTGTATCGAACAACAGTCGAAGCAAAGGAATTTTTGAGAAAAATTTGAGATTATTTTTTGGGACAAATCCAGTGTTTATCGGTGATTCTGAGAAACGAAGAAAATAATTTATAAATTTTTGAAAAAATTATAAATTTGTTGTTGACACTTCTATACTCAGATGATATATTAAATATCGCTGCGGCGCACGGCAGATAACGAAAAGCCTGCTAGCCCAGTGTTTATCA
>SVFV01000007.1 GCA_015056655.1 Butyrivibrio sp.
CAGCGTCTTTAGGCGCTGGCCGGTAACTGCCCCTTATAGGGGCGAGCAAACCACCCGTTGGACGGGTGGTTATGATTGAGGGGCTGACGTTGGCGATTCCTTGCGTGGGAGTGGCTTTGTATGCCTGTTGATGTTGCATTTTGAAGTTGCTCTTTACAATCTGTTGATTGTTCTGTATAGTAGTCGATGGATTTATGAAAGATTTTCTTTTCAATAATTCTTTTGAATGGTTGCTTTATTCATAAAGTAGCTAAATTATTCCAAACTTGAGTGTTTATATACCTTTTTGAATGCGGTGGGGAGAAACAGGTATATAAGACAGAGATTTGCATATACATTTATATACCTTTTTCGGTGCCCAATTGGCGTATTCAGATGATTTGCCACAAAAAGCAAAGGAAAAAGTATATAAAACAAGAAAAAATGGTTCAATTATATACCAGCCATATTTGTTGCGGAAGAATTAGGTATATAAATTTTGTTATTTCAGTTTTTTATATATGTAGCAGAAAAAGTATTGTAGCAGAAAAAGTATTGTTGCAGAAAAAAGTATTGTTGCAGAAAAAAGTATTGTTGCAGAAAAAAGTTTGAGTCTAAAGGAACACCAGGAAAAGAATTATTGCTAAGAATTAGGCAGTATTAGAGATAGGAGACATTGCATCAAATGGAGGATTTAAGCAAGAATACAGAAAAGAGGGGGTGCTACGACAGAGAATGGTTAAATAGAGTCAGCACCAGGAAGGCAGAACTGGAAAAGCTGATCATGGAAAGAGAAGCTGCTATCAACAGTTCACCGGAAGGACATCTAAGAGTGCAGGATAGAAACAGCTATGCCCTGTATTACTGGATAAAACAGACAGGCGACACAAACGGAGAGCTTATACCAAAGAAAAATAGAGATATCGCCAAGGGACTAGCTCAAAAGGATTATGATCAAAGTCTTGTCAGGATAGCAAAAAAGGAACTTAAAATGATATCCAAGTATCTTGAATGCGTAGAGAAAAATGATATTGACTCAATATATGATGGTTTGAGCGATAAGAGGAAGATACTTGTGATGCCTGTGATTATGCCGGATGAGGACTACGTAAAGCAGTGGAAAGAACAAACATATATACCGATGGGATTTGATGAGGGTGCAGCGGAATACTACTCCGATAGCGGCATCAGAGTCAGATCAAAATCAGAAATAATCATTGCCAATATGCTTGAAAAATATGGTGTTCCATTCAAATACGAATGCCCGGTGAAGTTAAGTAAGTGGGGGATGGTGAGACCCGACTTTACATGCCTAAATAGCCGAACACGAAAAGAGTATATTTGGGAACATTTTGGAATGATGGACGATGAGAACTATGCCAATAAAAATGTTATGAAAATCAATTTGTATGAAGAAAGCGGTTATCATGCAGGTAAAAATATGATTATGACGTTTGAAACTTCTCAACATCCTATAAGTTCTAATATAATAAAGACTATGATTAATTCATATCTTATGTGAAAAAATGGAGAATATAGTTTTTAAATAAAAAATGAAGAGTTTCCTTGTGAGAAGCTACCACAAATGATCTCCTGGAATCCAAACATTGTAGAACATCTTTCTGCCTTGAGGGATGAATATAATGTAATGGCGAAGAAGGAAATGCTTAACTCATATGTGTTAGCAAACGGGTTAAGATAGGAATTGGAGAAAAAGTGAGAACGAAGCATGTTATAGTACTACCATATGATTCAAATTGGAAAAATGAATTTGAAAAGATAAAATCAGAGCTATTACAGGTACTCGGTAATACTGCAATCTCGGTAGAACATGTCGGAAGTACTTCTGTACAAGTCACCTGTCATAGAAAAGATATACAAAGAAATTTAAATAAGAAAAAGTAAGCAAAAACATAGAGGGACAATATATAAAGGGAGGAAGGTATGGCTTCGAGTATAGTGCATTTGGCGATAACAAATGAGTTATCAAAACGAGTATCATTTAAGGATTTGAACAGGCTCAGGTTTGGGGCAATAGTTGTTGATGCAGGAGCTGGCGGCAACGAATTTGGGAATGCCCACCTGAAGATCAATGTTTTGGATGATAAAAAGAAGACCTATGATTTTGATAAATTCCGGGAGTTGTTTGGGGAACGTATGCTTTCGGATGATCTGTATTTGGGGTATTATCTTCATCTGGTTCAGGATGCTTTATACAGACAATTTGTGTATGATAGATATCACTGGAATCCGACAATCCCAGGTAACGTAGAGCGTCTTCATAAGGACTATCAGATTGTAAATCAGTATGTAGTAAACAAGTATGAGCTAAAGAATGATCTGAATGTGCCTGAAGATTTTGGCAATGAAGCATTAAAGCAAATCAGTGCTTTTGATACTTCAAGACTTATGAAGAACCTGGATGCATATTTTATTCCTGTAGAGGAGGAGCCGATTTTCTTTTTTACCAAAGAGATGTCGGATGAATTCATCGGTGAAGCTGTGGATTTTTGTGTAAAAGAAGTTGAGAAAATTCGAAATGGCGAGCCTGGAATAGATATGTATGAGTATGCTTGGAACAGGGCAGCAGTATAAATTTCCAAATGACTAGAAATATAACTTGATAAGGGAGGAAATTATTGGTATGGAAGATTGCAGCGTACAGCACAAAAAGGCCTGGGAGTTTGATGCTTATAACTTCTGGGTAAAGACAGCAGGAACTCCGGCTGAGAGAGCAGCAAAAGACAAAGCTGATCCAAAGAAAATGCTTAAGCAGCATGCGAAATTTTTTGATTCCTGCGAAGGATTGAAAATAGCAAATATCTGCGGATCATGTGGAAAAAAGGCAATACCTTTGGCACTTCTTGGGGCAGATGTCACGATTTTTGATATATCTGAGGACAACAAGAAATATGCGATGGAAACCGCAGAGGCAGCAGGTGTTTCAATAATTTTTGAGGTTTGCGATATCCTGAAAATTGATATGAATACCTACGCTGGCATGTTTGATGTGGTATATATGGAAGGTGGTATTCTTCACTATTTTCATGACATAGATGAATTCATGGGAATTATGTACAAATTGCTGAAACCAAAGGGAAAACTTATTTGTAGCGATTTCCATCCATTCAATAAAATCTCAGATATTCTTAAAACTCAGCAGCCAACAATGAGCTATTTTTCAACAGAAATCTTTGATGGGGAGATGGCCCATGCGAGGTTCTATGATGAGGAGATTCGAAAGCAGATACCAAAGTGCAAGTACAGAAAGTACACAATCAGCGAAATCATAAATGGTATCATCGGTGCGGGATTTACCCTTGAGCGCTTTGAAGAGCATCCTGCGTGGGAGGATGATACTCTTCCGGGGGAGTTTACAGCTATCGCAATAAAGTGATGATGAGTAAGTTCATGGAATAATATTATGCATATTAAAATTGGTGAATTTGAGTTTACAGAATGCTGGGATGGAGTTTTATATAAAAAGCTTTCGAATTATCCGGAAATCTCTGAATGGGAGATACAGACTGTCTATGATTTCATGAAGTATGAAGAGGATAATGGAAGAGAATCTGACATAGAGGCAGATTCGGCGATCCTGAAGGCTATAGAAGACTACAGACCTACATATGAAGCGGGAGCCAGAGTTGCCACTCCGGAAAAAATAACCGAGTGCATTGCATGTCCGAAATATAAAGGTTGTATGACGGATTTTGTCTGTCATACAGCTTCTATTGAGGATGCTAAAAGCATTCTTGAAAGTGGCAAATTACTATCCGCTGTTAGAGCAAGAAAAAAGTCAGCGCAGGAACTTAAGAGCGAATCCAGGAATGCAGCAAATGATCCAGAGGACTATTTTGATTATGTAATGTTCGCATGGGGGAACTGCCAGGCTGGAGACAGGCTCGTGATGGAGCGAAAGCTGGGGCGCTTTCCAGAGGAAAGGTATCTTAGTGAGGATTTCACACCTGGTGTCAGATTTTTCTTTAAGTATGACAAATTGGTTGAGCATCCAGATAGAGTTTTCGAGGGAGTTCTTCCTTTCAAAATAAAGCACGAAGTCATTTTGAAAGACTGGGTTCATGCAATTATTATCCCGGAAAATCACAAAAATGAATTTGAGTCACATATACCATCTGATTTAAAGGACAAAGTTTACTATGTTCAAAACGATTGTAAGGATATATGGGAATGGTCCGAGAAGGTGTATGAGTTTGCAAGGCAAATATAGAGGGAAAATGGGGGAAACAAAATGGCAGAAATAAAAGAAATTGAAATCTTGGGGGATAACAGGTTTGAAACCTTTACAAAAACGCGAGATGGCTGCAGGGCTATCATTGTAAAGGATGGGAATATTCTTTTAACACATGAGAGAAATTCAGGATGGTGGTTGCTTCCAGGCGGTGGCCTCGAAGAAGGTGAGACACCAGAGGAGTGTGTCTTAAGAGAAGTAGAAGAAGAGACAGGAGTTATAGTTCGCCCTATAGATAAGTTTCTCCATGTATATGAATATTATGAGGAATATAGATATGGTGGTTACTGCTTTATTTGTGAAGTGGCAGGTCAGGGGAAAATGAATCCGACAGAGGCAGAAATAAAACGAGGAATTGAACCAAAGTGGATTCCATTTGAGGAGGCCATAGATATTTTTTCTAAGCACCAATCCTATGCTGCGACCAGTGAGGAAAAGAGAGGTTCATATCTTAGAGAATATACCGTGCTGTTAGAGTACATGGACTATATAAAGAATAAAGAGATGGTCAAATGATTGACTGTATAAAGCATAAATAGAAGAACAACTAGTTGACTGTATAAAGCATAAATAGAATGACAGAAAATTGAGGGAAAAGAAGTGGCCAAGCAAAATATTTACGATAATGATACGTTTTTTGAGGGCTTTAAGGATATAAGAAGTGATGAGATAAATTTCAATGATCTAATAGAGACTCCGATAATAACTGCCATGCTGCCTGACATGAAAGGTAAAAAGGTCCTGGACATTGGATGTGGCATGGGCCAGCATGCTATGCAGTATGCAAAACAGGGAGCTGAATCTGTTCTTGGAATTGATATTTCAGAGAAGATGCTGGACTACGCAAAGGAGCATAACTCTTCAGAGAATATCACATACAAAAGGCTTGCATTCGAAGAACTGGACACATTACAGGAAAAATTTGATATCATTACAAGCTCTCTTGCTTTTGACTATGTAGAGGACTTCGGAAAGTTAATGAAGACAATACATAGTAAATTGAATGACGCTGGCTACTGTGTATTCTCAATGTCTCATCCCTTATCGACTGCTTACGACGGAGCTTATGACAGATATACCAGAACTGAAACAGGAGAGAGACTATATGCAAACCTTCATAACTATGCTATTGAAGGAGTAAGGCATATTAATTGGATGGTTGAGGACTATGAGGTATACCACAGAACGGTATCCACTCTTATAAACAACATAGCATCAGCAGGATTTATTATTGAAGAATGTCAGGAAGCCAAAATATCAGAGGAACTACGCCTTAAATATCCTGACAAATTCGGTGGGATAATCCATCAACCTGACTTTATATTCTTTAGATGTAAAAAATAATAGACGCAAAACTGAATTTTTACATATGGAATACAGCAAATTACGATATTGGATTTCGCAGGATTAAAGTCAATACAAGAACTATAAAAACTTGGAAAACCGCATGGATTATGGTATCATGTGAACGTTGGAGAAATCAAACTCCGAGGGAACTAAAACTAAATAAAGAGAGGGAATGAAGTATGAGAAAAGGTTTACTTAAGAGGGTAGTAGCTATCGCACTTGCAGCTGCTATGACATTTGGGGGAGAGCTTGTTGCACCTCAGTTTGCGCAGACAGCACACGCAATGGAAATCGTTGAGGGTGTACTTCCTGTTGTGAATTCAGCAGATGAAGGTGCTTCTGTATCAGCAGTTTTCACACAGCAGATAAAACTTGATGATTACAAAAATGACGGAAGTGATGTTGCAAAGGGATATTTCAAGTTCAATGTTAATCAGGATTCATGGGTACATTTTGCAGGATCCTATGCATTTTCTGTAGATGTATGTGTAGGAAGTGATGTAACAATTTACAGCGATCCCAGTTTTTCAAATAAGGTGCTCGATTATCAGTTCGGATATGGCTACTGGAGAAAAAAGAAAGAGACAGCAGCGTTTTTGAAGAAGGGTACATACTACGGTTACGTTTGCACAGTACATGAGAATCATCCTGTATTTGATGGCAATATGAACATTGTTGCTTATGCAGTACCTGTATCAAAGATTGTTAATCCTAAGATGTCAAAGAAAAAGGGCAAGACAATCGTAACATTTGCTGATTCTCTTGGCAGCTACACAAATGGTGTTCAGTATATTAACAAATCCGTTGCAAAGTCACAGCTTGGCAGAGACCAGAGTACATGGAGAAAAAAGGTATTCAGCTCATGGATCGGCGGCGATAAAAAGACAAAGATGATGAAGACAAACAGTGCTGGCAAATATACATTTACAGCTAAGAAGGCTGGTAAGTATACAGCAATGATCGAAGATATCTACGGAAACAGATATCAGAGAACCTTTAAAGTAAAAGTTAAAAAGTGATATTTTAAGAGGTGTACAAGAAATTGTGCGCCTCTTTTCATAAATGCAGTTGATATATACGGATATGCAACTAGGGATTGGCAGGACTTATAGATGAGAAAAGATGTAGGCGTTATCGCTGATATACACAGCAATTTCACCGCGTTCAAAACAGCGGTTGAATACATGGAAAAAAGAGGAATAAAAGAGTTTCTTTTGCTAGGAGATTACGTGTCTGATACTACCGATACGAAAGAAACTATGCAGTATATATATGACCTCATGGAGCGATATGAGGTTAAGGCTCTTCGGGGAAACCGCGAGGAATATATACTTGGTCAAAGAAGAGTTATTCGTGGAGAATCAGATGCTCCAAGATGGCTCTATAACTCGGCAAGTGGAAACCTTCGCTATACATATGAGCTTTTATCGGAGAAAGATTTAGATTTCTTTGAGTCATTACCTATCTCTTTTAAATATGAATCAGAGGGGTATCCATCAATTACCTGTTGTCATGGTTCTCCTGAAAATGATCGCGAGCTTATGCAGATTGGCGGCGAGAATACCAAAGAGTGGTTAAGAAAAATAGATACAGATTATCTTATTGCAGGGCATACACATTATCAGGGCGGGTTTGAGTATGAAGGAAAACATTACTTTAATACCGGATCTACCGGAATTGCCATAGATGCTCCGGGACTTGCCCAGTGCCTCATTCTTCATGGAACAGATGATTCAGAACCGGAAGGAGCATCATGGGAAGCAGAGTTTTTGAATCTTCCCTATGATGTGGATTATGTTGTTGATGCCCTGTATGAAAAGGGGCTTATGGAAAAGGGACAATGGTTTATTTCCAACAATGTATTTACGTTAACCACAGGAAATGACCTTACGCCAGAGCTTATAAACAAAGCCATGGAGCTTCAGGAAGAGACAACTGGAGAATCTGTAAAGTGGCCTTACATTGAAGAAGAATATTTTACTGAGGCAGCAAAACTGCTTGGAATTCCTGACTATAGAAATGGAAGATTATGAAATTTACTACGTTAATGCTTTGAAATAGTACTGGGATTAAAATATAATAAATACATGCATATTTTGCGCTAAAAGGGGGAAACCTGAAAGGAAAAGCTATGCTAAAGACATTAAAGAAAGTTGTGGTAATAATTCTGGCTACTTTGGGAGTGTTGTTTATAGCTCTGATGTTAATGCCCGATGATGAAGAGACTGACGATACAGTAGAGACTGTGGCAGAACAGGAAGACGGTGAAACAGATGTCACCGAGGAAGCAGATGTACCTGAAGATGTGCAAGAAGATGAAGCTGCAACTGAAGAAAGTGTTGTAACAGACAATTCTGCAACGGAAGAATCCTCTGAGGATGCAGCATCCGACCAGGAAGAGGCGCAGACGACAGATGATTCCACAGGCAATACAGTAACAGTTAGCATCCCCGATTCGGAGATACCGGACAGAGTACTTAATTTCAAAACCGTATCTCTTGATGGTGATGTTGTCACACAGGATATTTTTGCTGATTACGATATAACAGTGGTTCATATCTGGGGAACCTTCTGCGGACCTTGCATAGCTGAAATGGGAGATTATGCTTCGTTTTATAAGGAACTTCCGGATAATGTGAACCTGGTTGGCCTTATATGCGATGTTTATGATGGAATAGATAGTAATGTTTCTGATGCCAATGATATCTTAGGTGATGCAGGGGCAGAGTTCTTGAACATGAGAACAAGTGATGATCTGTATGATGTTACTGGTTCAATTCAGTATGTTCCTTCTTCATTTTTTGTAGACAGAGAGGGACATATCATCGGTGAAATCATGGATGGCGCTAATTTTGAAATGACAAAGGAAAGGCTTGCGGGATATCTTAACTGATATTAACTGAAAGCATCTTAAGTAAAGGTTATTTTGTTTTAGGGGAGGTCAGTAAGGTTTGAAACGTAAGGGCGGTTTTGGAAAAGTTATTGTCGGGATTCTTGCAGTGCTTGGAGTCCTTTTTATACTTCTTATGCTTATGCCGGATGATGAGGAGAGCATAGAAGAAAATGAGAAAGCAGGGACTGTGGCCAGCACACAGACTGAGGTTGTGAACCTTGATAGCAACGCAGGTGAAGCTTCAAAAGGTGAAGTGCGCACTATCTCTGTTGGAAGTGATGCGAAGTCTGCAACCATCATGGTTTATATGAATGGATCTGATCTTGAGTCCGAGGCTGGAGAAGCGACAGAGGACATTTCTGAGATGCTAGCATCGGGAATTGGCGAAAACGTAAATGTGATCATTCAGACCATGGGAACAAAGGACTGGCAGAACTACGGAATTTCATCCAGTACTGCTCAGACCTACAAAATTGAAAATGGAGAGCTTGTTCTAGTAAGAGATAATCTTGGACAGCTTGACTGTACATCTAAAGATACACTTTCTGAATTTATTGGTTTCTGCAAATCTAATTACGCTGCTGAAAGATATGTTTTCATTTTCTGGGATCATGGCGGCGGCCCTGTTTATGGTTTTGGATATGATGAATGGCAGGAAGAGGATTCCAGCCTTACCATAGCTGAGATGTCAGCGGCTTTTTCTGAGCACAAGGATATACGTTTTGACATAATCGGAATGGATTGCTGCATCATGGCTAATCTTGAGACCTGCTATGCGCTTGCGCCTTTCTGCAAATATTCTGTTTTATCTGAGGACTTCGAGTCAGGACTTGGGTGGAGTTATACAACATGGATGAAGACCTTCGAAGAGAATCCTGGTATGTCTACACCTCTCCTTGGAAAAACCATAGTTGATGACATCATAAAGGATAACGAGAATGAGTACGGTGGAGATTCTGCTTGTATTGGACTTTTCAATGAGTCTACAGCAAAGAATCTTTTCTCCGCATGGAAAGCTTACGCATACAAAAATGAGGATGCTCTTTTAAACAAGAATTACAGTAAGATACACATGGCAAAAGGCCGCTCTTATGGTGGATTCTGGGATATGTGGGGATCTGATGAAAGTAATGTTACTTTGTCCGATTACTACATTAGTGATATTTTGGCGCTTGTTGAAAGTATTGATAATAGCAGCGACGAGGCTAAGAGTCTTATGTCTGCGCTCAAGGCAGCAGTTGCTTATTATGGCCATACCTCTGATAAAAATGAGCTGACCGGAATGTCAGTGTCACTTCCTTATGGCGATTCATATTTCTATGAGAAATTAAAGACGGTCTACACTGATATAGATTTTGATGAGGAGTATATAAACTGGCTCGGACAATTCGTATCCACAGAAAGCTATGACGATTATTACAATTACGACAGCTTTGAGGACAGCTGGAACGGCTGGGGCGAATATGAAGATGAATACGGCTGCAATATAAGTGGCGGCAACTGCCAGTACGGATATGACTATGACACAGGCGATTACTACGGAGATGAGGAAGAGGATTATTCCGACGGATGGATATATGATTCTGAGGAAGACATCTGGTATCTGTACGAGAATGATACCTTGTACCTGTATGATGAAGAGTCAGATACCATGTTCTATTACGATGAGTATGAGGATGCTATGTATTACTATGATGATGCAAGTGATGAATGGTATCTGGCAGAATAAAGAAAGCGTGGCGGTATGCATTTTGTAGATGCGAAGGGGATACTTACTACGAATGATGGCCGCTGTGGAATGAACATCTACAGGGGATGTACCCATGGCTGTATTTATTGTGACAGTAGAAGTAAGTGTTACCAGTTCACACATCCTTTTGAGGATATAGAGGTCAAACAGAATGCACCTAGGCTGCTTGAATCGGCACTTAAATCCAAAAGGAAAAAGTGCATGATTGGAACTGGCTCTATGTCTGATCCATACATGCACTGTGAAGAGCAGCTCCACATGACAAGGCAGTGCCTTGAGATTATCAAAAAGTATGAGTTTGGAGTGGCTATTCAGACAAAATCCGACAGGATACTAAATGATATAGATTTACTTGATGAGATAAATAAAACCTCCAAGGCTGTAGTGCAGATGACGCTCACAACCTATGATGATGAGCTTTGCAGCATTTTGGAGCCAAATGTTTGTAATACCAAAAGGCGTATTGAAGTTCTTGAAAAAATGCAGGAGAGGGGCATTCCAACGATTGTATGGCTGACTCCGATTTTGCCATTTATAAATGATACTGAGGAAAATATCAGGCAGATACTTGAGGAATGTGTGCGCGTAGGCGTTAAGGGAATAATAGTTTTTGGAATTGGACTAACCCTTAGAGATGGCGACAGGGAGTATTTTTACGCAGCACTTGATAAGCATTTTCCAGGGCTAAAAAAGAAATATATCGAGACATACGGAAATGCTTATGATGTTCCTAGTCCTAATTCTAAAGCGCTATATGGAATTTTGAGAGATATATGCAGGAAAAACAATATGATGTACAAGCCAGATGACTGCTTTGCATATATGAATGAGTTTCCAGAGAAATATCAGCAGATTAGTTTATTCGATTTGTAAGTTATTAAGTTAGAAATACTTTTGAGGGGAAAATAGTAGTTCGACAACTATAAATTATTACTTATCGGAGGACAGTATGATCAGACTTCAAAGGATGACTAGAGAGTTGTGTCATGAACTATTCAAGGGGTGGGAGAATGACAAGGCTACTTTTATGGACATGTCGTCATTCAAGCCCTTTGTGTACAGGGAGGAGGCAGTCAACAGGTATTTCGACTCAAAGCAGAAGGATTCACGAATCTTCTTTGCAATAATGCTGGATGACAAGCCGATTGGTGAATTGCAGTTAAAAGAAGTGGATATGTACAACAAGGAATGCTCAATGAGTATCCATCTGCAAAATGACAGCTTCAAAGGAAAAGGCTACGGAACGGAGGCTGAAAGGCTGGCACTTAAATATGCCTTTGAAGAGCTTGGGATGAATACGATTTATGCTGATACTGTCATTAAGAATGTGCGAAGCCAGCATATCCTTAATAAGCTTGGATTTGAGTTTTACAGGGCAGATGGCGACTTTAAATTCTATCGCTTAGAAAAAGGCAGATGTTTGGGACAGGCAACATAAGAAGGAGAACGGCAAATGACATTGCTAGTTATTGACGTACAAAAGGGTATTACTGATGAAAGGCTTTTCGAATTTGAGAAGGTAAAGTCAAACATAAAGGAGCTTATTGGAAGGGCAAGGCAGAACCATAAGGAAGTTATATTTGTCCAGCATGATGATGGTCCGGGAACTGGTTTTTCTGTAGGGGATGAGGATTTTGAAATTCATGAGGAGTTCACTCCTGAATGGAATGAGAAGATTTATACAAAGGATGTAAACAGTGCTCTTCATCCGTCAACCAAGCTTCTTAGCTATCTGCAGGAAAAGGGTGAGGACACTATAATGGTGGTTGGACTTCAGACTAATTTCTGCATAGATGCGACTATAAGGACAGGTTTTGACAATGGCCTTGAGGTGATCGTTCCAGAATATACCAATTCTACTTTTGGCAATGAATACATGGATAAGGAAACTTGTTACCATTATTACAATGAGTTTTTATGGCCAACAAGGTTTGCTAAATGCGTTTCAATGGATGAGGCAAGGAAACTGATAAGTCAGCCTGTTTAAGCAATTTTTGCTTGTTGATAAGTTATGATTTATTTAGTAACATATTGAAGTTGGATTATTGCACTGGTGTGCTGAAAGTAATATCTCAGCCGCCAGTGTTTTTGTGTCTCTGACATCTAGGGAGAGGGGACCAGATATGGAATCCTGATGTCTGGATACTGATAATAAAAAGAGAGGGTATTTGGGGTGTAACTATGAAAGAACGTGAATCAATTGGAAGCAGACTGGGGTTTATTCTGCTTTCAGCAGGATGTGCGATAGGAATCGGAAATGTGTGGCGATTCCCGTACATGGTTGGTGAGAACGGCGGAGGACTTTTTGTACTTGTGTATGTACTGTTCCTCATGATACTCGGAGTGCCGATTCTTACAATGGAATACGCTATCGGAAGGTCGAGCAGATTAAGTGTCCTTTCAGCGTTTAAGAAGCTGGAGCCTAAAGGCAGCAAGTGGCATATTTATGGCTATTTTGCAATTGCAGGTAACTATATACTTCTTATGTTTTACTCAGTGGTTTCAGGCTGGATATTAAGATATTTTGTTCTGTCAGTGATTGGAGCATTTGAGGGACAAAGCCCTGAGGGGATTGAAGCAATCTATCAGGAGATGATGGCAAGTCCCAGAATACTCATTACCTTTATGGGACTGACAATGCTTATAACTGTGCTCATCACATCCATGGGACTTGAGAAGGGCGTTGAGAAGATTACCAAGATAATGATGATCATGCTTATTCTCATTATGATCGGTCTTGGAATTAAATCTCTGACACTTCCTCATTCAGCTGAAGGTGTGAGATTTTATCTGATGCCCAGTATTGAGAATGTGAAAAAGGTAGGCGTTGGGAATGTACTTTATGGTGCGCTGAATCAGAGCTTTTTCACACTGAGCCTTGGAATCGGTGGTATGGAGATTTTTGGAAGCTATATCAAGAAGGACAGAAGCCTTGTGGGAGAGGCTATGCTGGTAGCAGGCCTTGATACTTTTGTCGCTATCGTGGCAGGACTTATCACAATCCCTGCATGCTTTTCCTTTGGCGTAGCACCTGATAAGGGACCAAGCCTTATTTTCCTTTCACTGCCCAATGTATTTGCAGCTATGAAGGGTGGAAGAATTATCGGAAGTCTTTTCTTCCTGTTCATGTATTTTGCAGCTCTATCCACTATGGTTGGCGTGTTTGAAAATGATGTCAGCTTTTCAATCGATCTTTTAGGATATGACAGAAAAAAAGCTGCTCTTTTCGCAGGCATTGTCATTACACTGGGTTCAATTCCCTGTGCGCTTGGATTTAACCTGTGGAGCAGCTTCCAGCCTCTTAAGGCAGGCAATACTATTATGGATTTAGAGGACTTCTTTGTAAGTAATCTTCTTCTTCCTATTGGTTCACTTATCTGTTGCCTGTTCTGTACAAGTAAGTACGGATGGGGCTTCGATAACTATATTGAAGAAGTAAACAGCGGCGTTGGAATTAAGATGAGCCTTGCACTGAAGTGGTACTTCAAGATTGTACTTCCTGCAATTCTCATATTCCTTGCTGTGTATGGTCTTTGGAGTTATTTTGCGTAAGCATCTCGTAAGTAACACCATATTTTTCTGCGATATCCGCTGCGTAGGAGAGACCTACAGGCGGAGCAAGCTTGACCTTGTAGGAACGAACTCCATTTTCAGAAGCCACGATAAGTGATGCGGCTTTGGATTTTACGGATTCATCATTAAGTTCGTCTATGTCATAAGCCAGCTTGTGCATATGTGTGTTGTAAATTGTTCGGCAGCCCTTTCCAAGGATTGCCTTTGAGCAGTCTCTTGCTATGAAATAGCCTTCCTCAAATGATGTGGTTGAGAAGGTTTCATTAAGTAGCAGGAGACTGTTTTTTGTTGCCTCGGTAAAGAGGGTTCTAAATCTCTTGCACTCTTCGCCTAGTCTTCCGAGGTCCATTGTCTGGTCTTCATCTGCAGGGAAGTGAGTATAAATCGCATCCACAGGCAGATAATCAAAGCTTTCTCCCGGTACATAGATTCCGCCCTGAGCAAGGAAGAAGAGTTGACCGATTGCCTGAGTGATTGTGGTTTTTCCTCCTCTGTTTGCACCTGTTAGCATATACAGGCAGTGCTCGTCAGAAAAGTCCAGATCATTTGTCACGATAGGCTCACTTTCTGAAAGGTCAGCCTGAAGAAGCTTCATGTTATAGATGCCTTTTGCATCCATGGATTTATCTTTTGCTTCATCAGATGTGTATACATGGGGCTTGCAGAAGCTAAATCCCCTGGCCTGAAGCTTTTCAACATATTCAGCCCATCTGATGTAATACATGAACTCAGGCATAAGGTCGGTGATGTCGGTGATTGTGAGCATGGTGTATTTGTTAAGGACATCGCGAAGATGCTTAGCTGTACTGCTTAGCATCCTGTCAGTAATATCATCCATGTACCGTGTGATGCTTCTTGTAGTTGTGTCAGCTTCGGATATGTACTTAAGGCTCATAAGTGCCATGGGGCTAAAAGCAGGGAATACAAAGGGCTGATCGCAGCCAAATGGCTTCTTTGCTGAAAACTCATCAAACTTGTAGTCGCCGTCCCATTCGTTACCGTTCTGGATATTGTCTTTTCCTGAAACTCTGTCTATGAAATGGCTAACGATATGTGACTTGGAAAATGGCTTGTTATTTATTGAAACCACGCCGATTCCGCATGCCTCAAAGCGCTCGTTTAAGTTGATGCCGACAGTGACACTTTTGATATTCTGAGTGTCAGCGCGAAGCATACTTATATCCTTTTTAAGACCGTCATAGCCGTTGTCAGTATAGAGTCTATGGACAAAATCCTTGAGGGCAATGAGACCTTCTGATTTGATGTCGGCAGTAGAGAGGCAATCATAGATTGAATCAAGACACTGGATGTAATCGTTGATTTCCTCAAGCCTGTGAAGAAGATCCCAGATGCCAGCTTCGTGGTCATGGTCATGCTTGTAGCTTCCGTAATCTCTAAGGAAATTTATTCTGTCAAAAAGAGCGATTATCTTTTCTCTCATGGCGCGGTTGTGCATAAGGTCATCAAAGATGTCGCTTCTGTACTTTGCATTCTCCGGGGAGTCTGTCATCATGCTCATTACATTGTAAATATAGGTCTGCTCATTTTTTTGATCAGACAAGAGTGTGACTATGTTATCCATGCCAATATCATGGACGGTGACTTCGTTTAGTTTATTGAATTTTAGATTGTGATCTGGGAATAAAAGACTAATTTTTTCTGCCATGGCTGTATGTGTTTTGTCTCCTTATGATGACTGATGGGATATGTGATGATGCACCAATTCAGCATTTGTCTATAGAATTATTCTAAAGAAATAGCATGGTTTTTACAACAAAAGTATATATTTATACTTGCGATAAGAACAATTAGACGATAATATAAAATATCGTCAGACAAATTTAAAAGTTGTGTATTTGAAAATATACGACTCAATGGACATAACAGGAGTGCGAAATGAGAACACGAGGTAACTACTCGGTGCAGCTATAAAGCTGACAGCGGTTGTATCGAGGTTAATTGTTCTAAAGCTGCCAGAAGCTGCACCGACAAATAATGAATAGAGAATCATGAAAAATGATTCTGAGAACAACATGGTAAAGCACAAAAAACATTATTTGAATAGGAGCAGATTATGAATACTAATAGAATTGAAACATTAAAGAAGAACTGGCTTGAGGAAGAGAGTATAGCTCATATCAAGGGATGGGACTTTTCTCACATCCACGATAGATACAGTGAGGAGGAGAATCTCCCCTGGGATTACGCTGAGATCATTGATAAGTACAGAACACCTGACATGAAGATTCTGGACTTTGATACAGGCGGCGGTGAGTTCCTTCTGTCACTTAAGCATCCTTATGAGAACACAGCAGCAACTGAGGGTTATCCTCCGAATGTTGAGCTTTGTAAGAAGACACTGTTGCCCCTTGGCATAGATTTCAGGGTATGTGATGATGCTTCAGATATTCCTTTTGAGGACAACTCTATAGACCTGTTTATAAACAGACATGGTGATTTTGATCCTAAGGAGATAGAGAGAATCCTAAAGCCCGGCGGAATCTTCATTACTCAGCAGGTTGGTGGTGAAAACGACAGAGATCTTGTAAAGATGGTACTTCCGGAAGTAGAGGCACCCTTCCCTGACAACAATATGAAGACTCAGGTGCAGAAGTTTAAGGATGCCGGTATGGAGATCATCGATGCGGATGAGGCTTACAGGCCTATAACTTTCTCTGACATAGGAGCATTTGTGTGGTTTGCTCACATCATTGAGTGGGAGTTCCCCGGATTTTCAGTAGATAAGTGCTTTGATAACCTTCTTAAAATGCAGGAGATTGTTGATGAGAAGGGAAGGGTAGAGGGCACTATCCACAGATTCCTCATTGTTGCAAAGAAACCGGTTAAATGATTACAGACCTTATCGGGTAGAAATACCTGATAAGGTTTTTTTAGTTCAAAAAATAGGCATAAAACTATGAGAGCTTAAACAATTAAGTAAAACGTGGTTATTAAAACTACATATAAGATATTTGGCTTAAATATGCGGAAAAGTTTATAATTTCTTTATGATTTATTGCCGCTTTATTCGTTGAGATGATAAACGGCTAGATGATAAAATTATTGTGTTAAATTGCGTAAACACATTTTCTTATGACTTATGAGGGGGATCATGGAAAAAATGAAACACTGGCAGAGCTACGTTCTGATCGTAGTCTGCGTCGCAATAAATATTCTGGGCAGAAATCTCGCTTCAAAGGTGGAAATCCCGTTTTGGTTTGACGCGATTGGCACACTGATCGCGGCGATCCAGCTTGGACCTGTTGGTGGAGCTATAACAGGAGCTTGTCTGAACCTGTATATGGTTGCAGTTACTGGGAATATTCCAAGTATTGCCTATATTCTGGTATCTATGGCAATAGGTATTTGTGTAGGTATTACTTTCCCGAAAGAAAATAAACTCGATGCATTTGCAATCATTGCAACAGCGGTGTTTGCCGGCTTTATTGCTGTTGTCATATCTACTCCGCTGGATATGCTTTTTTATGAAGGTCAGACAGGAAATGTCTGGGGAGACAGCCTGATCGTAATGCTATCTCAGAGTCTTAGCGTACCATGGCTATGCACTCTTTTGGGACAGGCATTTGTGGATATACCTGATAAGGCACTGAGCGTTGTGATTGCCGTAGCTGTTATACAGATTTGCAAATGGGGCAAAAGAAAAATCTCCGGCAATAAGGAAGTAGCAGCGCTTATTATTCTTATGCTTGTAACTGAGGCTGTAGCAATTACTGCTTTGCCTGACAGAGTGCTGGCAGCAGGGAATCAGGATGCTGTAGATTTTTCTGCTGATTATGCAGCAATTGGTTACGACACAGAGGATGGCCTTGCAACCGCAGAAATCAATGCAGTTGCCCAGACAAGTGATGGTTATATATGGGCTGGAACATATTCTGGTCTTTACAGATATGACGGCTACAAATTTGAACAGATGAACCTTGATGAGCGTATAAGTAATGTTACCCAGTTATACGTGGATAGTCAGGGAATTCTTTGGATAGGAACAAATGACAGTGGTATTGCACGTTACTCACCAAAGGATGGAAGCATAAAGTTCTATACTACTGAGGACGGACTTTCTAATAATGCTATTAGAGCTATGTGCGAGGATGGCGATGGTAATCTCTATATAGGAACTGTAACGCAGCTATCTTTGATTACAGCTGATGGACAGGCCAAGGTTTTTGAAGAAAAAGAGATTATGGGTGTCAGGAACCTTAGCTACTCAAATGGAGTAGTTGCAGGTGTTTCCAACTGGGGTGAGCTTTTCTTTATAAAGGATAAAAAGCTCTTTGGCATGACTACCATGGAGAATGAAAACAACGTATTCTACGCAGCTGTTTCAACTGCTGACGGAGAGGAATTCGTTGTTGGAACAAGTGCGGACTTTGCAGTTAAGGTCAGACTTCTTGAAGATGGTACAGTTAAAACAATAAAGCAGATAAAAACTTTGGGAATGGCATACTTTAACAGAATCATGTATTCAGAAAAGGATGCCGGATTTTTCTATTGCTGCGAGAATGGCCTTGGATTCATAGATAAAAAGGATAAAGTTACAGGCATGTCCACTGATGGATTCGACAGCTCTATCAGTGATGTGATCATGGATTATCAGGGAAATGTCTGGTTTGCATCAAATAAACAGGGTATTGAAAGATATTCATGGAATCCCTTCCAGGATGTTTTTGCAAAAGCTGGACTTAATCCTGGCGTTGTAAATAGCCTGCTCCTAAAGGACAATATCCTCTATGTCGGAATGGATAATGGACTTTATGGAATCGACCTTAATAGTAATACGCTTATCACGATGCCTAAGGCTGATAAGTTTAATGGCGTCAGAGTAAGGCACCTGATGGCTGACAGCAAGGGTAGTATCTGGGTAAGCACTTATGGACAGGATGGACTGTTAGAGCTTACAGCGGATAATAACCTGAATATTTACAACGAAGGAACTGCTGGAACAGCAGGTGGAAGATTCAGATATGCTCTTGAGCTTTCTAATGGACAGATTCTGGTAGCTAGTACCATAGCTCTTAACTATATTGAAAATGGAAAAGTGGTTAAGAAATTAACTGAAGATATGGGACTGGACACCATGATCCTTTCGCTTGTGGAGGATGAAAATGGAAATGTCCTTGCAGGCTCTGATGGTGATGGCGTTTATATCATTAAGGATGGCGAGATCATCGATATTTTAAATGAGGAAGATGGACTTGGCTCACCTGTAGTTTTGAAGGTCGTTCCATGTACAGGTGGATACCTCTTTGTAGGAAGTAACGGCATTTACTACTATGATGGAAATACTGTAACCAAGCTGAACAATTTCCCATATAGTAATAACTACGACGCATATATCACAGAGGATGGTAATGCATGGGTTATTTCTTCTGCCGGTATTTATGTGCTTAATGAAAAAGACCTTATAGCAAATGGCGATTATAATTATGAGCTCCTTAACAGAAGTAGGGGCTTCTTTACAACTCTTACAGCGAATGCAAATTATGCTGTGGATGGCGATGATCTGTATTTCTGCTGTACTGACGGTGTGAGAAAGATTTCGCTTTCAACCTACAATTCCTTTGACAATGATTATGAGATAAGGATTTCTGAGCTTTTTGCAGGTGATGAGATTATAAATGAGGAGAATGGGGTATATACAATTCCTGCTATCCAGGGACGTATACAGTTTGAGGTAGCGGTGCTCAACTATACTCTGTCCAACCCTCTTGTAAAGATTTTCCTTGAAGGTAGTCGAGATGAAGGTATTATCTGTCACCAGAATGCTATGGAGAATCTGGTTTATACGAACCTTCCTTACGGAAATTACAAGCTCCATGTCCAGATTCTGAATCCTGGAGATGAGAGTGTTATAAAGGAAGCGGCGTTTCCTATTGTGAAGGAGTCGCAGCTTTATGAGAGAACTTATTTCCAGATGTATCTTTTGACAGTATGCATGCTGTTTATCTTCTTCCTTGGATGGCTTATCGGAAGGATCAGAAAGGGCTTCACAAACATGAAGACCTGGCAGAAGGAAGCAACCATAGATCCTATGACCGGCCTTCTTAATAAGGCTGCATCCAAGAGAGCACTTACTGAGTGCTGTAAGACAAAGAAGGGTATCCTTTTGATGATCGATCTTGACAGCTTCAAGCTTGTTAATGATCTGTATGGTCATGACATGGGCGATAAGATTCTCATCAGATTCGCAGAGATAATAAGATCCTGCATCAGAGAAAATGATATCGCAGGCAGAATGGGTGGCGATGAGTTTATAGCTTATATCCATGGAAGCGCAGATGAGAGCGTTGTAGCTGAAAAGGCTAAATACATAAACGAAGAGATAGTTAAGTCTGCTAAGGAATTCATGGGAGAGGATATGAATATTCCTCTTGGTGCATCAATTGGTGCGGTATGTGCTCCTGAAGAAGGAACGGAATATGAGGATCTCTTTGGATATGCAGACAAGGCTCTGTACAACGTAAAGCAGAATGGTAAGCATGGTTATGCTATGTACAGAAAGAATAATCCCAGGATTGCTGATGATGAAAACAGTCAGATCATGGGAATTGCCGGAATACGTAAAATCCTAGGTGAGCGTAATGAGGGTAAGGGGGCTTACAAGGTTGATTTTGCAAAGCTTCAGGCAGTATACAGAACCTTTGTAAGACTGTCTAAGAGAACAAATGCAAGAGCGTGGATAGTACAGTTTGTTCTCAATCCCGATGAAGGAAAGGAACTGACGGATGAAGTAGTTGAGCTTTTTTATGAGGTACTTGCAAGTACATTAAGATCTAATGACGTAGTTGCTCCTAATGGAAAGAATCAGGTTCTTGCAGTTATGACAGATATTGATCCTTCAAATGGTCAGGCACCGATTGACCGAGTAATAAAGAAGTGGGATGAAGCACCGGGGCATGAAGGATACACAGTAACATACGAGACAGAGGCATTATAAGAAAAGAGAGAATTGTTTGAAAATGTAATTGCTGTTTTTAGGGGTGCGAAATGGAGGCAAAAAAGCTTACGAAGAATCTGATAATGATTCTTTTGTGCACGACTTTAAACATCATATTAAGAAAAGTTGCAGCCGCACTTGTTCTGCCATTTTGGCTTGATGCAGTGGGCACAATAATATGTGCCATCATGCAGGGACCAATAGGCGGGGCTATTTGCGGCTTGCTCACTAATGTCATTATTGGCTTTGGCCAGGCGGAATCTTTTGCCTACGCTTTAGTATCAATAGGCATAGGAGTTTCTATTGGGTATTTCTATCCCAAGACTCCAAAACCCAATGCTTTTGCGGTTATTTCAACAGCTGTTTTTGCAGGACTGGTTGCAGTAGTTCTGTCCACTCCCCTTAATATGTTCTTCTATGGCGGAAGAACCGGTAATATCTGGGGAGATGGGCTTATCGACATGATTTCCAGAGATGTAAATATTCCAATAGTGTGCACTATTTTAGGGGAGGCATTTGTAGACCTTCCTGACAAAGCGTTAAGTGTTTTTATGGCTATTGGAATAATCAGACTGTATAGAAAAGTAGTTGATAGAAGAGGCACAACTACTATGGTTTCCATTTTTGCAATTCTCATCTTTGCCAGTTTTGGAATAGATGCAAAGGCAAATAATCTTGATGCAGATTATTCCCCTGTTGTCTATGACACGGATGAGGGACTTGCAACAGTTGAGATAAATACTTTGGCACAGACTGCGGACGGATATGTCTGGGCTGGAACCTACGCAGGTCTTTATAGGTGTGATGGATCGAGGTTTGAGGAAGTAATCCTTGATGAGAGAATTAGTAATGTAATTCAGCTTTATGTAGATTCCAGGGATTATCTGTGGATTGGAACAAATGATTCCGGACTTGCAAGATATGATATTTATACGAAGGAAGTTAAGTTCTATGATTTCACCGCTGGTGGAGCTTCAAATTCAATAAGAACAATCAGCGAAGATGATAAAGGCAATATATTTGTCGGCACAGCTACCAAGCTTTGTATGATTGATGGAAAAGGAAATCTCCATGTATTCAAGGAAGAGCAGATATATGGAGTAAGAAGCATGTCCTGCAATGATGGTATTGTTGCAGGAGTTACAAATGCCGGTGATCTTTTCTTTATACGAGATAAAAACATTATTGGAAAAATTCAGAATGATGAGGACAGTATCTACTACGCCGCTGTGGCAGCAGGTGACAACGGATTATTCATGGTGGGTACTACAGAGAACTCTATATACCAGGTAAGACTGGATGATGACAAAATCATTATTGGTCATAAGTACCTTGTTGGTGACAGTAAGTATTTTAACAAGATTTATTATTCTCAGGAAAATGGCGGATATTTCTATTGCTGCGAGGTTGGAAAGGGCTTCATAACAGAAGAGGGAGCTAGAAATGAACTTAGCGTTGATGGAATCAATAATTCAATAGCTGATGTGATGACAGACTATCAGGGAAATATCTGGTTCGCTTCTGATAAGCAGGGAATAGTCAGATATTCCAAGAATCCTTTCCAGGATGTTTTTGCAAGGGCGAAGGTAGATCCTGACATTGTAAATAGTCTGCTCATTAAGAACAGATTTTTATATGTGGGTACAAATTCCGGTCTTATAACAATTGATCTTAAGACTTATTATTCTGTGCCTATAGAGCATCCCGAGCTTTTCCAGGATGTCAGAGTCAGAGACATAATGGAAGACAGTAAGGGGAATCTGTGGGTCAGCACGTATGGTAAAAACGGCCTTGTTGAGATGCAGGAAGATGGAGATGTTGTCTGCTATAACGAGAGAACAAAGGGGACTGAAGGCGGAAGGTTCAGACTCGCTATGGAACTTTCAGATGGAAGTATAGCTGCAGCAACAAGTACTGGACTTAACTTCATACAGAATGAAGTTGTCACAAAGACCATGGGAGAAGAGGATGGAATATCCACTCAGTTTCTTAGCATGGTTGAGACGAATGATGGAGATATACTGGCAGGTAGTGATGGTGATGGTATCTACAGAATTCGTGATGGAGAGATCGTCGAACACTATACCGAGAACCAGGGGCTTGATTCACTAGTGGTATTGAAGATTGTTCCCTGCGGCGATGATGACTATATTTTTGTTACAAGTAATGCTCTATATTATTACAAGAATGATGCAATAACAAAGCTGAACAACTTCCCTTACAGGAACAACTATGATGTCTTCTTTAGTGATGATGGCGATGCATGGATTACTTCCAGTGCAGGCATATTTGTTGTTGGGAAAAAGGAACTGATAGAGAATGGAGATTACAATTTTTCAGTTCTGAATAAGAGCAGAGGTCTTTATTCAAGTCTTTCTGCAAATTCAAAGTACGCATTTGACGGATCGTATCTGTATCTTTGCTGCTCAGATGGAGTTAGAAGAATACCTGTAGATACTGATGAATTCTTTAATAATGATTACGATATCAGAATTTCAAATCTTATAGCCGGAGACCATACTGTTGAGCCGAGGGAGGATGGGACCTATGTTATAGATGCAACCTCAGGTCATATAAGATTTGACGTTGCTGTGCTTAACTTTACATTGTCAAATCCCCTTTTGCATATCTATCTTGAAGGAGCTGACGATGACGGAATCATCTGTCTTCAGAAGGATATGCAGAGCCTTAGTTATCTGAATCTCCCATATGGGGAATACAAGCTTCATGTTGATGTCATGGGAGTTGCAGGAAATGAGGTTGTAAGAAATGAGACCTTTAATGTGGTTAAGGAATCACAGATTTTCGAAAGAATGTATTTTAAAGTATACTTGTTTGTGGTATGCATGCTTTTCGTGATATTCATAGGCTGGCTGATCGGTAATATCAGAGCTGGAATAACCAGTCTTGAAAGGTGGCAGAAGGAAGCTAAGATCGATCCCATGACAGGCTTCTGGAATAAGGTATTTTCACAGCAGGAGCTGACAATTATCTGCAGGGAAAACAAGGGAATACTTATGATGCTTGACCTTGATAATTTCAAGCTCATAAATGACATATATGGACATGATACCGGAGATAAGGTTCTTGTCAGCTTTGCTAAAATAGTAAGATCCTGTATCAGAGATAATGATTTCGCGGGACGCTTTGGCGGGGATGAATTTATAGTATTTATTCAGGGAACCTCAGAGGAAAGTGCTGTTGCTGAAAAAGCCCGCTACCTGAATGAAGAGATACTAAGAGTTTGTGAGGACACAGTTGGAGACGACTTTGACATCCCGATAGGCGTTTCTATTGGTGCTGTATTAGTCCCTGATGAAGGAACAGATTTTAACGAGCTGTTTAGAAAAGCAGATAAAGCGTTGTATACTGTTAAGCAGGATGGCAAGCATGGTTATTCCATGTACAAGAATTTTGAACCGACTCTGGGTTCAGGAGATGAGGTTGGAGTTTCAGATCTTGCAGGGCTTAGGATGATCCTTGGGGAGAGAGGCGACAGCAGAGGAGCTTACCTGGTTGACTTTGATAAGCTTCAGATGGTATACAGACTGTTTGTCAGAATGTCAAAACGAACCTTTGTGAACGTGTGGATTGTGCAGTTCAAGGTTGAAAAGGCTGATGGCGGAGAGGTTGAACCGGAGATTATTGATAAGTTTGTTGGAGTGCTTTCACTTAACCTTAGGAGCAATGATGTAGTTGCTCCTAATGGCAATAATAAGGTTATAGTAATCATGACAGACACAAGCTCCAGAAATGGCCAGACGCCAGTTGAGAGAATTATGAAAAAGTGGAAAGAAGCTGCTGGAGACAGTGGATATGTTCTAACCTACGAAACTGAGGATATGTAACAGAGTAACTATGAAAGAAATGACAGTAAAGGAGATGGAGAAGCTTCATGGCAGACACAGTAAGCCTCTCCATAATATCTCCCTAAAGTATAAGATTGCAATGATGACAGCGTTGGTGGCACTTGTTCCAATGATCACGCTGGCATGTCTCATGGTGTTTTTCTATAACCGCGCCATCATGGAGAGAGGTAACAGACAGATTCAGGAGGGCATAAAGATTATGTCAGACAGAATCAGTGCTGTTATAGATAATGGTACGGTGTGCTCTAACAATTTCACGATTTCCCTAAGTAGTTATTACAATGACAGGACTATGAAAGAGGTTACTAGAGAAAGCAGAATTCTGGCTGAAATGGGACAGGATCTGCTTATTTATCGTGGAATTTCTTCGATTGTTTTTCTGGATGACGAGGGGCTGTTCATTGCTTCTGATCCTAAGCTTGTTGAGGTTGAAGATGATATCAGAAATAGTGAATATGTAAGCCTTTTGCAGGGAACAAATGGAAAAACCATACTTATGGATGCTGAGAATAACCCCATGAGCAGAGAGGATAAAGAGGTTATCACTTTGGGAAAAAAGGTGATAAACACTGTTACAGGTGCTTCTCTCGGATATGTCCTCATAAATATGGATAAGGAAAATCTCATTGAATCAGCAGAAAGTGAGATAAGCTACTATTTCCTTTTTGACAATAAGGGCTACTGCATCAGTAAGGATGAAAAACGTGATGTACTAGAAAGCGGAGAACTCCAGGGAAAGATATATAATGGAGCGGTTCTAAGGTATGACAACGAAACCTACCTCATAGGAAAAAAGGAGATAGAGACCTATCACTGGACTTTAGTTGGAATAACCAATATAAATAAATTCAATGTTTCAGGTGAAGAGCTCAGGTTCATAATGCTTATTACGAGCGGCGTGGCAGCAGCACTTTTACTGGTTTCAATTTTCCTGTCTGTAACACTTATTACGAAACCGCTTATTGTGCTTCATGACGGCGCTGAAAAGATTTCTGAAGGTGACATGAGCGTAAGGTTCCACTTTAAGACAAGGGACGAAATCGGACAGCTTGGAAGAATTTTCAACTATATGACAGAGCGAAACAGAGAACTGCTCATACAGGTTGATGAGGAGGCAAAGAAAAAGCGTGAGTATGAGCTTTCGCTTATTCAGGAGCAGGTAAAGCCACACTTTCTGTATAATACTCTGGATATTATAATAATGCTTATAGAGATGAGCAGGAGCAGGGAGGCTGCCAGAGTAACGCAAAAGCTTGCTAACTATTACAAAAATTCCCTCTCTGGAAGTGAAGAGATTATCAGCATTGAGAGGGAGGTCCAGATTACAAGGGACTACCTTGATCTTCAGGTTATGCGCTATGGAGATAAGTTCAAATACAGCTTTGATATTGATGAGGAGATACTTGGCTGCGATATACCAAAGATGACCCTTCAGCCTCTTGTGGAAAATGCTATTTATCATGGACTTAAGTATAAGGAGGACTGGGGTAGCATCGAGATATCTGGAAAAGTTGGAGAAAATAAAGATGCTGTGATTGTTGTAAAGGATGATGGTATCGGTATTGATCCTGCCAGACTTATTTCTATGCAGGACATCCTAAAGAGAGGCGAAATCCTCGAGGATGATGAAAAGAAACACTTTGGAGTCTACAGCGTTGACCACAGAATAAGACTTTACTTTGGAGATGAATACGGAATTAACATAGAGAGTATTCATGGTGAAGGCACGACAATTACCATCAGAGTGCCTATGGAGAAGAAATGAACAAGATAATGATAGTGGATGACATGCCCATTTTTCTTGAGTATTTAAGGGGATGCATCGATTGGGAAATATATGGCTTTGAGATTTGCTGTGAGGCACATGATGGCAAGGAAGCTCTTGAGAAGATGGAGGAGTATCTGCCGGATGTGGTGCTCACAGATATTACCATGCCATATCTCAACGGACTTGAGCTTTCTGAGGAGATAGTAAAAAACTATCCCGATACAGCAGTTATTCTGATAACTGGCAACAATGAATTTGAGTATGCTAGAAAAGCAGTAAAGATAGGAGTCTGCGATTACATAGTAAAGCCCTTTGAAAAAGAAGAGCTGATACTTAGTCTTTTGAAGCTAAAGGACAATATGGCGAAGGCTGTGGAGAGTACTTCTTCAGAAAAGGAGGACAGCGTAAATTCTGACTACAGAATGGAGGAGAAGCTTCGCAGACTTATTTACGCAGAGGGCAGTGAAAGTGATGAGAATATCCAGAGGGAGCTTGGGCTTTCAGAAGGGTATCCTCTTTTAGCTGTGTGCAAGCTTGCAAAATCAGGTAAAGGAGTGTCCATAAGCTCTGAAGCTGAGAGAGAAGAGCTTATGAACTGGGAGCAGATGTTTGCAAGAATGCTCCGTGGAAGGATTGAGATTGATGGTGAGTACAGGCTTTTCCATGACTACGAGAGCAACATAGTTGTGCTTTTGTCCTTTAGGAAAAAGGAAGCAAGAGATCAGTATAAGGGATATGAATTTACTGACCTTGCCCAGATCATCAAAAATCAGCTGGAAATGGAGATGCACACATGCTTTGGAGAGCCCAGGGATGGCTTTAGCGGAGTCCGTGCTTTGTATGAGAAGCTTTTAAATAAGCTTTCTGAAAAGGGTACGGAGGCAGTGTATGATCTCAGAGTTCCTGCTAAGAGCGAAGATAAATGGAAGGTTGCTCCGCAGATTTCTCTTGATGCGGTACTACGGTTAAATCACGACCTTGAAACTCTTCAGGCGGATGATGCTGAGGAGACAATAAAGGGAATCTGGGACAGGATCAGTCAAGGTGATTCTCCTATGTCTGATGTAAATATTTTAGCAGGAGCTGTAAGTGTTCTTCTTACAAACACTATTCAGGCGGGATTTTCCATGGAGGCGATTTATGGGAAGGGCTTTTCTCCTGAGAGAGAGCTTATGCAGCTAAAAACCCGCGAGGAGATGAGGGATAAGATAATTGAACTTTACAGAACGAGAATTGAGTTCCAAAAGGGAAGATCAACCTCAAAGTCCCACTCTATTTCAGTAGCTGCAAAGGAATATATTGAAAAGAACTATTCAAATAATCAGCTCTCCATAGCGGACATTTCCGGGGAGCTTTTGGTCAATCAGACTTATCTTCGAAAGATGTTTAAGGAAGAAATGAATATGACTCTGCAGGAGTATATGACGTCCTTTAGGATGCAGGAAGCAAAGCGTCTTATTCTGGAAACAGATGAGAAGCTTGTTGAGGTCGCTGAAAACGTGGGGTATAGCGACGTTAGTTATTTTTCAAACTGCTTCAAAAAATTCTATGGGGTGTCTCCAAGGAGTATGAAGAAGTAAAGTCTGAATTATGGTATATTTAGAGAGGGTATGATATAAAGCTTGGGGTTATAGTTAATGGGTACAGATAATAAAGTAGTTAGAAAAAGATATCTGATAATAGGTGCGACTATAGTGTTTATTATTTTGACACTGGTAGTCGGCTCTCTTGCCTTTATGTTCTATAGGGCAGACTTGAATAATCAGGCTGAAATCCACGAATACCAGAAATATTATGTGATGATAACAGACAACTACAAGGCAGACTTCTGGCAGTCTGTCTATGAAGGTGCTCTTGAAGTTGCCAAGGAGAATGATATATATGTAGACCTTTTGGGCCAGGATCTTCCGGGAGAGCATTCCTGCGAAGAACTGATGAAGATTGCAATTGCTTCACACGTTGATGGAATTATTCTCTATGCCAATGAGTCAGACAGCATGACGAAGCTTATAAATGAAGCAATGGATGATGGAATTCCTGTAGTTACACTTTATGGAGACAACACACATTCAGACAGAATCAGTTATGTGGGTGTTGGTGGTTACAGTATCGGCAAGATGTATGGTAAGCAGGTGATTAACCTGATAAAGGAAAAGCGCCGCGAGGATTTCATCGAATCTGAAACCATGGGAGAAAGGCAGCAGATTAAGATCACTGTACTTGCGACTGCTGATGCCCAGGATACAGGACAGAACATTATAATTACGGCGATGCAGGATACAATTGATCAGAATAATGCTACTGATTCAGAGTTTTCTGTTTCAATTTATACAGTGGATAATACCAATGCATTTTCTGTTGAGGAATCTATAAGAGATATTTTCTTAAATGATGAAATTCCTGATGTTATCGTGTGTCTGAATGAGCTTAATACTATCTGCGCATATCAGGCGGTGGTTGATTTTAACAAGGTTGGAGATGTTAATATCCTTGGATATTACGATTCCTTCGATATCGTAAATGCCATAGACAGAGGTGGTGTTTATGCCACAGTATCAATTGATACCTGGCAGCTTGGAGAGTACAGCATAGAAGCTCTCGAGGATTACTATGAGTTTGGAAACACAAGTGAGTATTATCTTGCTGATGTTACCCTGATCAATAAGAGTAACGTTTCCTCTTATCTTTATGGGGAGGAAATGAGCGATGAATAGATTATTAAATAAACCTCTTCAGTTTAAGATTATAAGCATTTGTGTCGTAGCAAATATCATCATTTTTATAATGAACATATTTCTCCTGGTGGGAATCAACAGCATGTCTGATGATATGGCGATGGTTTATGCGGATAACAAATCTCTGAACGAACTGTCGGATGCCCTTACTCAGGTGCAGGATTCCATGACGGAGTTCCTAAGCTCAAAGACCAGTGCTTCGCTGGAAAACTATTACAGAAGCGCAGGCAGGCTCCAGGATCATGCTGGCGAGCTTGATGATAAGGTTACAGATCTGTCCTTTAACAGGATGGAGCGCAATATTAAAAACATGTCTCAGAAGTATCTACAGGAGGTGGATAAGACTATTGAGGCAAAGCGTGGTAGAAATGTTGAGAAATACCGTGGATATTATGAGGAAGCAACACAGCTTTATGAGGATATTGACTCATATATCACAAGTCTTAACCTGGAGCTGTTTGTTGTAAACTCCAAGAACTATACCATTCTTTCAAGAGCGTTTAAGAATTTTGAGGTTATTGGCCTTGGAGTTATCACCCTTGTTATGGTGGGGAATGTAATCGTAATCACGAGCTTTGTTGGTGCTATTATTTTCCCTCTTAAGAGACTTGCTAATTCTGCTTACGAAGTGGGAAAAGGAAATTTTGATATCGAGCTCCCAGAGCTTCCTCAAAATGATGAGGTTGGAATAGTTAACAACGCCTTCAGTAAGATGGTGATAAGTATCAGGCAGTACATTGAACAGCTCAAGGAGAGCATGGAGAAGGAACGCTACATGCAGGAGAAGGAGCTGATGATGGAGGCGCATTTAAAGGATGCTCAGCTAAAATATCTTCAGGCACAGATCAATCCGCACTTTTTGTTTAATACACTAAATGCCGGAGCACAGCTTGCCATGATGGAGGGGGCTGACAAGACCTATGAGTATGTTCAGACTGTAGCGGATTTCTTCAGGTATAATGTTAAGAACCACAAGGATGATGTGACTATCCGCGAGGAAGTTAATCTTGTGGATAATTATATAAGGATTCTCAACGTGCGTTTTTCCGGGGATATCGGATATGACACACAGCTTGATAAGAGGCTTCTTGATATCAGGATGCCGAATATGATTTTGCAGCCTATAGTTGAGAATGCAGTAAACCATGGTATTCGCGAGATGGGTGATGAGGGACATATTTTCCTCAGGGTATACAGGGAGGATAATAATGTCTGCATAAGTGTCAAGGACAATGGTAAGGGGATGCGTCCTGAAGACATTGAGAATATCATGAATGGTAATCCGGTTTATAATGAGAACAGATATGACAATAACGGTATAGCAATGGATAACGTCATATCAAGGCTCAGGCTCTTTGCCGGAGTACAGGATGTATTGGAAATTAAAAGTGATGGGCCGGGAACAGGATGTGAGGTTATCATCCGTCTGCCCATGAATGAGGGTTAATATGTATAGAATAATGCTGGCAGATGACGAGGGTATCGTTATCGATTCTATGAAATTCATTATCGAGAAGGAATTCGGGGATCAGTGTCAGGTCGAGTTTGCCAAAACTGGAAGGAAGGTTATTGAGCTTGCTGAGCAGTACAGACCAGATATTGCTGTAATTGACATTCAGATGCCTGGAATAAATGGAATTGATGCCATAAGGGAGATGAAGGAATTTTGCCCTGGCACAGTTTTCATAGTAATGAGTGCCTACGATAAATTTGATTACGCCAAGGAAGCGATCAAGCTTGGGGTACTTGAGTATATCAATAAGCCGATGGAAAGGGCAAAGGTAGTAACCGTTTTAAAGAAGGCTATGGCTCAGATTGATTCCGACAGACAAAAGAGAAGCAATGAGCTTCTTATTAAAGAAAAGCTGGAGACTGTCGAGCCTATAATCGAGAACGGACTTATTTACGATATCCTTTTGCAGGAGCAGTTCGACGAGGACATAGAAAACTATAGAACTATTCTTGGCATAACTGAGAGCTATGGCTATATGCTTGCTATTGTATGTGGTGATTCCCAGGAGGGGCACCACATGACCAACGCCATCGGAAGCTCTGTTAAGATTTCAGGAAAATATCGTGAGATAAGAGAAGGGGTAAAGGATTACTTTAATTGCAAGATTGGTAACGTAATGTCAAACAAAATCGCAGTCCTCATCCCCTGTGAAAAGGATAGCCTTGAATATAACGAGAGAATTGAGCTTATCAGTAAGGCCAGGGAGCTTGCAAGGTCCCTCAGGAAAAAGACAGACATAAGCTTCAGAGTTGGAATTGGCGGAGTAAAGCCTCTTCGCGAGCTTGGGGATTCCTATAGAGAGGCATTGAATGCGCTTATTGCTACTACTTCTTCTGTAGCACATGTGGATGACCTTACTATCAGCTGCGACTATGAGGATGATTATCCTAAGGATTTAGAGAAGCCGATGTTTGAAGCTATTTCCAAGGGGGATATGAATGGCATGATGGTATATGCTACAAAGTATTCTGACTGGATGTGCCAGAGGGCAAAGGACGGAGACCTTATGGCAATGCGCCTTAAGGTTTTAGAGTTTTCTCTTTATGCTGAGCATTTATCCTATCAGAATGGTGGTCAGACCTATCGCTATTCAGGAAGAGATAATTATCTGCCGGAGATTATGGAACTTACAACTCCGGAGGAACTTAGCGAGTGGTTCCTTGATAAGATGAACAATGCCTGCCAGAATGTCATAAACAAGCGTGATGAGAGATCGAATGACATTATAAAGACAGCGCAGCAGTACATAAGGGATAATTTTGACAAGGATATTTCTCTTGATGATGTTTCAAGAACTGTAAATATCTCGCCTTACTATTTTAGTAAGATATTCAAGGAGGAAAGCGGAAACAGCTTTATTGAGTATCTTACAAATATCAGAATAGATAAGGCTAAAGAACTCCTTTCCGGGTCAGATATGTCCATCAAGGAAATTTGTGCTACCTGTGGATATACAGATCCTAACTACTTTAGCCGAAGCTTTAAGAAAAATGTGGGTGTTACTCCGACAGAATACAAAGAAAATAATAACTAACCGGGTATAGCTATATGAATAGAATAGGGAAAAGAATTATAAGCAGCATTATAATAATGCTGATGCTTCTTTCAATGCTTAGTGGGTGCGGGGAAGAGGTTACAGTTAAAAATCAGAAAAAGACAGACTCAGATAAAATCCAGATAGGCATGTGCTTTGACTCCTTTGTTATAGAGAGATGGCAAAGAGACAGGGATGTATTTGTTTCTACAGCTAAGGAGCTTGGCGCTGATGTCAACGTGCAGAATGCTAATGGAGATGTAGAAGAACAGAAAAATCAAATTGAATATTTCATTAAAAAGAAAATGGATATCATTGTCATCGTAAGTATTGATGCGGATGCCATTGCAAGCAGTGTTGAGAAGGCGAAGGATCAGGGAATAAAGGTTGTTGCGTATGACAGACCTATCCCTAACGCAGATGTAGATCTCTATGTTTCCTTTGATAATGAACTGGTAGGACAGCTTATTGCAGAAGCTTTCTTAAAGTCCGGACTAAAGAACAATAAAGTGCTAATGCTCTGCGGACCTCTTACAGACAATAATGTTCCCATGGTTGAAGCTGGATTCCTTAATGTTATGGAAGAAAATAATGTTGAGGTTGTGGATATTTTTCATGTGGACGGCTGGAAAGCTGAGCTTGCAAGTGATTATGTTTTTGACAATATGGAGACAATAGAGCAGGTTGATGCAATAATGTGCGGAAATGACGATCTTGCAAGCAAGGTGGTGTACGCTTTATCAGAGAAGAGGCTTGCCAAGAAAAAGCTTGTTGCAGGACAGGATGCGGACCTGGAGGCCTGTCAGAGAATTGTTGAAGGAACTCAGCTTATGACTGTGTATAAGCCTATAGAGAAGCTTGCAAGAGAGGCAGCAGGAGCAGCCGTAGCCCTTGCCAAAGGCGAAGAGATTGATGAGTCCAAGCTTTCAACATACACCTCCGAAAAAGGAGAGGTTCCATATCTGAAGATTGAGCCTGTTAGTGTAACGCAGGACAACATGGATAGTGTAATAATTAAGAGCGGTTTCCACCTAAAAGAGGACGTTTATCTGAATGTTCCTGGTAAAAGCGCAGATTAACAAGGGAAACTGATATAGCACGATTTTGACTTAGGAATAGTTGTGTTAGCAAAAAAATGCTAGCACAGCTATTTTTTTGTTTTTTTAGAAAATAAAAATATGCTGTATTTCAAAAATTATTCCTAATAGTTCTGTGTTAACTTATCTGTGTAAGGACATGGCATAGTGCTGTGTCGAAATCAAAAATACTCTAGGGAGGGTAACAATTATGAAGAAGAAACTCTTAGGCGCATTTCTTTCTGTGGCTATGACAGCATCTATGTTAGTTGGATGTGGCGGCGGATCATCAGCACCTGCTACTACAGATTCTAACGAAACAACAGAGGCTCCTGCTGCAGAGGAGACAAAGGAAGAGACAACAGAGGCAGCAGCTGAGGAAACAGCTGAGACAACAGAAGCAGCTGAGACAACAGCTGGCGGCGGTATCGTCGGTGTTGCAATGCCTACCAAGGATCTTCAGAGATGGAACCAGGATGGCGCAAACATGCAGCAGCAGCTTGAGGCAGCTGGTTACACAGTTGACCTTCAGTATGCATCAAACGACATCGCTACACAGGTTTCTCAGATTGAGAACATGATCAGTTCAGGAGCACAGGTTCTGGTTATCGCATCTATCGATGGTGATTCACTTGGAACAGTTCTTGCACAGGCTAAGGAAGCTGGTATCTCAGTTATCGCTTATGACCGTCTTATCATGAACTCAGACGCTGTTTCTTACTATGCTACATTCGATAACTACATGGTAGGAACAAAGCAGGGTGAGTACATCGAGCAGCAGCTTGACCTCAAGAATGCAGATGGCCCCTTCAATATCGAGATCTTTACAGGTGATCCCGGTGACAACAACGCAAGATTCTTCTACGGCGGTGCTATGGACGTTCTTAGACCTTACATCGACGAGGGCAAGCTTGTAGTTAAGTCTGGCCAGGTTGAGTTCGACGAAGTTGCAACAGCTAACTGGGCAACAGAGACAGCACAGTCCAGAATGGATGCTATCATCTCTGCTAACTATGCTGATGGAACAAAGCTTGATGCAGTTCTTTGCTCAAACGACTCTACAGCACTTGGTGCTACAAACTCTCTTGAAGCTAACTACACAGGTGATTGGCCGATCATCACAGGTCAGGATTGTGACGTTGCTAACGTTAAGAACATGATCGCTGGTAAGCAGTCAATGTCTATCTTCAAGGATACTCGTGACCTCGCAGCTAAGACAGTTGAGATGGTTGACGCTATCATGAAGGGCACAGAAGCACCTGTAAACGATACAGAGACATATGACAATGGTACTGGAGTTATCCCTTCATACCTTTGCGAGCCTGTATTCGCAGACATCAACAACTATAAAGAGCTTCTTATCGATTCTGGTTACTATTCAGAGTCAGATCTTCAGTAATTGACAGATCAAAGTTAATTTAACAGAGGCGGGCCAACAGACCCGCCTCTATCTATGCGAAGTATTAAATTGTTTAGAAAGTTTTAATAATTAAGATGAAATACCTAAAGAATATGAGAGAGAAGGAGGGGTAACATTGGCGCAGATATTGTTGGAAATGAAAAATATCACCAAGACCTTCCCCGGTGTGAAAGCCTTAGATAACGTTAATCTTAAAGTTGAGCAGGGTGAAATTCACGCTCTGGTTGGAGAAAATGGTGCGGGAAAATCCACTCTTATGAACGTCCTTAGTGGAATTTATCCTTTCGGTTCTTATGAGGGAGATATCGTTTATAACGGTGAAATTTGCAAATTTAATGAAATCAAGGATAGTGAAGCGAAGGGTATTGTTATTATCCATCAGGAGCTTGCACTTATTCCTTACATGACAATAGCAGAGAACATGTTCCTTGGAAACGAAAGAGGAACAAAGTTCAAGATCAACTGGAATGAAACCAGTGACCTTGCACGTAAATATCTTGATATAGTTGGACTTAATGAGAGCTCAGAGACACTGATCAAGGATATCGGTGTTGGTAAGCAGCAGCTTGTTGAGATTGCAAAGGCACTCTCCAAGAATGCTAAGCTCCTTATCCTGGATGAGCCTACATCATCACTTAACGAGACAGATTCAAAGGCTCTTTTGGATCTTCTGTTAAAGCTTAAGGCTGAGCAGGGACTTACTTCTATTATCATTTCTCATAAGCTCAATGAGGTTTCTTATGTTGCTGACAAGATCACAGTTATTCGTGATGGTTCAACAATTGAGACTCTTACAAAGGGTGTTGATGATTTCTCAGAACCCAGAATCATCAAGGGAATGGTAGGACGTGAACTCTCCGACAGATTCCCTAAGAGAGAATCTCATATTGGCGAAGTTATGATGGAAGTAAAGAACTGGAATGTTTATCATCCATTATACAGCGAAAGAAAAATTGTTAATGACGTAAATATTAATGTCAGAAAAGGTGAAGTACTCGGTATTTCCGGACTTATGGGTGCAGGTAGAACTGAGCTTGCAATGAGTATTTTCGGAAAAAGTTATGGAGAGAATATCTCCGGTCAGTTGTTTATCAAGGGTGAAAAAGTTCACCTCAACACAGTACAGGATGCCATCAAGCATAAGTTGGCATACGTTACTGAGGATAGAAAGGGTAACGGACTTATCCTTACAAATCCTATCAAGATCAACACAACACTTGCAAATCTTGACGAAGTAAGCAACAAAAAGGTAATCGACAAAGATAAAGAATACGAAGTTGCTGTTGAGTATAAAGAAAAGCTCAAGACCAAGTGTCCTACAGTTGAGCAGAATGTTGGAAATCTTAGTGGTGGTAACCAGCAGAAGGTTCTCCTTGCTAAGTGGATGTTCGCTGACCCTGACATTTTGATTCTAGATGAGCCTACAAGAGGTATCGACGTAGGTGCTAAATATGAAATTTATTGTATTATCAACCAGCTGGTAGCTGAGGGTAAATCAGTTATCATGATTTCTTCCGAACTTCCGGAAATTCTGGGCATGTGCGACAGAATTTATGTAATGAATGAAGGCAGAATGGTTGGAGAGCTTGAGGGCAAAGATGCTACTCAGGAAAAGATTATGACTTATATATTACAGTCATCCGGAAAAAAGGAGGTAAGTAATGAGTAAAGATCAGATTTTGGGATTTTTAAAGAAGAATACGATGATATTAGTACTCATCGTTGTAGTTGCATTTTTCTCATGGAGAACAGGTGGAGCAATCCTCCTTCCCATGAACGTAAGTAACCTTATTTCACAGAACGCTTATGTGTTCATTCTTGCAACAGGTATGCTGTTGTGTATCCTGACCGGTGGTAACATCGATCTTTCAGTTGGTTCAGTAGTATGTTTTGTAGGTGCAGTTGGTGCAACACTCATGGTTAACATGAATGTTCCGATCCCTGTAGCAATTATCGCTATGATCCTTCTTGGAACATGTATCGGTGCTTTCCAGGGCTTCTGGATTGCGTTTGTTAGAATTCCTCCTTTCATCGTAACACTAGCTGGTATGCTTGTTTTCAGAGGGCTTTCAAACGTAGTACTTAACGGACTTACAGTTTCTATCAAGGATAAGACAACATTCGTTAACCTCTTTGGTGGCGGTGCTGATTGCTATATCCACGATATTTTTGGAAATGGAACACTTAACCTTACATGTCTCTTTGGCGGACTTATTGCTGCAACAGTATTCGTACTTCTTGAGGTATCTGGCCGTATTAAGAGAAAGTCAAAGGGTTATGATGTTGAGATTTTCTGGACATTCATTTTAAAGCTTGTTGCTGTAGCAGCAGTTATCGTTATCTTCGCTTACAAGCTTTCTCAGCATAAGGGTATTCCTACAGTTCTTATCTGGGTTATGGTAGTAGTTCTTGTTTATGGCTACATCACAAACAACACAACAGTAGGTCGTTACTTCTACGCAGTAGGTGGTAACGAGAAGGCTACAAAGCTTTCTGGTATCAATACTAACAAGGTTTATTTCCTTGCTTATACCAACATGGGCTTCCTTGCAGCACTTGCAGGTATGGTAACAATCGCTCGTCTTACATCAGCTCAGCCTACATATGGTCAGAACTATGAGATGGATGCTATCGGATCCTGCTTCATCGGTGGTGCTTCTGCTTACGGCGGAATCGGAACAGTTCCTGGAGTTATCGTCGGTGCTGTACTTATGGGTGTTATCAACCTTGGTATGTCACTTATGGGCGTCGATGCAAATATGCAGAAGGTTGTAAAGGGTGTTGTACTTCTTGCAGCTGTTATCTTCGACGTAGTATCTAAACGTGGTGGAAAGATGATTGTCAAAAATTGACCAATTTCTTTCTCATATTCTCAAAAGCCGGGCATGCAATTGCATGCTCGGTTTTTACTTTTGCAGAGAAATTCTATGACAAAATACATTAATAGTTGTAGGAAAACTCTAAAAGGGGTAAAATGTTTCAGTGATTTATCAATAGTTATTAAGGAGATTTAGAAAATGATGCAGTCACGTACTAATACATGCGGTGAGCTGAGAATTGAAGACGCAGGCAAGAAAGTTAAGCTTGTGGGCTGGATGGAGAACCTCAGAGAAGTCGGCGCAGAGCTTGGCTTCGTTGTTCTTAGAGATTTCTATGGTACAACACAGATCGTCATCGAGAGTGAAGATATGATGAAGATCGTTAAGGGTATCAATAAGGAATCAACAATTTCTGTAGAGGGTGTTGTAAGAGAGCGAAGCTCTAAGAACCCTAAGCAGGAAACTGGTGATATCGAGGTTGTTCCTGAGAAGATCGAGATTCTTGGACGCTGCAGATACAACGAGCTTCCTTTTGAAATTAACAGAAGTCGAGAGGCGGACGAGACTGCTCGTTTGAAATATCGTTATCTTGATCTTAGAAATCCTGAGGTTAAGAAGAATATTATTCTTAGAAGTAAGGTAATTGCTGCTCTTAGACAGTCAATGATAGAGCATGATTTCTTGGAGATCACAACACCTATCCTTACTGTTTCATCACCTGAGGGAGCACGTGACTATCTTGTACCTGCTCGTAAGCACCCTGGTAAGTTTTATGCACTTCCCCAGGCACCTCAGCAGTTTAAGCAGCTTCTTATGACATCTGGAATTGACCGTTACTTCCAGATTGCTCCCTGCTTCCGTGATGAGGACGCAAGAGGTGACAGAAGCCCGGGTGAGTTCTATCAGCTTGATATGGAGATGGCTTTTGCTTCTCAGGAGGACGTTTTCGCTATCTGTGAGGATGTACTTCCTCCTATCTTTGCAAAGTATGGAACCTATGACAGAGCTTCAGAGGCTCCTTTTGCAAGAATTCCTTATCTTGAGGCTATGGAGAAGTATGGTACAGATAAGCCTGACCTTCGTATTGACCTTACAGTTCAGGATGCTACAGATGTACTTAAGGATTGCGGTTTTGGACCTTTCGCAAGCACTGTTTCAGCAGAAGCAGCTGAGGCAAGCGAGGGTGCTCTTAAGGCTGGAGATGCTACAGATGTAAGAATCAAAGCTGTTGTAATCTCAGACTTCAAGGAGAGCCGTAAGTTTATCGATAAGAATATCGCTGACGTTGAAGTACAGGCAGGTGCTAAGCCTTACTGGTTCAGACTTGATGAGAATGGCGAGATCGTTGGTGGTATTGCTAAGTTTGTTCAGGAGAAAAAGGACGCAGTTATTGCTGCACTTGGACTTAAGGCTGGAGACCTTGTTGTTATTGGTTCTGGTAAGCTTGGACAGGCTCAGAAGACAGCTGGTGTCGTAATTAAGACATTTGGCGCAGCTGTTCCTGGACATATGGATAAGGAGCAGTATTCATTCTGCTGGATAGTTGATTTCCCTATGTACGAGATTGGCGAGGAGTCAGGAGAGCTTGAGTTCTGTCACAACCCGTTCTCAATGCCCAGTGGTGGTATGGAGACACTTCTTAAGGCAGAGCGTGGCGAGATAGATCCTTTGGATATCATGGCAGATCAGTATGACCTTGTATGTAATGGCGTTGAGCTTTCATCAGGTGCTGTAAGAAACCATGATCCTGAAATTATGATCAAGGCATTTGAGATGGTTCGCCTTGGTGAAGATGATGTTAAGGCTAAATTCCCTGCAATGTACAATGCATTCTGCTATGGTGCACCGCCGCACGCTGGTATTGCACCTGGTGTTGATCGTATGATCATGCTTCTTGCAGGTGAGAACTCCATTAGGGAGATCATTCCTTTCCCGATGAACAAGAATGCTCAGGACGTTATGATGAACGCTCCTGGCGAGGTATCGGAAAAGCAGCTTGAGGAACTCCACATCAGAACAGTTGATGTTGAGGAATAAATAACCTATTAACGGCGGTGAGCCAAATAAAGGCAGCCGACCAGCAAAAGAGGAGAAGAAATTATGAAAAAGATACTCGCAACTTTATTAACGATGGGACTTGTTGTTGGCATGACAGCTTGTGGCAGCAAGGGAAATGACGCTACAACAGCAGACAGCACAGAGGCTGTAGCTGAGGCAAGCACAGAGGCAGTTGAAGAGACTGCTGAGGAAGCAACAGAAGAGGCTTCAGAGGAAGTTGCAGAAGAAGCTACAGAAGAGACAACAGAAGAGACAACAGAGGAGACAGCTGAGGCTACAGGTGATGTAATGACTCACGAAGAGTATGTAGCAGCTGATCTTGATTCACCTGTAACAGTTGAGACTTATGTTCAGGCTAAGCAGGGCTGGTGGGAGAACGAAGGCGTTGGTAACGCTACATTCTACACACAGGCTGAGGATGGTGCATACTTCCTTTACAACATGCCTTGCTCAGAGGAAGACTATGAGAAGCTTGAAGTAGGTACAAAGATTAAGGTTTCTGGTTTCAAGTCAGAGTGGTCAGGCGAAGTAGAAATCGTTGATGCTACATTTGAGATCGAAGATGGTAACTATGTTGCTGAGCCTTTAGATGCGACATCACTTCTTACTGATGAGGCACTCATCGATCACCAGAACGAGTTCGCTTCATTCAAGGGCATGACAGTAGAGCCCAGCACAGATGCTGATGGTAACGAAGTAGCATTCCTTTACAACTGGGATGGTTCAGGTTCACAGGGTGATGACCTTTACTTCAACGTTTCTGTAGATGGAAACACATATACATTCACTGTTGAGTCTTACCTTTGTGGCAAGGACACAGATGTATACAAGGCTGTAGAAGCACTTAATGTTGGTGATGTTGTAGATATGGAAGGATTCCTTTACTGGTATGAGAAGGTTAATCCTCACATCACAAGCGTAACTGTTCAGTAATCTGAATAGAAATATGAGTTAAATGAGGCCACTGCTGATAATTTCAGCAGTGGCTTTTTGATTGAATAAAAAATTAAATTGATTAAAAAACATCAATCAAATTGACATCAAAATGTGCGATAATATATAAAAAGTTAGCAACATATTGTTTATGTGTTAATGGGGGCCACAAGATATTGTGGAATGTGTGGGGGACATGGATTACGATTATCTTTCTTCAATAGTTTCCAATTATACCAATTTATCATCGCTTACAAATCAGGCTACAAGTGCATTAAGTGGAGCTTCTTCCGTTGGAAGCATGCTCACAGAACTCGCTGGAAGTAGCAGCTTTTCAAGTATATTAAGCGCTGCAATGCAGTCCACAGGAGTTGATGATGACATTGCAAATAGTCTCCAGAATATTGCATCCGTATATACAAATAGCGGAATGGAGAGTGAGGCCAGGAGTGAGCTTATAATGCAGAATTATTTGTATGCAGCACTTATGAAGGATACTTTGCAGAACTCTCTGACTGATGCAGGTGATTTCACATCTTCGCTGTTCCAGAGCCTTGCTGTTGGAAATATGGATGATGAAGATGAGTCTGGAAGCACTACTCTTGGATCACTTCAGAATTCTACATTAAATGCTATTTCTAATCTGTCAGCCTATGACAAATACCTTAAAACGGATACTGGTGAGTTAGATACCAATTTCCAGGAACTGGCTGCAAAATATGGTTTATCTGATTTGTCTAAATTGAGTGGAATAGCCTTATAATCAAATAATAAAGTAAATATTATATTTTTAGAAACTGCGTCCCTGTAAAAAATTATGGTTGACATAAAAAGGAATAAGATGGTAATATCATCAGGCATCGAAATCTGATGTTTTCAGACACAGGATATTCGTCTTGTGAATTCCTTTTTTAACAGCTGTAAGGAGTTAAGAGGTATACGTTTAGTATACGATGCCAACACTTAATGCATGGGATAATTAAATAAGCTATACCGAAAAAGGAGACATGGCGTAAACTAAGACGACAAATGGAAAATCGAGCATGACTTGCTTTTTCGGTATACGATTTAGGATCAACTCTTTATCACACTGTAGAGGCTTTGGTATTCCTTGGGAGATAGTCCATATTCTTTTTTAAAGGCCTTAAAGAAGCTGGAATAATCCCTGAAACCATAGCGTTCAAAGACAGCACTTATGGAGTTACCACTTACTATGGAGTCGCGACATAGTGAGAGACGTTTCTTCAAAATGTACTGGTGTGGTGATATTCCAAGGGTATCCTTGAAAAGATGTGAGATATAAAATTTGCTCACATAAAACTCACCGGCAAGGCTTTCAAGTGAAAGCGGCTGTTCAATATTTGTATCGATGTATGAGATCAAATTCTGGAAAAGAGAAACCTCTTCACCCATTTCTAAGTGGTTTTTCTCGTCATAAATAGCCCTGTTAAGAGTTAGTATGATGTCACAGATACAAAGATGAATAGTAGCGTTTTTACCATATCGTTCAGAATGAGTTTCTTCCAGAAGACGAAGAATCTTGGAAACTGTGAGATGGTAATCAGCCGGATTTAAAGGGAAGTAATACTGTTTAAACGAGGTAGCCTGCTGAAAGAGATAGACATAATCGACAGAGTCTTCCATGAGGCGCTCGCAGTATTCCTTGCTTATCCAGAAAACAAAACGTCTGTAAGGGACATCGGAATTTTGGATTATTGAATGGTGCTCAACTCCCGGAGGTATCAAAATGAGATCTCCAGGAGAGAGTGCCTTTTTTATTGTTTCTCCCAGGGGGGGATTTATTTCAATCGAGACGTCCCCTTCTAAAAAGAGATAAAACTCATAGTAATCATGGCTATGTAAACTCAGAGTTTTTAGCCCGAGATCGCTGTAGTAGTAGATCTCGAAATCCTTGGAAATCATATACTGTCTGGTATTGAAAGCAGATCGAAGATTCTTTTTCATATATATCCCTCCGAATATAAAACAATTATATGATAGGCAGCAAATTTTGCAAACAAGGAAACAAACAGTGCAATGGTAGAAAATGCTGTTAAAACATATCATGAATAAAGTAAAAACACAGTAAACAAATAGATTATTTATATAAAGGAGCTGGAAAATTATGGAAATGACACTTCGCTGGTATGGCACAAATTTTGATACTGTTAAGCTTTGGCAGATAAGACAGATCCCTGGAGTAAAGGGAGTAATTACTACTCTTTACGACAAGCAGGCAGGTGAACTCTGGACTAGAGAGGAAATCGCAAATCTTAAAAAGGAAGTTGCTTCAGAAAACATGCATATTTCCGGTATTGAATCAGTAAACGTATCTGATGCAATTAAGACTGGTTCAGCTCAGAGAGATGAGCACATTCAGAACTACATTGACACCCTTGAAAATCTTGGTAAAGAAGATATCCACATGGTATGCTACAACTTCATGCCTGTTTTCGACTGGACTAGAACAGAGCTTGCAAGACGCAGAGAGGATGGTTCAACAGTTCTTGCATACACACAGGAAGCTGTAGATGCACTTGATCCTGAGAAGATGTTTTCATCTATTGCAGGTGATACAAACGGAACAGTTATGCCTGGCTGGGAACCTGAGAGAATGGAGCATGTAAAAGAGCTCTTTGAGATGTATAAGGATATTGACGAGGAGAAGCTTTTTGAGAATATTGTCTATTTCCTTAAAGCTATAATGCCTGTCTGCAACAAATATGATATCAAGATGGCTATCCATCCCGATGATCCTGCATGGTCAGTCTTTGGACTTCCAAGAATCATCAATAATGAGAAGAATATTTTAAGACTTATGAAGGCTGTAGATGATGTTCACAACGGTGTTACCTTCTGCTCCGGATCATACGGAACAAGCCTTGAAAATGACCTTCCTCACATGATAAGAGCACTTGAGGGAAGAATTCATTTTGCACATGTTAGAAACCTTAAGTTTATTTCTCCTACTAACTTTGAGGAGTCTGCACATCTTTCATCAGACGGAACCTTCGATATGTATGAGATCATGAGAGCGCTTTATGAGACAGGCTTCAGCGGCCCTATTCGTCCTGACCACGGCAGAATGATATGGGGTGAGAAGGCTATGCCTGGATATGGACTTTATGACAGAGCACTTGGCGCAACATACTTAAATGGTCTTTGGGAAGCAATCGATAAGGCACACAGAGCATAAGATGACAGGTCTAATCCTGAATAAACTATACGAGGTATATCAAAATGGAGCTTAATAAGAAAAACATTATTGAGAATAAAGAGCAGTGGACTAATAAGGGATACCATCTGCCGCAGTATGATGTAGATGAGATGATTGCAAAGACCATGGAAAATCCCAAGTGGATTCATTTTGGAGCTGGAAATATTTTCAGAGCTTTTCAGGCTAATCTGTCACAGAGAATGCTTGAAGAAAAAATTGATGATACAGGAATCGTAGTTGTTGAGGGCTTTGACTATGAGATTATTGAAAAGATGTATCGCCCTCATGACAATCTTTCACTTTTAGTAACTCTTAAGTCAGATGGAAAGATTGAAAAGAATGTAATTGGAAGTATAGCTGAATCCTGCATTCTTGATACAACTGCAGCTGATGGAGAAGAGAATAAAGAATTTACAAGACTTAAAGAAATCTTCTCAAAGGATTCACTTCAGCTTGCAACCTTTACAATTACAGAGAAGGGATATTCTCTGGTAGATGGTAAAGGCCAGATGCTTTCTGCTGTGAAGCAGGACATGGAAAATGGACCTAAGGCACCTGTTTCCTACATTGGAAAAGTTGCAGCCCTTTTATATGCTCGCTTTAAGGCAGGGGAGAAAAATATTGCGATGGTTAGTACAGACAACTGCTCACATAACGGTGACAAGTTGTATGATGCTATGCATGCTTTTGCTAAGGAGTGGACAGATAAGGGACTTGCAGAGGAGGGCTTCCTTAAGTATGTAGAGAATCCAGAGCTTGTAAGCTTCCCCTGGTCAATGATAGATAAGATTACACCAAGACCTGATGCTTCTGTAGAGGAGATATTAAAGGGCGATGGAATCGAAGCTCTTGAGCCTGTTGTTACAAAGATGAACACATGGGTTGCTCCTTTTGTTAATGCTGAGGAGAGTGAATACCTTGTCATCGAGGATAAATTCCCCAATGGAAGACCTGACCTTGAAAAGGTTGGAGTTATTTTTACAGATAAGGAGCATGTAGACAAGGTTGAGAGAATGAAGGTTTGCACATGCCTTAATCCCCTTCATACAACTCTTGCTGTTTACGGATGCCTTCTCGGATTTACAAAGATATCTGAGGAAATGAAGGATGAGGACCTTACGAGACTTGTAAATGAGATAGGCTACGTAGAGGGACTTCCTGTTGTAACAGATCCCGAGGTCATGAACCCTAAGGAATTCATTGATACTGTAGTTAAAGTCAGAATTCCCAATCCTTTCATGCCTGATACACCGCAGAGAATTGCCTGCGATACTTCACAAAAGCTTCCCATCAGATTTGGTGAGACCATTAAGGCATACAGAGATGGAAAGTTCGCTCCTGGCGTAAGCGAAGAAGTGACAAAGAAGACTGTAAATGATCTTAAGTTCATTCCCCTCGTATATGCTGGATGGGTGAGATATCTCATGGGAATCGACGATAATGGTAATGAGTTCGAGCTTAGCCCTGATCCATTGCTTGATGAAGTAAGGGTATATGTTAAGGACTTAAAGCTTGGAGAACAGGATGAAGAAGCTGTTAAGGATAAGGTGCTTCCTCTCTTAAAGAACAAGACAATTTTTGGTGTTGATCTCGTAGAAGAGAAGATGTCAGATCTTGTTGTTTCTTACTTGGTAAAAGAGCTTCAGGGACCAGGCGCTGTAAGAAATACAATACGCGAAGCTCTTGAAGTTTAATGGATAAAAATAAAACTGCCCTATTGGTTAACAGGGCAGTTTTTGTTTTATGGAATAATTAAATTAGTGATCTCTCGGCATCGCCTCTTCCAAAACCATTAAAGGTAGTGGAGTAATAGCCTGGTTTTAATCCGGACATTTCAAATCTGGACTCTGGATAGTAGGTAGCGCCGCTCTCTGCAGCTATGTCTATTCCTGTAAGAACCTCCATACAGTGAAGGCCATATTCTTTGCTGCAGCGATTAGTTCTGCCTACTCTTATGGAATAAGCAAGTTCAGCAGCACCTACGCCTCTTGATCCGTAGTGATCAAAGAATGTGGGCTCACTCATTTTATTAACTCCATCGTATCCATGCGTAAACGGAAGAGTAACCCAGTCATTTTCAGGGAGTAAAATCTCAGTTTTGCCATTGAATGAATCGGGATTGCCGACCTTCATGATGCCGTTTGTTCCAAAGAGCATTATGAGATTCTGCTCGCCATTTATGGTATTACCATTTATATGAAGACTAACTAAAGGACCACTTTCAAATTCAAGGCTGGCAGCTACAACGTTGCTTCCGGGGATTTGCCAGCTGTCCTTTTCCTCATCTGTGTAAAGATATTCTCTTTCGTGAGTGATCGAAGGAGCAGCAAATGCTCTTATTGCTTTAACTGGCCCAAGCAAGGTGACCAAAGTAGCAATATAGTAAATTCCTACGTCGTAAGGGAGTGCTCCGCCATCATCCTGAAGAAATCTGAAAAGCTCAGAATTGAGGTTCTGATTTCTGTTTATGGAAACTACGCCTCCTGTAACCTTGCCGATCATATCTCTATCAATGGCAAGCTTTGCAGTCTGAGTTCCAGCACCAAGAACGGTGTCTGGTGCAACTCCTATGAGCAGGTTTTTCTCTCTTGCGATTCTTACAAGCTCTTTTGCTTCCCCTATATTTGTGGTAAACATTTTCTCAGTGTAGACATGCTTACCGGCAAGGAGCATCTTCTTTATGATGTCATAATGAACAGGAGCGGGTGTTAAATTAACCACCAGCTCTATGTCAGGATCAGCAGCGACTTCATCAATGGACATCACCTTATCTATCTTATGAAATGCTGCCTTCTCCTTTGCTTTATCCAGATTGCGATTTGAAAGAGCAACCAAATCCGTTATGGTGAAAAGCTCAGAAAGATTGCGAATGTATATATCGCTTATCATTCCACAGCCAACAACAGCAGTTTTTACTTTGGAAATATTGCTCATAAGCTCCTCCTAAGAAAAAAGTATGTTTCGCAAATTAGTGTCTCATAAGCTCGTTCAACTTTTTCTTGTCTATCTTTCCTTCGGCAATGGTGTTTGCTACCCAGATTTTAAGAGATTCAACAGTGAGGTCAATCTGATTGAGCTGGTTCTGGATTTCTACGAAATCAGGAAGCTCGTCATCTGAAATCTCGCCATCGGCTGTAATCTCGATAAGCCTGTTCTTCTGAGTCTCCATAGAGTTAAGTGCTGATAACATTCCAAGAACGATCTCTGAAAGAGATGAAATCTTAACTTCGGGAACGTTGTCCTTACCAATGCGGCACTCGTGTGTGCAATAGTAGTTGCAAAGCTCAGGCTTCTTATAAGCAGCAGCCATATCCACAACATCCTCGGGATAGAGAGTTGTCTTGCCTGTCTCAAGCTTCTCAAGACGGCTTTCACTGATGGTGCCGATGATCTCACTTGCCTGTGCTCTTGTAAGTCCAGCCTCCTCGCGGCTTTCAAAGTAAATGTTCTTGTCTTCCTTTATGGATCTTTTCCCCATTGTTCTCCTCCATACTAATAACTAATTGGTACAGTGGCATGTTTATGCCATCTCTACTATTATAGATAATTTAGAGGTCTAATAAAATAGGAAACGGCAATATTTCCACGAAAAATCCATATATTTGGCAACTTTTCAATTCCATGGGCATAAAATGGGTAGTAAAATTAAATTGGTATAGATTTAAATTGGGAAACTAAATAAAAAAGAAGGGTGGTTATATGAGATTTGGAGTTCAGTCCTTTGGGGCGCTTAAAAGTAATAAAGAGGATTTGCTGGTTTTCTTTAAAAATATAAGAGAAATGGGGTATCAGCTGTTTGAACCATGTATTTCATTTTTTGAAATTCCGGGATTTGATAATATATGGAACTATGAAAAATATGATGAGTATGATCGCATGATTAAAGAGGCAGACTTAAAGGTGTTGTCATGCCACATCTTTTCCCAGAATCTTTTTGAGGATAGCAAAAAGATAATAAAGCTCATCACTGAGTATGGAATAAAACAGTTTGTTGTAAAAACTCCTGAGGATGTTTCTGATGAGAATTTAAATAGGACTGCAATGGAGTATATGCGTCTGGCAGATGCGCTTTCTGAGTATGGCGGAGAGGTTCTGATTCACAATGAAGCTGGAGATATCAGAGCAAAAGCTCATGGAAAGACAGTCTATGAGCATCTTTTGGATCTGTGCCTTGGAAAAGTATACGCTCAGGTTGATGCAGGATGGGCTATGTATGGCGGTGAGGATCCAGAGAAGCTTTTATGGAGGAATGCACACAGGGTGAAGTCCCTTCATTACAAGGACTTTTCTGAAAAAGAGGAATGCAGAATAGGGGTGGGAGACCTTGATGTAAATGCATGCTTTAGATTTGCAAGAGCCATGGGTATTCCTCAGCTTGGAGATCAGGACAATTTTAATGGAGAGGTAACAGATGAACTGAAGGATGTTTATGATTTGTTAAATGGCCTTGGCCAGTCAAGGGATAAGAGTATAAGCTATCTGAATATCTATAATGTAGAAACAGGTGAAATAAAGGTTCTCCACAAATTCGACAGAGTGATAGAAGCTCCAAACTGGAGACATACTGCTTCTGAGATGATCTATAACAGTGAGGGCCATCTTTATCGCTACAATATTGAAACAGACAGTGAGGAGATGATAAACACAGGCGAGTGTCACGACTGTAATAATGACCATGTGCTGTCACCTGATGAAAAGTTTATCGCTATAAGCAACTCTGCAGTGACGGATGAAGAGGGATTTTCATCAAGGATTTATATCGTTCCCATGGAGGGCGGTGAAGCAAAGCTTGTGACAAAGAATTCACCAAGCTTTTTACATGGCTGGTCACCTGACGGAAAGACTCTGGCATACTGTGCTTTTAGAATGCAGGATTCAGGACTTGAAGTAGACGTATATGGCATAGATGCTGACGGCGGAGAGGAGTGGCGTATCACTGATGGAGGCTTTAACGATGGGCCGGAGTTTTCTCCTGATGGAAAGGATATATGGTTTAACTCCACAAGGAGCGGTCTTATGCAGGCTTACAGAATGAAAGCTGATGGCTCTGAGAGGCAGCAGATGACTGACAACGAGAGAAACAACTGGTTTCCTCATATTTCTCCTGACAGTAAAAAGGTGGTCTATCTCTCGTATAGAAAGGATGACCTTGATCCGGGAGAGCATTTGCCCAATATGCAGGTTGAGCTTTGGCTTATGAACAGTGATGGCTCTGGCAAACACAGAATTTTATCTTTCTTTGGAGGGCAGGGTTCGATAAATGTAAACTCATGGTCTAAGGACAGCAAAGAATTTGCTTTTGTAAGCTATGAATTAGTGTGAATTAATTCGGAGGGAGAACACAAAAAACAGAGGGTGTTCTCCCTCTGTCCATGACAAAAAATAAAGCGCAGAGCGTGGGATTCGAACCCACGCGCCGGAGACCGGCCTAAAGCATTTCGAGTGCTCCCTCTTGGACCTCTTGAGTAGCTCTGCATGCGTGTCGGAATGCGCTATTTTGTGCATTATTCGCGCTTTTTTATTATACGGTCAGCATTCTTTTAAGTCAATAAAGTTATTGTTGGTGGAGATATAATTCGGTATAATTATATAGAATTTTGCAAAGAGAAAGTTTTATTGGTGGAGTTGTTATATAAATGGCATATGTAGCTTTATATAGAAAGTTCAGGCCCCCGATTTTCGATGATGTTAAGGGGCAGGATCATATTGTGACAACGCTGAAGAATCAGATTAAATCTGACAGAATCGGACATGCCTATCTGTTTTGCGGAACCAGGGGAACCGGTAAAACATCTGTGGCTAAGATTCTTGCAAGGGCAGTTAACTGCGAGACTCCAAAGGATGGAAATCCATGCGGAGAGTGCCCGACCTGCAAGGCAATCGAGTCCGGAGCGGCTATGGGAAATGTAATCGAGATAGATGCTGCTTCAAACAATGGCGTTGATAACATCAGAGAGATCATAGATGAGATCTCATATTCTCCCACAGTAGGTAAATACAAAGTATATATCATAGACGAGGTTCACATGCTTTCTGCAGGTGCGTTCAACGCACTGCTGAAGAGTCTTGAGGAGCCGCCGTCATACGTTATTTTTATTCTGGCAACAACAGAGGTACATAAGATTCCGATAACCATCCTCTCAAGGTGTCAGAGATATGATTTCCATAGAATTACCATTGATACCATTGCAGACAGGCTTAAGGAAGTCGTTACAGCAGAAAATGTTCAGGTTGAAGATAAGGCTATAAGATACATTGCCAAGGCAGCAGACGGATCAATGCGTGATTCATTAAGTCTCCTTGATCAGTGCATCGCCTTTAACTATGGCGAAGAGCTGACCTACGACAGAGTTCTTAATGTACTTGGTGCTGTGGATACGGCGATATTTGGAGATCTGTTCTCATGTCTTATTAAACAGGATGTAACCGGAGCTCTTGAGATTTTATCTGAGATTGTCATTCAGGGACGAGAGCTTACCCAGTTTGTCAGCGACTTTATCTGGTATCTCAGAAACCTGATGCTCGTCAGTACATCTGATGGTATGGAGGATGCGGTGGACATGTCTACAGACAATCTCCGCATATTGAAGGAGCTCTCTGCTGATACTGATATTGATACAATTATGCGGTATATCAGAGTGTTTTCTGATCTCTCTGCAAGCTTGCGTTTTGCATCCCAAAAACGTATTCTTATAGAGGTTGCTTTGATCAGAATCTGTAAACCGCAGATGGAAGATGGAAACGATGCTCTAACTGACAGGATTAGAATCCTCGAGGAAAAGGCAGATGCTTCAGATAAGATATTGTCTGGAATCCAGAGCGGACAGATAGCGGTAGCATCAGGCGGCGCAGCGGCCAGGTCTTCAGCGCAGGCTGTAAATCCCGCGCCTAAAAAGGAAGTCCTTGAGAAGGCTGTTGCTGAGGATGTGAAGAGAGTTGTAAATGACTGGGGCAGGATTCTAATCAACATGCAGAATCCCATGCGTACCTATCTTGAGAAGGCAGTCCTTAGCCAGGGTAATGATGGAAAGCTTTTCATCGTTCTTGATAACAAGGAGAGGGTTGAGAAGTATAATAACGAGCCTGGTAAAGAGGAACTTAACACTGTTCTTGATAATGCAATAGGTAAGCATATCGAATTTGAAATGCGCTATGCAGGACAGGACAGACCTGTAGAGGAGCAGTACATAAATCTTACCGGAATACATTTTGATATTGTAACTGAGAATGAAGAGAACATGCCTGAGCGCGAGAGTGTGCAGGAATCATCGGGTGCTGATGCAAGCGATGAACCAGAATATTCTGAGGAAGAATCAGGGGGCATGATCGTATCAGGAGCCGTAGATGATATGGATGGCTTTAGTGCAGATGCCGGATTTGATGATGAGAATGCCTTCGAAGAGAAGGATGACGATTCTGAAGAGTAACATATTGAGGATTTAGTAATCCCGAAGTAAGTAGTAATGGAGGATATTAATTATGGCAAAAAGAGGTGGATTCCCGGGCGGAATGCCGGGTAACATGAATAATCTTATGAAGCAGGCGCAGAGAATGCAGCGCCAGATGGAGGAGAGCCAGAAGGAGCTCGAGACAAAAGAGTTCAAGGCAAGTGCTGGCGGCGGTGCTGTTGAGGCAGTTGTTAACGGCAGTAAAAAGCTTATTTCAGTTAACATTGCTCCCGATGCTGTTGATCCTGATGATGTAGAGATGCTTCAGGATATGATCGTAGCTGCTGTTAATGAGGCTATGGAGCAGGTTGATAAGGCTCAGGGCGATATGATGGGCAAGATGACCGGCGGTCTTGGCGGCCTCGGAGGACTTTCATTTTAATGGATCTTTATAGTGGACATATTAACAAGCTTATAGATGAGCTTTCTTCCCTTCCGGGTATAGGCGGTAAATCTGCCCAGAGACTTGCTTTTTACCTGATTGGATTACCTAAGGAAAGGGTTAAAAGGCTGGCTGATTCCATAGTCGATGCAAGGGAAAATGTTCATTATTGTAAGGAATGTTATACATTGACAGATAATGATATCTGTCCTATCTGTGCCAATGAAAACAGGGACCATCACACTATCATGGTGGTTGAGAACGCAAGAGATCTTGCAGCTTATGAGAAGACTGGTAAATATGAAGGTGTTTATCATGTTTTGCATGGAGCGATTTCACCGATGCTCGGCATTGGCCCTGGAGATATAAAGCTGACAGAGCTGGTACAGAGACTGCAAAATGAAGAAGTTGGTGAAGTTATAATTGCTACTAATTCAAGTCTTGAAGGCGAGACTACTGCGATGTATATCAGTAAGCTGATAAAGCCTACAGGTATCAAGGTTACAAGAATCGCAAGCGGAGTTCCGGTCGGAGGAGACTTGGAGTATATAGATGAAGTTACGCTGTTGCGTGCTTTAGAAGGAAGAACAGAACTTTAATTATTTTATCAACATGACGGAGGAAAAAAGTATGACTGTTAAAAGGGAGTTCTTAGGAGAAACAAAGCAGGGTGCACCTATTTATGGTTATCATATTACAAACAACAATGGCACAGAGCTCTGTGTATTAAACTATGGAGCTGCAATTCGCAATATTTTTGTGAAGGATAAGAATGGTGATAAGAAGGATGTTGTCCTTGGCTTTGATGATGTCACAGGCTACCTTGATAACAGCTGCTTCCTTGGTGTTGTTGTAGGACCTAGTGCGAACCGTGTTGCAAATGGTAAGTATTCTATTGATGGCAAGACATATACAATGGCTATCAATGATGGTCCTAACAACCTTCATAGTGATTTCGATAATGGTTTTCATAAGAGAGTATGGGATGCTTCAGAGGATTCTGATAGCGTAACATTCACACTTAAGGCTGAGGATGGAGATCTTGGATTCTCAGGAAACAGAGAGTTCAGTGTTACATATTCTCTTTCAGATGATGATGCAGTATCCATTCATTATCATGCAACAAGTGATGCAAGAACTCTCATGAACATCACAAATCATTGCTATTTCAATCTGGGCGGTCACAACTCAGGAACTATCCTGAATCATGTGGCTCAGTTTAATGCTAGTATGACAACACCTGTTGGCGAGGGACTTATCCCTACAGGCGAGATTGTAAGCGTAGAGGGTACACCTTTTGACTTTAGAAAAGCTAAGCCCATCGGAAAGGAAATTGATGCTGATAACGAGCAGCTTAAGCTTGGCAGCGGATATGACCACAACCTTATAATTGATGGTGCTGATGGCACAAGAAGAACCTTCGCTACAGTTACATGCCCTGAGACAGGCATTACTATGCAGTGTTCAACAACTCTTCCTGCTTTCCAGTTTTATGCAGGAAACTTCCTTACAGCTGAGAATGCTAAGGATGGTGCTACTTATGGTAAGAGAGATGGTTTCTGTCTTGAAACTCAGTTCCATCCTGATTGCATAAATCATGATAACTTCCCGGATCCTGTATTTGGACCTGAGAGGGAATATGATTCAGTTACGGTATATAAATTTTCATAAGAAATACAGGCATTATGGCAGAAGTTAGAGATTTTAGTAAGTATATAAGGCGAGACTCATCTGATGATGAGGAGAAGGAATATACAGGGCCTTCATATACAGAGAAAATAAGAAATCACCGCATTGCTGTGACTGTCAGAACAGTTATAGGAATTGTGGTTATAGTTTTACTGGTGCTGGCTATTTATGTAAGCTGGCGAGATAAGCATTTTAGTGAATCAAATATTACGTCCAGTGTGCGTATTTCTGATTCATCAGGATCAAATGCTATTAATCTTGGAGGATATGTACTCCAGTATAGTAAGGATGGTGCAAATTGCGTCAATTCACAGGGGGAGCAGCTCTGGAATCAGACCTATCAGATGCAGAACCCTACTATTCACACCTGCAAAAATGTTGTTGCTATAGGAGATTACAACGGACATAACATTTATGTTGCAAATACCTCAGGCTCACTTGGGAAAATAGACACAAATCTTCCTATAAGAGATTTCTGTGTAGCTTCCCAGGGAGTTGTGGCAGCAGTTCTTGATGATCAGGATGTAACCTGGATATATTTGTTTGATGCACAGGGGAACACACTTGCAAGCTTTAAGACGACTATGCAGGATAGTGGATATCCCATGGATGTAAGTATATCTCCCAGTGGAGAGCTGGTATGTGTTTCATATTTGAAAGCTGACAACGGACAGCTCAAGACCAGTGTCGCTTTCTTTAACTTCGGTGCTGTAGGACAGAATTCTACAGATAACTATGCAAGTGGTTATGATTATCCGGGAACTGTTGTGCCTTACGTTCAGTTTATGAATGACAGTAAGATTTTTGCAGCAGCAGATGACCGTATAATGTTCTTCTCCGGTAAAGAGGTTCCTACAAGCCAGACGGAAGCTTTAACTGGAAATGAAGAAATTCGTTCTATATTTTATAATGACTCATACGTGGGCGTTGTATTTATAAATAATGATTCACAGGGAGCATACAGACTCCAGGTATACAATACTCAGGGAGATCTGGTCACAACCATATTCTTTGATCTTGAATATGTGGATGTGTTCTTTGACAATGAGCAGATAGGAATTTATGGACAAAATGAGTTCCTGTTATGTGATATGAATGGTAATGAGAAATTCAGTGCAGGCTTTGATAAGGCTGTTAAGGTTATGATACCTACAAGTGTCCGCAGCAAATTCCTGCTTGTTACAGAAAATGCAATAGAAACTCTGGAATTGAACTAGTTAATTAAAAGGGTTGATTATGGAATTGATGAATTTTGTATCCCAGCCGCAAGTGCTTGTTTCACTTGCGGTATTAATTATTTTATTGTGGAGAATATCAGATGGCTATAGAAATGGGCTTATTACAGAGCTTTTGACAATTGCTGCTCTTGCTGTAGGCTTTGTGGCTATATTGGTTTCAACAGATACTTTAAATAAGTTTCTTAAAGGCGATAATCTGTCCATTGTGGCTACAGCTTTAAAAATAGCTATCATTATCGTTATTTACAGGGCGATTAATGGCATTGCAGCTGGTGCCAAGGGTATAAAGAATATTCCTATTGTAGGTGGAGCTAATAAACTTTTAGGTGGAGTTTTTGGAATTATTGAAACTTATATCTGGGTTTATGTGTTAAATTATATAATCGGATACGATTTTGCTTCTGCAATAAAGTTCACAATCGCAGGCGTAGTCAGCGTTTTCAAAGTTTGAATAAAATTTTTTTAAATTTTTTAAAAAAGTACTTGCATTATATGGGGTACATATGTATAATCAATTCTTGTCGGTGGGCTATCGCCAAGCGGTAAGGCAACGGACTCTGACTCCGTCATTTCGTAGGTTCGAATCCTACTAGCCCAGTTATCACTCCTCAGATTTATCTGGGGAGTTTTGATTTATATAGAGATATTTGTATTAGATAAGCTTAGAGTTTTTTTAGAAAACTTTTTTGGGTTTTGTGGTATTATAGATGGGTCAGATTATCTGTCAAAAACAAATCCAGGCACGAGGTGCGTTGTGAAAGCGTTAGTTAAAGAGTTTTCATTCCCTATAATTTGGGAATTATTATTTATATGTTTATTTATTTTGCGCCCTTTCAAGACGCTGTATTTGTTTTTCATTTATTATCTTGTACTTCTGGTTTATTTCCGCGAGAGTTTTTCATTCAAAGATTACAAGGACAATTTTGAAAGGATCAAGGGATTCTGGCTTCCTGTAGTGATTACAACCATAGCAGCGTTTGGAGCATACTGGGTAAAGGTTAATCTTATACAGAGAAATTTCTTTATGGTTGATGGAACCTACAATATCACTTGGGAGAACAGTTATATCGGTGAGGCTTTATATGCACTGACAATCATGTTTCTTGGCCCTATCGTGAGTGAGCTCTTTTATAGAAAAGCGATAATGAGATTTGATGGTCCACTTCCTACAGCGATAAGCTTCTTTGCCGGACTTATCTTATGTGCCTTTGGAAGTGCATATTTACCACTTGGTTTACTTGAAGCTGTGCTTCTTGCTCTTCCCTACGCAGTAGCTTATCTGTGTACGAAGAATGTATATGTGACAATAACTGTACATATAATATTTATGCTATATCATCATGTTCCCAATATCATATATGATGTAGCGAGAATATCACTTAGATGACAATGATTAAGCCCTTAGCGTTATGCTAAGGGCTTTTAACTTACCATCAATATTCTTCTTCGAATTCTTTGATTGAGATTGGATGAGATAGATAATATCCCTGGAAGAGTTCACATCCTAGACTCTTTAGGTATTCAAATTGCTGTTCTGTTTCAACTCCTTCAGCTACTACGCTAAGTCCAAGATTCTGGCACAGCTTCATGCTGGCTTCAAGAACCATGCGGCTTCTTTCATCGCTATCGCTGCCAGCAATAAAGGCTTTGTCGAATTTTACATAGTCGGCATGAACATTCTTTAGCATATTAAGTGATACATGTCCGATTCCGAAGTTATCAACAGCAACCTTAAAGCCCGCCTCGCGGAAGGCATCCATGAGCTCGAACTGTCGCTCTGTATCATTCATCAGATCAACTTCAGAGAATTCAAGGAGAAGCTGATCGGGATTTATTCTATAGTTGTGTACCAGCTTCTTTACAACCTTTAATGCATCCATGTAGAAGAAATCCTTAGGAGATACATTTACGGAGATCATAAGCTTTTCTCTTGATGTATTAAGCCATGAACGAAGCTGCCTCATAACTAGCTCCCAGTTTTTCTCATCAAGCTTTGCAATATATTCAGATCTCTCGAGGATATTTATGTACTTATCGGGAGTCACCAGGGTTCCGTCTGGCTTTATCCATCTGGTAAGGGCTTCAGCAGCCTTTATTTTTTTATCTGCTCCAAATATAGGCTGGAGGTAAATGTGGAATTGTCCGTCTGCAAGATTCTGCTCAAAGGTGCTTAGGAATTCTTCTGCTTCCTCGGCCTGTTTTAGCAATCTCTTTGTGTAATAGGTGAGGATGTTTTCACGATGGTCATGGAGCGATTTAAGGGCGATATCAGCCCTTTCAATCATAGTTGTAACAGGGATGTCATGATCATCTATTCTATAGACTCCAAGGTGGAAATAAAGATGATAATTCTCGGTGTCAACAAGCTTACCTATTTCCTCTACGGCATCCATGAAAAGACCTTCATCGAAACGCTCCTCTGGCATGCACAGTACGAAATGGTCTGCCTGAAGACGACCATATACAGTGTCTGCTCCGCAGCGCTTTCTGAGCATATCAGCAATAGCAATAAGAACTTCATTGCCGCGCTGTCTTCCATATCGAGCATTCAGAGTTCTGAAATGTCTAATGTCGCCTGTGATCACGATACGGTCAACGTCGGGATCCTCTACAAGGAGTCTTCTTATTTCACGGCAAACGCCATCCAGATTGTAAAGTCTGGTCAGAAGATCATGGGTTACGATGTAATCAGATTCAGTCATACCCTGTGACATCTGGCGTCCGTCCGGGGTAATAACCTGATTTGGAGATGCGCTGTCTGAAACATTTTCTGTTACAGCAGTATCTATACTTATAAGTTCAAGAACGCATTCAAAGGTGGACTTATCCTGAAGTTCAACCTTTATCGGAATAGATTGAATGAGATACCTGTTGTTCTGGTAGATTTCTTCTTTGGTCTGTCTCTTCGCACTCATCATTGCACGATAACTACAGCAGTTTGAGCATCTTGATACAGCAGACCAAACCGAATAACACTCCTTGGTATAATGCAGACATCCGATAGCGTCTATGGATATTTCCCTGCATTCTACTGGATCCACAAGGCGCACTGTATCGTACATGCGCTTCATGTAATCCATCATTTTCAGAAGTTCTTCATAGGTATACTCTTCAACCTTCATAGATTATTCCTCTTTATCTGCTTCGGCTTTAAGCGCCTGTGCAGCTTCTCTTTTCTCAATCCAGTTGGTATATACTACGTTGAAGATAGCAGCGAAAGGAATTGCAAGCATGATTCCTGCAACGCCGAACATTCTGCCACCAACAACCAATGTGACAAGAATCCAAATTGAAGGAACGTTAAGTGAACCTCCAAACAACTTGGGTTTTATTACGTATCCGTCCAGGGTCTGCAAAACGATGGTAAATATCAGGAAAAGCAGAGCATGGAAGGGATTAACCAAAACAAGTATAAAGCTTCCTATTATGGCACCGAGGATAGGACCAAAGGTAGGAGCGAGGTTTGTCACTCCGACTACAACTGAAATAAGTACGGAGTAAGACATTCCGGTAAAAAGCATAAATAGCCAGTTAACTACACCAACAATAAGACCATCCAGAAGATCGAAGGTAATGTACTGGAGAAGTATTTTGTCGCACTTATCCCAGAAGGTTCCGATGGCTGTCATAAGCTGGGGAGACAAAAACTGTCTGGCTAGTCTCTTTGTACCACTCATAATTCGTTCGTGACCCATGAGGAAGTACATGGCCAAAATGAAACCAAGAATGGAGTTGGTGACATTTCTTCCAATTCCAGCTGATACAGATATCGCCTGCTCAAGTATACTTGGAAGACGCTGTGAGAACTGAGACAGGAAGGTGTTGATCTTGGATGTGATTCCGGAAATATCCAGATGGAAATTGCCCGCCTGCAGACTCAGTGAATTAAGCATTGCTTCCAGGGATGTTGCATAACTATCAATATTCGAGATAAAGGAGGTTGTGCTGTCCACTATCTGAGGAATCAGAGCAATTATGAGGAGAGCGATAACCAATATAACCGTTGCAACAGCCAGGATGACTGAAAGTGTTCTTTTTAATGTTGTATTTTTTGTTCTTTTAAACAGTTCTTTTTCATAAAAGCCTACCAAAGGGCTAAGCAAATATGCGATAATAATACCAGTTATAACTGGAGTAAAATATTTAAAAAGTACCCCGAGTGCATCGAACAGAATGTTTATGTGCGATAATAAAAGGTATAGTATTACTGCCGAGCAGGTTGCCACCGTATAGGGGAACCAATTTCTGTTAAACCAATTTTTGTTGAATTTCATACAATAAATGTTGTGCTAAATGTTTGCACAAACCCCCAATCTATAATAGTATTAGTACATAATAATTTTAGACTTATAATATTTCATATTCAATAAAAAAAATATTAAGTTTCGGATATAAATAAACGAATAGGAGTAAAAGATGTTAAATCACACAGACCGGGTCAAGATGATTGAGTTCAAGGATATGGGTGATGAACGAGGTCAACTGGTTATTGTTGAGGGTGGTCATGATATTCCGTTTGAAATAAAAAGAGCATTCTATATGTACGGAAGTGATGCTACAGTAGTGAGAGGACAGCATGCGAATCGCAGAACAGAATTTGTTCTCATTAACGTAGCAGGTTCTAGTAAGGTTAAGATATTAGACGGTGCAGGGAATGAGGCAATCTTTTGCCTGAATAGACCCAATACCGGTATATATATTCCAAACATGGTTTGGAAGGAGATGTATGATTTCAGTCCTGACTCAGTTTTGTTGGTTCTTGCCAGCGAGCACTATGACGCGGCAGAATATATACGAGATTACGATGAATACGTGGGGGAAATTTCGAAATGAGTAATAAGGAGAATATTCCTTTATCAGAGCTCCTTTATCTTCTTTACTTTGGAATCCTCTTTTTGACAAAGTCATTAGGCGTCATAGAGGGAACAACTATATATTCTATAGCACTTGTTCTCGGGTTTGTTTGCTATGGTATGAAGCTTGCGTGCACCAAACATACATTGTTTGAGTGCATCTGTATTGCTTTGCTTCTGGGACTGGGTGCGGCGGTCTACTATTTTTCCGGAGAAAAGGGCATACTGCTTTGTGTGACCATGCTGACGGGTATGAAGGGTGTTACCAGAGACGGCGTTATGAAACTGGCACTTATGATACTTAGTGTATGCATGGCCTTTAACATCTTTACGGCTGCCTTTGGATATCAGTCTGACTACATTATGATTTCAAAGAGACCAAGAGGAGTTATGTTCAGACATTCTCTTGGTTATCCATATCCTACAAGTCTTCTGGTTGCATGGCTTATTCTTGTAATGCTGGTGGCTTATCATGTGGGTATGGAGGATACCAGACGCTGGGTTATAGCGACGGTAGTCATGGTTGCTATTACTATTTATCTGTATGTTTATTCGGACTCACGAGGCGGAGTTCTGGCTGTAGTATTCTTTATTTTCCTTGTCAGCTACTTTAAAACTCATGAAAAGTTCTACATGGTGGATAAGGCACTAATATGGATTGCCTATGCGATAATGGCGTTTTTCCCGGTTATAGGGCCCATGGTAATTGGCCAGAAGTTATTTACAGGTGTCTTTGGCAAATTGGGAAGTATGAAGATCCGCTGGGAGGTAGCTGAGGATTATCTTTCAAGAGTTCCTTTCACTCCCTTTGGAAGCAAGTTTGAACTTGGAACATACGGACTTGATATGTCTCCGATGTATCTTTTCCTTCAGCTTGGAGTAGTTACATTTATTATCATCAACTTCCTGTGGGTGCTTGTTATAAGGGATTCCATTAAGAGAAACGACAGAATAGAGGTTGCTATTATAGTTGTTCTTCTGCTTATGGGTATGACTGAGCCCTTCCTTTATAACCTGTCATTCAGAAATATTGCATTCATCTACATGGGCAAAAGCTTCTTCCAGTGGAGTCAGAAGCATATGAGCTCAGGTGCGCTCAGTAAAGAAGTTGGACTTAGTCTTGGAGACAAGCTTTGTAAGATAAAAAGAGTCAGAATCGGATTTGAGAGGAAGCTTGATGTAAAGGAACTTATAGGAGTTGCCGGGTTATATGCAGCTATAGCAGGAGTGATTTTCCTTGTGTCCTGTGAAGTATTCCCGGTTCATGAGACCTTATATATGTCTGAGACAAGTGCTGGTAAAGAGGATCTGATAATGGATCCCACATATCTTTCTAAAGATGAAGTGAGCCAGCTGAAGAAAGAGGGCTACATAGTTTCTGGTTACAAGAATGAAGAAACCGATATGTATGAATATGGTGGCAAATTTGAAGCAACCGACGGTAAGAAGTACAACACGAAGGATGCAGTAATACGTGAGTACAGATATCGCAATATGAGCAGAGCTGTGTGGGGAAGTCTTCTTATAACCGGTATATTTACTGTTTATTTAAGGAAAAAGAAGGATGAGCCTAAGTAATAAAAGGGGTTTACTTTTAAATATTTTATTTGCATATTTGTGTACCTGGGCATTGCAGGTAAATATGGGGATTTCGGTAAGAAATCCCTTTACTGTGCTCATTTTTGGAATAAGCTTCTATTGGCTGTGGCAGATGAAGGTATGGAAGGCTATAAGGGTTAACTGTATTAACAGTGTTATAGCTTTAATTATTTCAGCGATTATTTCCAAAGTCAGATTCAGCAAAGTGACAGCAGGGTTTAACAGCTCTTTATTTAAGGGACTTACTATTCTTGTTGTTTTTGCTGGGGCTTTTATTATAGCCTGGTGCGCAGTTAACTATCTTGTTTCTGCTGCTCTTAAAAGATCTGGAAAATGGGCTACAAAAGAGTTCTTTTATTTAAAGGAGCTGGACAGGCCATTTTCTGATAAGGAGGAAGCTAAAGAGGAAGGATCACGTATTAACAGCAAAGCTATGATCGCGATTTTTGCTGCTATTTGCTTTATATGCTGGCTTCCATATTATCTCTATGAATATCCCGGGATAATGACGGCAGATTCTCTGGTCCAGTATGAACAGGTTGTTGGAATCAGAGCATTATCTAATCATCATCCGGTGATACACACCTTTTGTATTTTTGTAATGTACAAATTGGGAATGCTTCTCTTAGGAGATGCCAGTAAGGCTATGGGAGTATATACCCTTTCCCAGATGGTGTTTATGGCATGGTGCTGTGGAATACTTGTTGAAAATGTGAGGAGCTTTTGGAACGATAAAGGAAAGAGGGGCTTTGGGAAAAGCTTTACAATTCTTTCGCTTCTTTTCTTTGCACTTGTTCCATTTAATGCGGTGTTTGCAGTGACTGTGTGGAAGGATGTTCCATTTGCGGGACTACTAATGCTCTTTACCTGCAATCTATATAAAATGATCAAGGCGTACGGAAATGGAGAGGCTCCAAAGGCTTTACTTCCGATGTATGTTAAGTTTGCAGTGCTTGGGATTTTGCTTTGCCTTTTCAGGACTAATGGATATATTGCGTTTATTCTTTCGGTGCCGTTTTTTATCTATGTCTTTAGAAAGCAGATAAAAAGTATGCTGATTACACTTGTTGTGGTGGTTTTAATAGCAAGCCTTATCAAGGGACCTGTTATGAATGCACTTCATGTGGAGCAGCCTGATTTTGTGGAATCGTTATCAGTGCCTCTTCAGCAGATTGCAAGAGTGCTGGTAGAGGACAGGAAGGTCGCTGAATCAGACCTTTCAATGATAGATGATGTGATTGACAGAACTTATATCCATGAGCTTTACGCACCTGATTTTGCTGATAACATTAAAGAGCTTGTAAGGGCAGGCCATCCTGAAGTGCTCGAACAGAATAAGATGGCATATCTTGGACTTTGGACCAGACTTTTATTCAGATATCCGGCAGATTATCTAAAGGCATGGTTTGATCTGGTTGGAGGATATCTTTATCCTGATGTGGCATATGAAGTTGGCAACATTGATGGTATAATGGAAAATCCTTATGGTCTTACTTCGACACCGCTTATTGGTGGGAAGGTAGTAATTAAGGCAAAGGAGATATTCATAAAGCTTGGATCGTTTATGCCAATCTATGGTCTTTTGTGGAGTATAGGTGCTTATACCTGGTTTCTTGGAATCTGCCTTGTGGATTTTCTATCAAGAGAAAAAGCAAGAAAGTATGGGACACTTCTCATATATCCGCTTATGATTGAGGCAACTCTCTGCATAGCATCACCTGTGGTTGATTTCCGTTATGGATACGGAATAGTGATGGTTATGCCGCTACTTGCTTCAATACTTGTATATGTTATTATTGTGAAAAAGGATTTAGCTGATTAATACTCCCTGGCGGAAAGGATTAAGACAACTGTGTACACGTTTGATTCAAGAATAAGATATAGCGAATGCGATATAGATGGCTATCTTACCATGGAGTCCTTAATAGATTATTTTCAGGATTGTTCGACCTTTCAGACTCAGGAAGGACCTGCTACAATGGAGGTTCTTGAGAAGGAGGGGATAGCCTGGGTCCTTAATAGCTGGCAGGTTGTTATAAACAGATTACCAAAGCTTGGAGAGAAGGTTATAACTGGAACAATTCCCTATGAACTCAGGGGATTTATGGGGCTTCGTAATTTCTTTATGAGGACCACAGAAGGAGAGGAATTGGCAGTGGCAAATTCTATATGGTCACTGATAAATCTTGAGAAGGGAACTCCTTCACGTATAACCGAGGATATGGTTAAAACATATCCTGTTGAACCAAAGCTCGATATGGAATATGCTCCGAGAAAGATGGCACTTCCGGAGGGTGCAAGATGTTTTGATCTGCCTGTAAAAAAGGTGGGCGTGCATCATTTAGACAGCAATCATCATGTGAACAATGGGCAGTATATAAGGATGGCGCTTATAGCCTGTGGACAGGTGGCTGATAATGAAAATGTGGATGCGCTGTCAAAAATGGCAACAGCCAGAGAGAACATGCAGATAAGAGCTGAGTATAAACAGCAGGCGCATCTTGGAGATGAGATTTATCCAAAGGTGTATGTAAATGATGAAAATGAGGAGCTCTATTGCGTGGTGTCACTTAATGATGCTTCTGGCAAGGCGTACTCCATAGTTGAATTAAAGAGAATCTGATAAATAGCTGATATCAGACAAGTTAGAAAAGGAAAAGAAATGCTAAGAATAGGTGAAAAACAAGAGCTTACAATAATCAAGAAGGTTGACTTTGGCGTTTACCTCGCTGAGAAGATGGGAGAAGAGGATAAGGTTCTTCTTCCTAAAAAGCAGGTACCTGAAGGGGCTGAAATAGGTGATAATCTGGAGGTCTTTCTTTACAAGGATTCAGATGACAGACTTATTGCCACGACAAGACTTCCCAAGATTACCCTTGGAGAGGTTGGATTTTTGAAAGTAAGCGATGTTGGAAAAATTGGTGCCTTCATGGACTGGGGACTTGAGAAGGATGTGCTTTTACCCTTCAGAGAGCAGACCAGGAAGGTTAAAAAGGGCGAGGAGGTTCTCTGTGCTCTTTACGTTGATAAGTCAGGAAGACTTGCTGTTACAATGAATGTATACGAGTTCCTCAGAACAGACAGTCCTTACCATAAAGAGGACAGGGTTAAGGGAACAGTTTACGAGACCAGTAAAAACTTTGGGGTGTTTGTAGCAGTTGATAATATTTTCTCTGGACTTATTCCTAAAAAGGAACTCTACGGAGATATTCAGATCGGTGATGAAGTAACCGCACGTATTACAGATGTAAGAGAAGACGGAAAGCTCACACTTAGTGTGCGTGAGAAGGCATATCTTCAGATAAATACAGATGCTGATAAGATTCTTGAAGAGATGGATAAGAATGATGGAATACTTCCTTTTACTGACAAGGCAGATCCTGAGCTTATCAGAAACAAGATGAACATGAGTAAGAATGAGTTCAAGCGAGCTGTAGGACACCTGTTAAAGGAAGGAAAAATTGCAATTGAAGAGAGTAGAATCGTAAGGAAATAATTCTACTCTGAAAGCTCTCTTTCAATTGTTCTAAGATAAGCATCATTGTCTTCTGACATGTGGCTTCCGATGGAACCAGAATAGATGAAGGCGAAAAGTGCTACTGGAATGAGCATTTTCACTGCGAAAAGTGCCAGTGATTGTTTGGAAGCTCTGGTTACAGCGTTTATAAATCTATGATAACCAACGATTGAAAGAGGTAATAACAATGCTATATATGTGAGAGTGTACTGTGATTTTGCCTCCCACATAAGGTGGAAGAAAAAGCCGCCAATAAGGATGATTTCAAGAAGTATGTCTGCCGACTGTATAGGAACAGAAAGGCAGGCTACTTTTTTTTCTGCAAATAATCTGGAGGAGGCAAATAACAAAGCGCCTATAAGAATAAAGGTCTGCAGGAAATTTAAAAAGCCCACGCCCTTTAAATAATTATCATAGCTTATAAAGGTCTTTGCCCATGCAGAGGAGTCTTCGGATTTATTAGAAGTGCGAAGAATCCAGTAGGCTTCATAGGTGGGATCATTCCACTCAGAAGTGAGCTTTCTTGTGAAGAACTCTACACTGTAATGAGGGTTATGAACAAAGTATGAGAGCCTTGATACTATTTCTTCTTTGGCTGCTTCTGACTGAAGCTCTGAGTCGAAATCAAACTCATGCAAGGTCTTAATGTTGTAGCCGTTATACCAGCCTTCCGCCAGACCACTTTCCTGAAAGCCCATAGCAATCCATGAAAGGGATGATGCTCCTTTTGGGGTATCCATTTTGGTTACTGTTGAAGTAACAATTCCGGGAAGCTTTGACTGAACAATAAACGCAGTTATTAGAAGTGCTGAGAAAAGTACTTCTTTTTTGATGGAAGTCTTAGCTTCGGTTTTAGAGTCGGAAGCAGGACTGTTTTTTCTAAAAATACCTATTACAGCGTGTAGGAAAATTCCAATAAAACAAATGAGATAGTTTGGCTTAAACAGCATTGCCAAAAGAATGAAAAGTGCTGAGAGGATCGCATCCTTTTTCTTAAGCTCATTTTGGAAGGTGAGGGCATAGTAAACTGACGCAGCAGATAGTGCAAGCCCGGGGATTGTTCCATATACAAAGGTGCAGTATATCTGCAGCGGATAAAAAAGTATTCCCAAAAGGATAACTGAAAGCGTGGGAAGCTTTTTGCCTGGACTTACAAGGCCTGTGATGTCTGATAATTTTTTGTAAAACATAACAAGGAAAAGGGCATTCATAATCTGAAATGCCTGATAATTACCAAATCCAAATATGCTAAAAAATACATAGCTTATCCATACAAGACCCAGCTGATTGGGATAAACTGCAAGATAGCCACCTTTTTCGAGGGATGAATAGTCTCCTTTACTAAAAGCCTCTGCAGCCTCCTGAACAAAAAGCTGATCTGATACGGGTGCAAGCTTTGCAGAAAAAATAAAATAAAGTGATAAAAAGAAAATGATTAACAGGCCTGCTCCTGTTAAGGTTTTGAAGAAACGACTGTCAGTTTCGAGCCTTTTTTCAAGGGAACCGATAAAACTGCTGTATTTAAGCAGGGTGAATACTGTTATGAGAATCAGAATTAAGGCGATGTGGATAAGGGGCTTGTCCTTTAAAAAGAAAGTAATTTCATAGCTGTCCACAAGGCATGTGTGTTTTATGCTTACAAGAGCAAGAAAAGATAAAATAAACCAGAATAATATAGAAATCAGATTATCGTATATTAAAACGAGAATGTTTTGCTGAGAGTTATTGTTTGTCATGGTAGTCTCCATCAGTGATAATATCGATTTCATCATAACACAAAAAGAAAGCTACCGCATTGTCCGGTAGCTCTCTTAATGTTCCATGGTCTAGAGTCTGATATCGATATTAGCTCCTACGTCAGGATTAACTGATAACTCCATCGCGGAAGTGTCTATCATTTCGGCAAGGCTGCCGCCCACGTCAGAAAGCATATCAAGACTGTTCGCAAGCATTGCTGTACCCCAGTCCTGCTGGACTCTACTCATAGATAAAGCCATGGATAATTCGGGTATGTCCATAAAGACACCTCCTTTCCTAGCCGATAAAAATGCAGCTAATATTCTATTTTCTGTATCGACTTGAGAGGCTTTAAAGTTTATTATGAAAAATAAACAAAAATACAAAATTATTTTGTGGATTTTTTAGCAATTATCGAGTAGAATGGATATGAAAATACTCAATATGATTAGGAGTGTCTTATGATATCAAATCAAATCCTTCAGAACACAATAGATGGATTAAAGGGAATTGCGCATGTGGATCTGTGCGTAGTTGATACTGATGGTGGAGAGGTTGCGGCTACAAGACCCGACTTTTCACTCTCTGCTGAGGCTGTGAGGGAGTTTGTAAGATCCCCTGCTGATTCTCAGGAGGTTCAGGGACATCAGTATTTCAAGATATATGACGAGCAGCAGCTGGAGTATATTCTGGTGGCAGCAGGCAGCGGCGAAAGTGTATACATGATCGGCAAGATGGTTGCATACCAGATTCAGGGACTTCTCGTTGCATACAAGGAGAGATTCGATAAGGATAACTTTATCAAGAATCTGCTTCTTGATAACCTGCTTTTGGTAGATATTTACAGCAGAGCTAAAAAGCTTCATATTCCTGCTGATGTAAAGAGAGCTACCATGATCATCTCCGCTGAAAAGGTAAGGGAGAATAATGTCCTTGAGACAGTAAGACTATACTGTGTAGGTAACGGCGGCGACTTTGTAACAGAGGTTGACGAGGATAATGTAATTGTAGTTAAGGATGTGACTGAGTTTAAGTCTGCTGAGGATATTTCTGCTTCAGCCAGAGAGCTTCAGGAGCACCTTGAAGGCGCTGGCGTTAAGAACGTTCATATCGCTATAGGTACAGTTATAAGCGAGATCAAGGAAGTCAGCAGATCTTATAAAGAAGCAAAGATGGCTCTTGATGTAGGACGAATCTTCTTTGAGGAGAAGGCAGTTATAAGCTATAGCGAGCTTGGAATTGGAAGACTTATTTATCAGCTTCCTATCCCTCTTTGCAAGATGTTCATTAAGGAGATCTTCGGTGGCAGAAATCCTGAGGAATTCGATCAGGAAACGCTGTCTACTATTGACAAGTTCTTTGAGAACAACTTAAATGTTTCTGAAACATCAAGACAGTTGTTTATTCATAGAAATACACTTGTTTACAGACTTGATAAGCTTCAGAAGAGCACAGGCCTGGATCTTAGAGTGTTTGGGGATGCAATAACATTCAAGATCGCACTTATGGTTGTGCGTTACATGAAATACATGGAGCGATACTAATTAATCACGAACGGAGCAATCCGTTGTATCGCAGGTAAAGAAAATATTTTTTAAAGGATTTAAGGTATGGAAAAAGCAGTAAGAAAGAGGAGAGCGGTGCGTCCCGAGGTGGACGAGGATATAATCACGCTTGATAACGTGACGAAATCCTACTCTACTGGTGCACCGGCTCTTAATGGAGTCACCCTTCATATCAAGAAGGGTGAATTTGTTTTTATAGTTGGTGATAGTGGATCAGGTAAGTCTACTCTGATCAAACTTCTTTTAAGAGAGCTTGTACCATCCAGTGGTGCCATCACTGTTATGGGACATGATCTTGGAAAAATGCGTCATCGCCATATTCCCAAATTCAGAAGAAAGCTTGGAATTGTATTCCAGGATTTCAGACTGTTAAAGGACAGAAATGTCTATGAGAACGTGGCCTTTGCACAGCGCATCATTCAGAAACCCACTAGAGAAATAAGAAAAAATGTTCCTTCTGTTTTAGCTACAGTAGGTCTTGCTGGAAAGTATAAGAGCAAGGTGTCTGCCCTTTCAGGTGGTGAGCAGCAGAGAGTTGCTATAGCCAGAGCCATGGTTAATAAGCCTGATATTCTTCTTGCGGATGAGCCCACAGGTAATCTGGACCCTAATAATTCATGGGATATCATGAAGCTTATGGAACAGATCAATGCAAATGGCACTACGGTTATCGTGGTTACACACAACAGAGAAATCGTAAACGCCATGCATAAGCGCGTAGTTACTATGAAAAAAGGCGTCGTGATATACGACGAAGAAGAGGGTGAGTATCACGATGAGGATGAGTAGTTTTTTCTATACACTGGGACAGGGCTTTAAAAACCTGAGACGAAACAGATGGTATACGCTTGCTTCAATAGCAACCATCAGTGCATGTCTTTTCCTGTTTGGTGTGTTTTATTCAATTGTTTCTAATTTCCAGCACGTTGTAAAAACTGCTGAAGAAGGTGTCTCCGTTACTGTTTTCTTTAACGAGGGAACTAGCGAGGACATAATGCTTGCTGCAAAAGCGCTTATTGAAAAAAGACCTGAAGTAAGCAGAGTTGAGTATGTGTCTGCTGAAGCAGCATGGGAGAGCTTTAAGGCTGATTATCTTGGCGAGTATGCAGATGGATTTACAGAGAATCCCCTTGAGGATTCCGCAAACCTTCAGATTTATCTGAATGATGTTTCAATGCAGCCTGCACTTGTAACTTATCTTGAATCTATGACAGACGTAAGAACAGTTAACAGATCAGAGGTTACAGCATCAACTCTTAGCGGAATCAACAGCCTGGTTGCTTATATTTCAATCGGAATTATAGCGATCCTTTTGATGGTTTCCATATTCCTTATAAGTAATACGGTTACTATTGGTATCTCTGTAAGAAAAGAAGAGATTGGAATCATGAAGTACATCGGTGCTACAGACTTCTTTGTAAGAGCACCTTTTGTAATAGAGGGTATTCTTATTGGACTTATCGGATCAATAATCCCTCTTGTGATCATTTATTTTATTTACAATGAGGCATCTGTATATCTTGCAGAGAGATTTTCAATGCTGAATTCTTTGTTGGATATTTTACCGGTTAATACTATTTTTGACGCACTTATCCCGATTTCCATTCTGATCGGTGTTGGAATCGGATTTTTGGGAAGCATAACTACAGTCAGAAAACACTTGCATGTATGAGAACTTTTTTGAGAAGAAATAAAAACAGAATAGTATCAGTTTTGCTTCTTCTATGTATGCTCACAGCTAGTATGAATTATTCTCTGATTGTTAGTGCTGAGGTTACCAAGGAGAGTATCAAGCAAAAGGAGAATGAGATTGCGGACGCGAAGAAGGAGAGAGAGTCCATGAAAAGCTCCCTCACAGATCTTCAGTCTGTAAAGAAATCTCTGGAATCTGAGAAATCAGATCTGAATGCATATATTACTAAACTTGATGGGACTCTTGTAGAAATTCAGGACAAGATCGATGACCTTGAGGACAAGATAACAGAGAAAGAAAAGAAGATAGACGAAACACAAAAGGAACTTGAGGAAGCGATTGAGACTCAGAAACAGCAGTATGAGTCCATGAAAAAGCGAATCAAGTTCATGTATGAAAAGGGTGATACCGTTTATTTTCAGCTTCTTCTGGAATGGGGCAGCTTTAGCGAAATGCTGAATAAGGCTGAGTACATCGAAGAACTGTCAGCTTATGACAGAATGAAGCTTAATGAATATATAGAGCATACTGAGCTTGTGGATGCTACCAAAGAAGCCTTGGAAGAAGAAAAAAAGACACTTGATGAGGCTAAAGAAGATCAACTTGTGGAGCAGGAAAACATGCAGGCCCTTATGGCTCAGAAGAGCTCCGAGGTTAATAAGATTTCGGCTAATATCGCTGACAAAGAAGCAGCCATAAAGGAGTATGAGGCTCAGATCGCTGCTGAGAACGCTGCTATTGCGGCTTTGGAAAAGGCTGTCGAGGCTGAGAAGGCTGAACTTGCTGCGCAGAATGCCAGAAAGTATGATGGCGGAGTTTTTGCATTCCCTTGTCCCTCATATACAAGAGTATCTGATGATTATGGAATGAGAATGCATCCTACCCTTGGCGTTGAGAAGATGCATAACGGAATTGATCTGGCGGCGGCCAGTGGTTCTGCTATACTTGCTGCCTATGATGGCAAGGTGGTCGCAGCAGCTTATAACTCCACCATGGGTAACTACATAATGATAGATCATGGAAGCGGACTTTATACGATTTATATGCATGCGTCATCTTTGTATGTGTCCACTGGAACAGAGGTTACAAAGGGACAGAAGATTGCGGCAGTTGGTTCTACCGGAAGATCTACAGGTCCTCATCTTCATTTCGGAGTCAGATCCGGAGGCGGATATGTAAGCCCCTGGAATTATCTGAAGTGATTATATAGTGCGATAGCACAATTTTTATATAACAAGGAAGTAGTATCATGGAATCAAAAGAGAATAAGAGTTTAGCCTACCTGGTAGGATTTATTGCCGGAGTTGCCCTCACAGGGCTGTTGGCTGCAGGTTGCTTCTGGGTATACAGAGTACAGGGCGTTTTCTCCATCTTTGAAGGTAAGGATAAGGAGCAGACTGCAACTAATGAAACGGCTCTTACAGACGATACTGTAAATAAGATGAAGACTATTGAACAGGCAATAGACACTTATTACTATCAGACAGATATCGACAGAAATGCCGAGGCAGTATCCATATACAAGGGAATAGTTAGTTCTCTTGATGATCCTTATTCAGAGTATTACACACAGGAAGAGTATAAGGATTTGATGGCAGATACTCAGGGTGTGTATTTTGGAATTGGCGCATACGTTAGCATGGACAAAACCTTGAATCTTCCTAGAATTACAGGAACAATTGAGGGTTCACCTGCAAGCACAGCTGGATTTGTTGCAAATGACATTATCTACGAAGTAGATGGTGAGAATATACAGGGCCTTACACTTACAGAGGTTGTAGGTCGTATTCGAGGGGAGATTGGAACCACTGTTTTGATTAAGGTGTACCGCGAGTCACTTGGCGATTATGTTGAGATAGAGGTTGCCAGAGATCGTGTGGAATCTCCGACAGTTCATACTACTATGATGGAAAACCAGATTGGATATCTTGGTATTACAGAGTTTGATTCTGTAACTCCTCAGCAGTTCATGGATGGTATGCAGGAGCTCAGGGATCAGGATATGAAGGCTCTTATACTTGACCTTAGATCCAATCCCGGCGGAAGCTTATCAGCAGTATGCGATATTGCAAGGCAGCTCTTACCTTCAGGCGATATTGTTTACACTGTGGACAGAGATGGCAACAGAGAAGACTACACCTGCGATGGTGCAAATGAGATAGATATTCCTTTAGTTGTTCTCGTAAATGGATATTCAGCAAGTGCTTCAGAGATTCTGTCAGGTTCAATTAAGGACTATGGCAAGGGTACAATTGTTGGAGAGACAACCTATGGTAAGGGTGTAGTACAGCGTATCTTCCCCTTCGAGGACGGAACAGCTGTAAAGCTTACCATCAGCAATTACTTCACTCCCAACGGAAACAATATCAATGGAGTTGGTATTGAGCCCGATGTAGAGATTGCACTTGATACAGAGGCCTTCGCAAAGGACGGCACTGATAATCAGGTAAATAAAGCAGTTGAGATTTTAAATGAGAAATTAAAATAAGTTTATGTGACGAGAAGATCCACTACCCGAAAGGGCGGTGGATTTTTTCTTTACAAGTAAAAAAATTTAGTGTATAGTTTCGTCTTATCTGATTTCTTAAAATTTTCATTCGGTCTTTCGCCGGATTATTTCAACAGAAAAAATTAAAGAGAGGAAGTGGAATAGTGGATTACTATGCTGCAGCTGTACGCGAGGATGGTACTTTTTGTCGTGGAACAGATGGCCTTTTGGTAAAGGGATATAAACTGAGTAATGGCGAAAAGATTATTGTTATGGCTTATTGTGATAAAGAAAACTCTGCAAGGCGCGTTGTAAGAAAGCGAAGCGTTTTTTTGACAAATTGGTTCAAGAAAAAGGTGGGCCAGAGGACTGATTATGTGATACGAATGGTGGAATCATGTTGCGAAGAGCTGTATATGGATCTGAATATCGGACTTGTTCATGGTGAAGTAGTTAGGGGAAAAGAGATTGAGGATTATCTTGAGGAATCGATGTGGAAAATCCTGAAGAAGAGGAGATTTGCTAAAAAAGCAGAGTTGTCTGTTATCTGCTTTTATGGACAAAAGTTGTTTGCGTTTTCAAATACCGGCAGAGGGATATTTCTTTTGGGCAATTGTGGTATGTCAGAAATGAAAGGGTTTAGTAGACTTGCTGGTAAAGAACTTATGAAAAGACGTGCAGAGGTAAGGGATAGTCAGACAATTGTAATGGGAAGCGATAGTTTTTTTGAGAACATATCTAAGGACGAACTTCATGTAAATCTATGTCCTCAGATGTGCATGGATAATGAAACTATGGAAAGTAGCCTTGAGGAATTGGGTGAGATTGTCAGGGGAAGAAATGGTGGCAGGGCATTTGGTGCAGCGGCTTTGTGTATGGCAGCTAATTGATGCTAGATTTGAGGTAATAGATGAATGAAATATTTTGTGGAGAGAAAAATGAATATGAATTAGTGAGGCTCCTTGGAAGCGGAGGGATGTGTGATGTTTTTGTGGCAGAATCTGTAAGAGATAAGGCTAATTCAGGGGATCTGAATCCGGCTAAAAGATATGCACTAAAGCGTCTTAAGAAGCAGGTGGATGCAGATGCAGAAAGGAAAATGCGTGCTCTTTTTGAAAATGAGATTAAGATTTTAGAGGCTTTAGGAGAAGTGGAGGGTGTTCCGAAGCTGATTGACAAAGAGGGTAGCATTACAAAGGCTGCAGATAAAGGAGATGACTTCTATGTTATGGAACTTGTAGAAGGGAAGGCGCTTAAAAAGGAGTCATTATCAGGAAAAGAAGCAATCAGGCTGGGAGTTGAGCTTTGCGATATATTGGGAAGACTACATGGACTGCCAACTCCAATAGTGCACCTTGATATAAAGCCATCTAATTTGATGCTTTCTGAAAACGGGAGACTTTTTCTAGTGGATTTTGGACTTGCTAAATTTTTGGAAGGATATGAAAGCAAAAAGAAGGTCTTGGATGATCATGTTAAGGATAGTAATGGAGAGACAGAGTGCATTCAGAATGAAACAAAAAATAAGATACTTGGAGGAACGGTTGCTTATGCGGCACCGGAACAGTTTGGTGAAAGGTTTGTCACTGATAAACGGACTGATATATTTCAGTTTGGAAAGACCTTGCAGAAGATAGTAAACAGGGATGAGACGGATCCATTTTTGTATAGAGAACTTCAAGAGATTTCGGCGAAGTGCTCATCTGTGAAGAAACAGCAAAGATATACGGATATACAAAAAGTAAGAAGTAATCTGATGCTATGCGAAAGAAATGCAAGGAGATGCAAAAACAGGTTCAAAATAAAGCTTGCTATAGCAGCGGCACTTTTTGTTATGTCGCTGATCCTCATTATTTTCTCCTTTTTGGGATTTGCTAATCCGCTTTTTGTGGCAGCAGCTGTAGTGCCTGGACATTTTATTTGGAATGACGAAGGATTATCAGAAGATACAGCTGTGGTAGCTGATTTTGCAAAAAGAAAATTAATAAAAATTTCACCTTTTAAGAGGCAGATAGAAAATAGCTGCAATCCCGCTGATGATGGGATTTTTCTGGATATAGTAAAAACTGTCGACAGCCTTGATTTTTGCCCCAAAACCAATTAAGTGTACTCAATAACAAAGTCGGTGTATCATGTTTACAATTTAAATATGTATGATACAATTAGTTTAAATCGAAAATATGTTCGGAGAAAATGTATGGATCATTTTGAACTTAAATCTGAATATAAGCCGACTGGTGATCAGCCACAGGCAATTAAAGCACTGGTGGATGGCTTTAAAAGTGGTAATCAGTTCGAGACATTACAGGGTGTTACCGGCTCAGGTAAGACCTTCGCCATGGCTAATGTAATTCAGGCGCTTAATAAACCGACTCTTGTTATTAGTCATAATAAGACACTGGCTGGACAGCTCTATGGTGAGTTTAAGGAGTTTTTCCCAAATAATGCTGTAGAGTATTTTGTATCCTACTACGACTACTATCAGCCAGAAGCTTATGTGCCACAGACTGATACATATATAGCTAAGGACTCTGCGATAAATGACGAGATTGATAAGCTCAGACTTTCAGCTACAGCATCCCTTACTGAGAGGAAGGATGTAATTGTTGTTGCGTCTGTTTCCTGCATTTATGGTCTGGGTAGCCCTGACGAATTCAAGGGAATGTCAATTTCCTTAAGGCCTGGAATGGAGAAGAGCAGAGAGGACATCATCAGAGACCTTGTTGCGATTCAGTACACAAGAAATGACCTTGATATAAACAGATGTAACTTCAGAGTTCGCGGAGATACTATCGAGATTTTTCCTGCTCAGGCGGATGACTATCTTATCCGAGTTGAGCTCTTTGGTGATGAGATTGACAGAATATGTGAGGTTGAGCCTGTTACCGGTGCTGTGAAGAGTGAACTTACTCATGTCATGATTTATCCGGCATCCCACTATGTTGTGCCTCAGGAAAAGATAAACCTTGCCTGCAAGAATATTGAGGCTGAGCTTGAGGAACAGGTTAAGGAGTTCAAGGCTGAGGACAAGCTCATTGAGGCTCAGAGAATAGCTGAGAGAACTAACTTCGATATCGAGATGATGAGAGAGACCGGATTCTGTTCGGGAATTGAGAACTATTCAAGGCATTTAAACTTCATGCCTCCGGGTGAGCCGCCTCTTACACTTATGGACTTCTTTGATGGAGAATTTCTGATTATTGTCGACGAATCACATATGACAATTCCTCAGATTGGTGCAATGTATCATGGTGACAGATCCAGGAAGACTACCCTTGTGGATTATGGATTCCGTCTGCCATCAGCCCTTGATAACAGACCACTCAACTTTGAAGAGTTTGAAACACACATCGATCAGATGCTTTTCTGCTCTGCAACTCCCGGACCTTACGAGGCTGAGCATGAGCTTTTGAGAGCTGAACAGATAATAAGACCTACAGGACTTCTTGATCCGGAGATTTCAGTAAGACCAGTAGAGGGCCAGATTGATGATCTTATCACAGAGATCAATAAGGAAATAGATAAGAAGAACAAGGTTCTTGTTACAACTCTTACCAAGAAGATGGCAGAGGATCTGACTGAATACCTCGCTGAAACTGGAATCAGAGTAAAGTATCTTCATTCTGATATAGATACCCTTGAGAGAGCTGAGATTATCAGGGACATGAGACTTGATGTATTCGATGTTCTTGTGGGAATCAATCTTTTGAGAGAGGGACTTGATATACCTGAGATTTCACTTGTTGCAATCATTGATGCTGACAAAGAGGGATTCCTTCGCTCTGAGACATCACTTATTCAGACTATTGGACGAGCTGCGAGAAATGCTGACGGACATGTAATCATGTATGCAGATAACATGACTGACTCTATGAAGAAGGCGATAGAAACAACTGAGCGCAGAAGGAAAATCCAGCAGGCATACAATGAGGAGCATGGCATCACTCCGCAGACTATTCGCAAGGCTGTAAGAGAACTGATCAGTGTAACCAAGGCAGTTGCCAAGCAGGAGGTTCAGTTTGAGAAGGATCCTGAATCTATGGATAGACAGGAACTTGAGAAACTCATCGGAGATGTTCAGAAGAAGATGAAGAGAGCTGCAGCAGAGCTCGACTTCGAGACGGCTGCTATGCTCAGAGACCAGATGGTGGATTTGAAGAAACATCTAAATGAATTAACCGGTGGAAAATAACCTGAAGGAGATTTATGACAGACAATAATTCACATATGACAAAACTTAATACTTCCGCGAAGAGGATATTATCAAGTGACATTCATGATTATATCCGTGTTCGTGGTGCAAACGAGCACAACCTTAAAAATGTTAAGGTGAAGATTCCGAGGGATACTCTGACTGTATTTACAGGACTTTCAGGATCAGGTAAGTCATCCCTTGCATTTGATACGATTTTTGCAGAGGGACAGCGCAGATATATGGAGTCGCTTTCTTCTTATGCGAGAATGTTCCTTGGTCAGATGGATAAACCTGACGTTGAAAAGATAGAGGGACTTTCCCCTACAATTTCAATAGACCAGAAGTCGACCAACAGAAACCCCAGATCAACAGTGGGAACAGTAACGGAGATATACGATCACTTCAGACTTTTGTATGCCCGCATAGGAATACCTCACTGCCCTAACTGTGGCAGAGAGATCAGAAGACAGACAGTTGATGAGATGGCTGACCAGATCATGGCTCTCCCAGAGGGTACAAGATTCCAGATTCTTGCTCCTGTTGTCAGAGGCAGAAAGGGTGAGCATGCCAAGGTTTTTGACAGAGCAAAAAGAGCAGGCTTTGTAAGAGTCAGAGTTGATGGCAACCAGTATGATCTGTCTGAAGAGATTTCTCTTGATAAGAATATAAAGCACAGTATTGAGATCATTGTGGACAGACTTGTTATCAGACAGGACAAGGATGATATCAGATCAAGACTTACAGATTCAATTGAGAGTGCTCTTAATCTCGCAGAGGGACTTGTGGATGTTGATGTAATAGACGGAAAGCCTATGAACTTCAGCCAGAATTTCGCTTGTCCTGATTGCGGAATAAGCATTCCAGAAATTGAGCCCAGAAGCTTTTCCTTCAACAATCCTTTTGGAGCATGCCCTGAGTGTACAGGTCTTGGCTACAAGATGGAGTTTGATGAGGAGCTTATGATTCCGGATAAGAAGCTTTCCATAAATGAGGGATGCTTCCAGGTTACAGGCTGGGCTTCATCAGGTAAGGAGGGAAGCTTTACTAACGCTGTCCTCAGAGCTCTGGCAAAAGAGTATAAGTTTAGCCTTGATACTCCCTTTGAGAAGCTTTCACCCAAGGTCAGGGATATGCTGGTGCATGGCGCTGACAGACAGGTAATTGTTGAATACAAGGGCCAGAGAGGTGAGGGAAAATATCCCATTACTTTTGATGGCCTTATCAGAAATGTTGAGCAGAGATACAGAGAGACATATTCTGAGCAGCAGAAGGCTGAGTATGAGTCTTATATGAGAATAACTCCCTGCGCTGTATGTAAGGGACAGAGACTTAAGCCTGAATCACTTGCTGTAACAATAGATGATAAGAATATTTTTGAGATCACATCATTTTCAATTGGAGAGCTTCATGAATATCTTGAGAACATGAAACTCACAAAACAGCAGGAGATGATTGGTGCTCAGGTCCTTAAGGAAATAAGAGCAAGGGTTGGATTCCTTATCGATGTGGGCTTGGATTACCTTTCTTTATCAAGATCCACAGGAACCCTCTCTGGTGGTGAAGCACAGAGAATAAGACTTGCAACCCAAATTGGTTCGGGCCTTTGCGGAGTGTGCTATATACTTGATGAGCCAAGTATCGGACTTCATCAAAGAGATAATGATAAGCTTCTTAACACATTGAAGAATTTGCGTGATCTGGGTAATACCCTTATCGTAGTAGAGCATGATGAGGATACCATGAGAGCAGCGGACTATATCGTAGATGTAGGTCCTGGTGCAGGATCCCATGGAGGTGAAATAGTTGCAACAGGAACTGCTGAGGATATCATGAAGGTTCCTGAGTCCATCACAGGACAGTATTTATCAGGTAAGCTTAAAATTGAAGTCCCTGATCACAGAAGAAAGCCCACAGGTTGGCTCAAGGTAAAGGGAGCGCAGGAGAATAACCTTAAAAATATCGATGTTAAATTTCCTCTTGGAGTACTTACTATTGTCACAGGTGTGTCCGGATCAGGTAAGAGCTCTCTTGTAAACGAGATTCTCTATAAGCATCTTGAGAGAGATTTAAACAGGGCAAGATGTATTCCTGGAAAGCACAAGGGTATTGAAGGAATTGAACAGCTGGATAAGGTTATCGCAATCGACCAGTCACCTATCGGAAGAACTCCCAGGTCAAACCCTGCAACCTACACAGGCGTTTTCGACATGATAAGAGACCTGTTTGCAGCTACACCGGATGCTAAGGCAAAGGGTTACAAGAAGGGAAGATTCTCCTTTAACGTCAAGGGTGGAAGATGTGAAGCCTGCGGCGGTGATGGAATCATAAAAATCGAGATGCATTTCCTTCCTGATGTATATGTTCCCTGCGAAGTCTGTGGAGGAAAGAGATACAACAGAGAGACACTTGAAGTCAGATATAAGGGCAAAAACATCTATGATGTTTTGAATATGACTGTGGAAGAGGCTTTGCCCTTCTTTGAAAACATCAAGACCATCAAGAGAAAAATAAAGACTCTTTATGATGTAGGACTTGGATATGTTAAGCTTGGTCAGCCTTCTACGGAGCTTTCAGGTGGTGAAGCACAGCGAATAAAGCTTGCTACAGAGCTTTCGAGGGCAAGTACCGGTAAGACTATCTACATTCTTGATGAGCCTACAACCGGACTTCATTTTGCTGATGTGCAGAAGCTTGTAAAGATTTTGCATGATCTGGTTGATGCAGGAAATACAGTTGTTGTCATCGAGCATAATCTGGATGTTATAAAGACAGGTGATTATATCATTGATATGGGACCTGAAGGAGGTGACGGCGGCGGAACTGTTGTAGTCCAGGGAACACCTGAGCAGGTGGCTAAGTGTAAGGAGTCATACACCGGCGCTTACATAAAGAGAATGCTTGAGAAAAAGTAAGGATTATTATTAAGTTTTTACATAATATGGCCGATAGAACAATTAGGGAGTTTATGTCCTGAAACTGCCAATCATGAAAAAATTGTGTTTTGATATTTCAAAACCCGTTCCTTTGGTTTATAATAAATTGGATTATCATTACAATTATTTATTGTGCGTTTTTATGCGCTTTGAACCTGTAGGAAAGGGGTAATATACCAAATGCAGTATACAGATATAGGAATTGATTTAGGAACAGCGAGCATTCTTGTATATATCAGAGGCAAGGGTGTTGTCCTTAAAGAGCCCTCAGTAGTTGCATATGACAGAGATACTGAAAAGATAAAAGCAATTGGAGAAGATGCCAGACTTATGCTTGGTCGTACTCCTGGAAATATAGTTGCAGTTAGACCTCTTAGACAGGGGGTTATTTCAGATTATAAAGTAACAGAGCAGATGATGAAGTACTTCATCACTAAGGCAATCGGTCACAGGACCTTTCGTAAGCCTTTGATCGCAGTTTGTGTACCCAGTGGTGTAACTGAGGTTGAGCGTAAGGCGGTTGAGGATGCTACTCTTATGGCTGGTGCCAGAGATGTCCGCATCATCGAGGAGCCTATCGCAGCTGCTATCGGAGCTGGAATTGATATCACAAAGCCATGTGGTAACATGATCGTAGATATAGGTGGTGGTACATCTGATATAGCAGTTATCTCACTTGGAGGAACTGTTGTAAGTACTTCAGTTAAGGTTGCTGGTGATGATTTTGATGAAGCAATCGTCAGATATATGCGTAAAAAGCATAACCTGCTCATCGGTGAGAGAACAGCCGAGGATATCAAGATCAAGATTGGTGCTGCATATCCAAGAGCAGAGGCTGATTATCTCGATGTAAGAGGACGTAACCTTGTTACAGGTCTTCCTAAGACAGTTAAGGTATCATCTGAGGAAACTGAGGAGGCTTTGAGAGAACCCACAGCTCAGATTGTTGAAGCTATACATGGCGTTTTGGAGAGAACTCCTCCGGAACTTGCTGCTGATATCGCAGACAGAGGTATTGTGCTTACAGGTGGAGGTAGTCTTCTTAGAGGACTTGATGACCTTATCGCATCAAAGACAGGTATCAATACTGTAACTGCTGAGGATCCAATGACTGCTGTTGCAATCGGTACTGGCAGATATGTTGAATTCCTTGCTGGTTACAAGGATATTTAATAAAAAAGGAAAAAGAATATGGTAAAAGGTCTGTACACCGCGTATACAGGTATGGTAAACGAACAGAGGCGAATGGATATTGAGACTAATAACCTCGCCAACGCAAATTCTACCGGATTCAAGGAGGAACGATCGGTTAGCCAGTCATTCCGTGATCTTTTGGGATTAAAGATCAAGGACTATTCCGATGCGCCTTGGACTGCGCGGCGTCTTGGCCTTATAAATCCCGGCGTTAAGCTTGCTGGGTCATATACTAACTTTGAGCAGGGTGATCTGGAGTCAACAGGTAATGACTTCGACCTTGCGCTTAATAATGGAATCCCTACTACGGATTCCGATTCTGTCAACGATAATATGGGAGCTGGAGGAAATGCATTCTTTGCTACTTCCTTTGCAACGGGAGATCCCGATGTAGGAGCTCTTATCAAATATACCAGAGACGGTAATTTTACCCTCGATCAGGATGGCTATCTTGTAACAACTGAGGGTAATAACGTTCTGGATGTCAATAATAATCCAATTCAGGTAGATCCACTTAGAGACACAACAATTTTTCAGGATGGAAGAATAGTTCAGGACGGTAACGTCGTGGGTACTATTCAGGTTGCAAGATTTGACAATCCTCAGTTCTTGCAGAGATATCAGGATAATTCATTTATTATTGGCGACAGCCCTGCCCAGGTAGTAAGTACTACTGCAGCCGAAGCAAATGCGACGGTTAACCAGGGATTTTTGGAGAGATCCAATATCAGCGTAGTGGATGAAATGGTTAATATTATTGCCATTCAGAGAAACTATGAGACCAACTCCAAGGCTATGCAGTCTGAGGATGATACTTTGGACATAGCAGTTAATCAGCTGGGAAAGCTCTGATATAAATGGTAAAATTATTATATAGGCTTTTACTATAAAGAAACGACTTCTTAGTGCCGATATAGATAGTGGTAAAATATTGAGATTTGTAAATATATTTCGTTATCGAAATTGTTTGTATACATAAGGAGGCCGGTTATATGGTAAGAAGCTTATGGACAGCCGCATCAGGAATGAATGCACAGCAGACAAATGTTGATACTATAGCGAACAACCTCGCAAACGTTAACTCTGCAGGATATAAGGCTCAGGGTGCGAGATTTAAGTCCCTTCTTTATCAGGAGCTGAAAACAAAGACTGTTCAGACAACAGGTTCTCCTGTTAATTCAGATGTTGGACTTGGTGTAAGAGTTTCGTCTATAAATTCCTTCTTTACACAGGGGAGTTTGCAGGATAATGATTCCAGTTCTGCATTTGCAATTCAGGGCGATGGCTTCTTTGCATATGCAACAGATCAGGCAAATATAAATGAGGCAAATACAAGATATACCAGAAATGGTAACTTCGTATGGGCGCTTACTGAGGCTGGAACTCTTGAGCTTACTACCTCAGAAGGAAATCCAGTTCTTGGAATAGATGGTGGACCGATCGTAGTAAATGATCAGACAGTAAAAGCTACAGATATTACCTGTGATCAGGAAGGTCAGCTTTACTATCTTGATATAAATCAGAACAGAGTGGATGTAGGACAGCTTGCACTGTTCCAGTTCAGAAATGCAGAAGGTCTTGAGAGAACCGGAGATACCAGCTTCTCCTCAACACCTGCAAGTGGAAATCCTCTTCCTGAGGCTACAACAGTCGGAATCAGACGAAGTGTAGTTGTTCAGGGATACCTTGAGGGATCCAATGTAAACGTTGCTACAGAGATGGTTAATCTGATCGTTGCTCAGAGAGCGTACGAGATGAACTCAACTGCAATAACAACTACAGACGATATGATGCAGACAGCAAATGGTCTGAAGAGATAATGGCTTTTGCGATTAAAGGCGTGTTTACCTGTTTAGTGTTAGGAGTTGTCTATGGCACTTGATCTAAATTCACTTAATGTATCCGGACTTTCTCAGTATGCGAGAGAAGCAGCTGGAGACAGCGGAGCCAGAACCATAAGTGATGCGAAGGAAAAAGTTAATAAAGCAAAGGCTTCTGACAATGAGGAAGAGATCAACGAGGAGTTGATGGATGCCTGTAAGCAGTTTGAAGCTTATCTTATGGAGCAGGTCTACAAGGGCTATGAGAATACCGTGAAGGTGTTCAGCAAGGACAAGGAAGACAAGTCTCTTAATACTCTGGTTGATTATTTCAAGGATATTACTATCCAGGATATTACAGCTACGCAGTCGGAGACTCAGAGTACTGGACTTGCACAGATGCTTTATGAGAACATGAAGCGAAATTATGATCTTTAATAATGGATATGGATATGAGGGGCTGCCATTTTGAAAAGAGTGGCAGCTCATTTTTATTCAAGGAGGATTATGGAAACAGTAAAGGGGTATGTTGACCACTTTATATATAAAAATAATGAAAATGGCTATGGAGTAATGTCATTTATCACCGATGGTGAGGAAATGACCTGTGTTGGCTACTTCGTGGATGTAGATGCAGGAGATACTCTGGAGCTTAAAGGGGAAATGACCGAGCATCCGGTTTATGGAGAGCAGCTAAAGGTCAGTGAATATAATATTTCTGCTCCTGATGATGAGGAGTCTATAGAGAGGTATCTTGGATCTGGTGCAATAAAGGGCATCGGAGAAACTATGGCGAGAAGAATCGTCAAAAAGTTCGGAGCCGATACCTTCAGGATCATAGAGGATGAGCCTGAGAGACTTGCTGAGATCAAGGGAATAAGCGAAAGAAAAGCAAGAGACATCGCTGTTCAGCTATATGACAAAAGAGAGATGAGAGAAGCCATGGTCTTTTTGGCTGGATTTGGAATCTCTAACACTATGTCGGTCAGAATCTATGAGAGATACGGTGCACAGGTTTACTCCATTATGAAGGAGAATCCGTATCGCCTGGCTGATGATATTGATGGAATAGGTTTTAGAACAGCGGATGAAATTGCTTCAAAGATTGGAATAAAGGTTGATTCTGATTACCGAATAAAAAGTGGAATTCTATACATGCTCATGGAGTCAGCAGCGGAAGGAAACAGCTTTTTACCAAGGGATATTTTATTAAAAAACAGCTCTGAAATGCTTGGTGTTAACGTGGAGCTTATCGATACCCAGATAGATAACCTGATGGTGGAGAGAAAACTTGTAATAAAAAATGATGATATATATGCTTCATCATATTTTTACGAGGAACAATCCATAGCAGTAATGCTACGAGAACTCAATCTTGACCTTTCAAGCGGTGCCGGATCTGACGAGGCTCTTTTAAACCGAATCAAAATGATTGAAGTGAGCAGAGGTATTGAACTTGATGAGCTGCAGAGAAATGCAGCAGTAGCAAGTGCCAAGAACGGAGTTGTTGTAATAACAGGTGGACCGGGAACTGGTAAGACCACAACCATAAATACAATAATCCAGTACTATGCCGAGGAGCAGATGGATATTGTTCTGGCTGCTCCTACTGGAAGAGCTGCTAAGAGAATGACTGAGGCTACTGGTTATGAGGCTCAGACTATTCACAGATTATTAGGAGTTGGCGGCGCTGGTGCTTATGACGATAGCGATAAGGGCAGAGAGAGGATGCGCTTTGAAAAGGGCGCTGACAATCCTTTGGAAGTAGACGCCATAATCATAGATGAGATGTCTATGGTGGACATGCACCTCTTCAATGCACTTTTAAAAGCAGTAATTCCGGGAACCCATCTTATACTTGTTGGAGACAGCTCACAGCTTCCCAGCGTTGGACCAGGACAGGTGCTAAGAGATATTATTGCAAGCAAAGCATTTCCTACGATCATACTTGAGAAGATTTTCAGACAGGCACAGCAAAGTGATATAGTGGTCAATGCTCATCATATAAAGCTTGGTGAACACATAGTGATGGATAACAAGAGCAAGGACTTTTTCCTCTTAAAGAGAGATAATCCTGATGTTATCTACAAGCACATGATTCAGCTTATAAAGGAAAAGCTTCCGGGATATGTAAATGCCAAGAGCCTCGATATTCAGGTCCTGACACCAATGAAGAGAGGACCGCTTGGAGCAGAAAGCCTGAACCAGATTTTGCAGAAATATCTAAATCCTGCGGACAGAGATAAAAGAGAATACGCCTTTGGGGAGAGGCTCCTCCGTGAGGGCGACAAGGTAATGCAGATAAGAAATAACTATCAGGCGGAATGGGAAGTTCTTGGAAAATACGGGATTCCTACTGATAAGGGAATGGGTGTATTTAATGGAGACATGGGATATATCCAGAAGATAAACGAGCCCATGCGAGAACTGACGGTGGAGTTTGATGAAGGAAGATGTGTGATATATCCTTTCTCAGAGCTTGATGAGCTTGAGCTTGCGTACGCTATCACGATCCACAAGTCCCAGGGCTCTGAATATCCGGCAGTAATCCTTCCGCTCCTTGGAGGGCCGAGGATGCTCCTTAACAGGAACCTTCTTTATACTGCTGTCACAAGAGCGAAAAGCTGTGTTGTAATACTTGGAAGTGAAAGCACAGTTGAAAACATGATAGACAATGAGGAGCAGTTAAAAAGGTATACAGGACTTGAAGCAACCATAAGGGAGGTTTTAAGTAGTGCAGGGTGAAATGATGGAAGCTGCTGTTTCACTTTTGTATCCCAGGCGTTGTCCAATCTGTGATGGCATAGTTAGAAGGCAGGAAGGTATCATACATACAGACTGTAAAAAGAAGGTCAGGACAGCGGGCAAAATAACCTGCATGAAATGTGGTAAACCACTTAGAAGTGAGCAGGACGAATACTGTGAGGATTGCCGGAAGACAAAGCATGTATTTGACAGAGGTTATTCGGTTTTCAGATACAGATCAATATCAGGATCTATTTACAGATTCAAGTATTCAGGTAGGAGAGAATACGCAAGATATTACGGAGAAGTCACAAGAGATACACTTGGAGAAGTTATTAAGGACATTGGTCCAGATGCTATTATACCTATTCCAATGTACGGACCAAAGAAACGTACAAGGGGTTATAATCAGGCAGAAATTCTGGCTGAAGCTATAGGAAAAGAGTGTGGAATTCCGGTCAGAAGTAACGTCATAAAAAGGGTCAAAAACACAGTGCCCATGAAACTTTTGGACAGTCGCAGAAGACGCTCGAATTTGAAAAAGGCTTTTAATATAAGCGGAAATGATGTAAAATTTAAGTGTATTATCCTTATTGATGACATTTATACAACAGGCAGTACAATCGATGCTGTTGCAAAAGAGTTCCGAAGGATTGGGGTTGAGAAAATATTTTTTATCACACTGGCCATCGGAGATGTTGTGTGAAGTTACACTATATACTTGCAGGAGGTTAATATGAGCAATATCAAGAATTGTGTAAGATGTGGCAAGATGTTTAATTACATCGCGGGTGATCCTATCTGTGATGTCTGCAAAAAGGAAATCGAGGAGAAATTCCAGGAAGTTAAGAAATATATCGAAGAGAATCCCGGAAGCGGACTCAAGCAGATTTGTGAAGAGTGTAACGTTCCTTCTAAACAGCTGAAGAAATGGATTCTTGAAGAGAGACTTATGTTCACAGAGAATTCTCCTATTCAGATCACATGTGAGAACTGTGGTGCCAGAATTCAGACAGGAAGACTTTGCGCTAAATGTAAGGCAACTGTTACTAATGCACTTAATGATACAGTTAAGCAGCGCCAGGATGCGCTTGCAGCTGAGCTTGCAAAGAAACAGAAGAAGCAGGCTGATGCTAAATCAGGAATGAAATTCCTGAAAACGTGAAACGCGTGAGGAGTTTATGTTAAACGAGGAGCGAGTAATCCTGATGACCAGGATGGCTGCATTTGAGCAGCATGAGGGGAAAAAGAATAACGCTATTAATTCATACTTCCGCAGCGACTATGTTGGATATGAGGTACTGAAGTCTATTATCAGTGCCACTATCGTATATCTGATACTGGTCGCTGCCTATGTGATGTACCATTTTTCTGATGTATTACAGGACATCTATAATACTGATGTTATGGGAACTGCCAGAAAATATCTGGTTTACTACATTGCACTTGTAGGCGTATATTCATTGATTTCGGGCGTCTACTATTCTATCCGGTATCGCAAAATGCGAGGCAGCATGAGGGCTTATTATGCATGCCTGAAAAAACTCGGCAGAATGTACGAAAAGGAATGAGAAGATGACGTCTTTATTGGAATTACGCGAATACATTAAAAACTTTTATGTAAAATACGAGATTTATATAACTTATATCTGGAAGTTTCTGCTTTCATTCATAGCGTTTGTAATGATCGGCAACAAGGTAGGTTTTCAGGGTAGTTTAACCAAATTACCCATTCTTTTGATGGCTGCTTTGTTGTGTTCTATCATGCCTACAAACTTTATGGTGTTTGTTTCTGCAGGTTTCATTCTTGGACATTTATATAAGCTTTCAATGCAGTGTACAGTAGTTGCACTTATCGTGTTCCTTCTAATGTTCCTTTTGTATTTCAGATTTTCTCCTAAGGATACACTGGCAGTAATGCTTACACCTATGGCTTTTTATTTGAGCATCCCATATGTGATGCCGATTGCACTTGGACTTTTAGGAAGTCCCTCTTCAGTTATTTCAATGTCCTTTGGTGTAATTGTTTCATTTATGATTTCTTACATCTCAGTTAATGCCACAGCGCTTACGGCTTCAAACATTGAAGAGACAGCTAATCAGTTCCAGACAATTATTTCTGAGCTTCTTGGCAATAAGCAGATGTGGATGTATGTAGTATGTTTTGGAATCACACTTATAGTTGTTTACCTGATCAGACGTATGTCAGTTGATCATTCATGGACAGTGGCAATTATTGTAGGAGCACTTACAGACATTATCTGCCTTTTGGTGGGTGATCTTATGTACACAACACAGTTATCCTTCGCAGGTGTTATTGTGCAGTCATTGTTAGCTGTGTGTGTCGTTTTTGTTATTAAGTTTTTTGCATTTAATCTGGATTACACGAGAATTGAGAAGGTCCAGTTTGAAGATGATGAGTATTACTATTATGTAAAGGCTGTACCGAAGGTTACGGTTTCAACACCGGCACCAAAGGTTAAGCAGATAAATAAAGCAAATGTAAGCCGAGATTACAGAGGTAGAGACAGAGGCGAGTGATTTAGATGCAACAGATAGGTTTTTTTCTTGAAAACAATCTGACAAGTTTGCACATGCCAACAGTGAGGGCTTTGGACGTCGCACAGATGATCATAATTGCCTTCCTGATATATCAGATTTTGGTTTGGGCAAAAACAACGAGACTATGGTCCCTTTTAAAAGGGGTCGTAGTTATTATTGTGTTTATAGTAATTGCAGCTGCATTCAATATGACAACAATTCTCTGGATTGTGCAGAATGTATTTGGAATTGCTGTAACTGCGATGGTTGTTATACTCCAGCCCGAGCTTAGGAAAGCGCTTGAAGGAATTGGCAGAAGAAACTTCCTTCATGGCTTTTTGAATTTTGCTGAAGCAACAGAAGAGGGTAGATTTTCTGATAAGACAATTAGCGAGATAGTTCGCGCTTCAGTTGAAATGGCTAAGGTAAGGACAGGCGCGCTGATAGTTATAGAGCAGCTTTCATCACTTAGCGAGTTTGAGAGAACCGGAATTGATGTTGATGGTATTGTTACCAGTCAGCTATTGATTAATATTTTTGAACATAATACACCTCTCCATGACGGAGCAGTAATTATCAGGGGCGACAGAATTATGGCTGCAACCTGCTATCTGCCCTTGTCAGATAATATGGAGCTTGGTAAAGAGCTTGGCACCAGACACAGAGCTGGCGTTGGTGTCTCTGAGGTTACAGATTCTCTTACCATCATTGTTTCTGAGGAAACAGGTAAGATAAGTGTTGCTTATATGGGAGAGCTCGAAAGAGCAGTAGATAGCGACAGGCTTCGTGAGAGACTTAGACAGATACAGAATAAGACAGGCGAAGATAAAAAGAAGAAATACAAGATAAACAAAAAAGCGAAAGGAAAGGCGAAATGAAGAAGTTCAATTTTACAGCCAACTTGGGCCTGAAGATTGCTTCGCTGTTCTTTGCCGCACTTCTTTGGTTCCTTGTTACAAATATAAATGATCCTGTGGATTCCGTTAGATTCAGTAATATTTCTGTGACTTTGAGGAATACAAATAAGATCACAGATAATAATCAGGTGTATGAAGTGCTTGATGGTACTGATACGATTTCAACGGTTACTGTTTATGCGCCCAGATCCACAGTGGATTCCCTTAATCGTGACAATATTGTGGCGATTGCAGATTTAGATGATATGGCTGTGATTGATGGAGAGTATGTTGTCTCTGTCCAGCTTTCAACAAATAAATATAATAACCAGATACAGAGTATAGTCGGAACTTCAGATACAGTGAGACTTAGCGTTGAGGATAAGGCATCCAAGACCCTTGCTATTTCCGCTACAACAAGTGGAAGTCTTTCTGAGGGCTATATAATTGGGGATGTGGTAACAGATCAGAACCAGATCCGTATCACTGGACCAAAGTCTGTAGTTGATAATGTTTCTACAGCTTCTGTAAACGTAGAAGTTACAGGATATACAACCAACATTGGAACCAATGCAGAAATCCATCTGTATGACAAGGATGGAAATGAGGTTGCAAAGGATAACCTGAAGCTTAGCAGTACATCTGTTGGCGTAAACGTTACTATCCTTGCAACAAAGAGAGTTCCTGTTGACTATCAGGTAGTAGGTATGCCTGCTGATGGTTATGTATTCACGGGAGAAGTTGATGTAGAGCCTGACTCAGTCCTCTTGGCTGGAAGAATGTCAGTGCTTAACGGAATAGAAGAAATTTCTGTTTCCGATGATGCTTTGGATATTACAGGTCTTACAGGAGACCTTAATGCAACAATAGATTTGTCCGGATATCTGCCTGGTAATGTTACCTTTGGAGATGAGGACTTTAATGGAATAGCAACAATCACAGCTCACATCGAAGCAACCAGTGATATCAAAGTGGAGGTGCCTTACCAGCATATCGCGCTTGTAAATGTACCTGATGGATATAACGCTGAGATTGTTGGAGATACAGAGGAGTTCACTGTAACCTGTAGTGGACTTGAGGATGTTATTAGCGGAATTTCTGATTCCGATATCACAGGAACAATAGATTTATCTAAGGTTATAGACAGTGCAGAAGAAGCTGAGGATTTAAGTGGAGAATATTCTGCGACAGTGTCACTTTCACTTCCGGGAGGAGTTATGACATCTGATACTATAACAGTGACTGTGGAACTATCTAAGGTAGAATAGAATTATTTGGAGGATTTATGGCAAGATTATTTGGAACAGACGGGGTAAGAGGAGTTGCTAATGACGAACTCACTCCCCTTTTAGCTATGCAGCTTGGTCAGGCAGGAGCTTATGTACTTTCTAAGGAGAATCAGCACAAGCCTACAATCATGGTTGGTTGCGACACCAGACTGTCAGGAGATATGCTTGCATCAGCTCTTATGGCTGGAGCATGCTCAGTAGGAGCTAACGTGGTAAATGTAGGAGTTTTACCGACACCTGCGGTTGCTTATCTTACCAAGAAGAATAGAGTTGATGCAGGTGTAGTTATTTCTGCATCACACAATCCGATGGAATTCAATGGGATAAAATTCTTTGATGGACAGGGCTTCAAGCTTCCTGATGCACTTGAGGATGAGATTGAAGAGCTTATCAGAAACAACATGGAAGGCGTGAAAATGCCTACAGGTGCTGGGATTGGTAAGATAAAGAATCGTCCTGATGCTAAGGAAGAATACATTAACCACAGTCTTAGATGTGTAGATGTTCATCTTGATGGATTCAAGATTGTTATGGACTGTGCAGAAGGTGCAAGCTCATATACTTCTGTAGAGACAATCAGACAGACTGGCGCAGAGGTTATAACAATCCATACCAATCCTGATGGAACAAACATAAATGCAAACTGCGGTTCCACACACATGGAAGAACTTATGGGACGCGTGGTTACTGAGAAGGCAGATATTGGTCTTGCTTTTGATGGTGATGCAGACAGATTCCTCGCTGTAGATGAGAATGGTACATTAGTCAATGGTGATGAGATCATGGCTATCATCGGAAAGCACATGAAGGAGAACGGCCGTCTTAAGAATGACACTATTGTTGCTACAGTAATGAGTAACCTTGGATTCTTCAAGATGGGTGAGCGCGAAGGAATCAAGATTGAGAAGACCAAGGTTGGTGACAGATATGTTCTTGAGAGAATGAAAAAGATCGGTGCTAACTTCGGCGGAGAACAGTCTGGACACATTATTTTCCTTGACGACAATACCACAGGTGATGGCCTGCTTTCAGCACTTCATCTTCTCAAGGTAATGAAGGACACAGGAAAGAAGCTCTCAGAACTGGCAAAGGTTATGGAGGTTATGCCTCAGGCACTTTATAATGCAACAGTTCCTACTCATAAGAAGGATCATTACATGGAGTATCCCGAGATTGCAGATGCAATCGATGCTCTTGAGATGAAGTTTGCGGGCGATGGAAGAGTCCTTATCAGACCATCAGGTACAGAGCCGCTTGTAAGAGTTATGATTGAAGGAAAAGACCAGAAGGTCATTGAAGAAGAAGCAAAGAAACTGGCAGAGTTGATACAGAATGTAATGCTTTGATGCATTAAGAAGGTTGATTATATGGTAACAAGAAAGGTAGTCATAAAGAATCCTACAGGTCTTCATTTGAGACCGGCTGGAAATCTGTGTAAGGTAGCGATGAATTACAAGTCGCACATAACATTTATGTACGGTGATAATTCAGCGAATGCAAAGAGTGTACTTAGTGTTCTTGGCGCATGTATAAAGTGTGGCGATGAACTTGAATTTAGATGTGAAGGACCCGATGAAGAAGAAGCTTTGGAGGCGCTTGTAGCGGCTATCGAAGGCGGACTTGGGGAATAAAATATTAACGGACGGCAGGCTTGTCGTCCGTAAAACATTTTTTAAACAACAGGTTTATTTGCCTGTGAAAATGAAATAGAAAGGCATATGAAATGAAAAAGATAATTGTAACAGGTTGTAATGGTCAGTTAGGAAGAGCGATAAATATTGAACTTTCAAAGAGTGGAGAATATAAGCTTGTAAACACAGATGTGTTCGAGCAGGATGGAATTACTCCCTTGGACATTACAAATGTTGATAAGGTTGTAGAGCTTGCAAGAGAGGTTAAGCCTTACGCTATCGTTAACTGTGCTGCTTACACAGCAGTTGATGCTCAGGAAAAGGATGTGGATCTGGCTTATAAGATCAATGCTATAGGCCCCAGAAACCTTGCAATCGCAGCCACAGAGACAGGCGCAAAGCTTGTACATATTTCAACTGATTATGTCTTTGATGGTAATGGCACAAAGCCTTACGTTGAGTTTGATAAAACTGGTCCTGTAAGTAAGTATGGTATTACAAAGCTTGCCGGAGAGCAGTTTGTAGAGAAGTTTGCAAAGAACTACTTCACTATCAGAACAGCATGGCTTTATGGCGATGGTAAAAACTTCGTAAAGACAATGATGAACCTGTCTGAAAAGATGGATGAGATCAGTGTTGTATGTGATCAGCTTGGAACACCTACAAGTACTTATGAGCTTGCAAGAGCAATTCATTTCCTTATGGAGACAGAGAATTATGGTCTGTTCCATGGAACCTGCGAAGGTGATACTAACTGGGCTGATTTCACAGAGGAGATCTTCAGAATAGCTGGTAAGTCTACTCATGTTAAGCATGTTACAAGTAAGGAATATGCACAGATGAATCCTCAGGCTGCACCGAGACCTGCATATTCAATTCTTGAGAACTACATGTTCAAGCTTACATCTGACTTTATGTTTGCTGACTGGCATGATGCTATTGAGAAATACATGAAAGAATTTATTTTGAAATAAGAGGTGACAGTTTATGCTGTCGGTTATACTAGTTTGGATTTATGTACTTATAACTACATATATTCTGGGCTTTGCTGCTCTTCGCCTGATAGTAAATATTCCGTATATGTACACAGCGAAGGGAAAAAAGCAATGCGTATATACGGTTAAATATCATGAAAGTGCCCTTGTTGCCGGCATTATCCTGGTTACAGTTTATGCGCAGATGTTTAGCCTTGTAAAGGGAGTAGGACTTGCGGCAAACCTGCTCCTTGTTGCTACTTGCTTTGCTCTGGCACTGGGCCTTAGGGATGAGCTTTTAAAGAATGTGTCTGGCATCATAAAAAGATTGTCGGATACGAAAGAACTATGGCTGTATTTGGGAGTTTTCCTCTTGATGGCTTATGGAACATCCCATGGTCTTATGCACTATGATACGGATTTGTATCACGCACAGGCAATAAGGTGGATTGAAGAGTATGGAATTGTAAGGGGGCTTGGCAACCTTCATTTAAGACTTGGATATAATAGCGCTTCTTTTGCTTTATCTGCACTATTTAGCATGAGCTTTCTTGGGAAATCACTTCATGTTATGGCAGGATATTTTGCTCTTTTACTGGCATGGCAGTGTGTGGATATAGTGAACCTTGTAAGAAGGCGTCATCCGATTCTTTCAGATTTTGTAAGAGTAGTTGCAATATACTATCTGTTTACAATATACGATGAGATGGTTTCACCTGCGTCAGATTACTTCATGACAACTATTACGTTGTATATAGTAATTCACTGGCTTGATCTTTATGCTATTCATGAGAGATCATTTTTGCCACATGCATTACTTAGTCTCACAGCGCTGTATGCAGCTACAATAAAGCTTTCAGCTGCACCATTTGTCTTACTTTCGATATATCCAATCGCTCGTCTTATCAGGAAAAGAAAAAAGGGTGCGATAAAGCCAATACTGTACTTCGTAATACTTGGCGTAATGATAGCTTTGCCATTTGTATTTAGAAGTGCTGTGCTTACAGGGTGGCTCGTATATCCATTTACTGGAATAGATTTGCTTAATGTTTCATGGAAAGTTCCCTATGAGCAGGCTGTGGCAGACGCAAGAGAGATTATTGCTTACGGAAGAGGCTTTACTGATCCTTCCGGATATTATGCCGGTTTATCTGAGTGGCTTCCTTCCTGGATAGGAAATCTTGGCTTATTTAATAAACTTATGCTTTTACTGGATGTGCTTTGTGTTCCGGTGTTTATTGCCTGCTTCATTTATTACCTGATAGGAGGAGCTGCTAAGAGAGCAGAGAAAAACAGAGGCGCAGCTAAAGTGTTCCAGTTAAGTCATAGAAAGTCAGTGTCTATCTCTGACTTCCTGTTCGTAGCATCTATATGCTATGCGGCGCTTTTATACTGGCTGTTTTCCTCACCGCTTGTGAGGTATGGCTGCGTATATCTATGGCTTCCTTGCACAATAATAATTGGAAGATTTGTGATATATATTTATGACCATTTCCAGTTTGCAACAAGTAAATGGATATATAAAACAATTGCAGTTGTGATTGTCATGTTTATTGTCTACAAGATGGGATGGTTGATATGGGATGATATTCCAAGGTTTAGTCCTAAGTATTTTCTCATGCAACAGGATTACAACAGCTACGAGCTTGAAAGTAGAGAAATAGATGGAATTACCTTCTACTATCCGACAGAGGGAGACCGGACTGGATATGATCCATTCCCTTCAGCTCCGTCACTGGATGGCTTTAAGCTTTTGGGGAATGAGCTTCGCCAGGGCTTTGCTCCATCAAGGTAAAGTGGAAATATTCACATTAATAGGGTAAAATAGAGAGTTGAAATGATATTCAAAGCCTAAGATGCCGAAGTATGCGCATCATTTGGGCAAATTGCAATGGAGAGTTTTTTGAAATGGAAAAGAATGCAAAGATTTATGTAGCAGGTCATCGTGGAATGGTAGGCTCTGCTATTGTCAGAGAACTTGAGAAACAGGGCTATACAAATATAGTAACCCGTACACATAAGGAGCTTGATCTTACAAGACAGGACGCTGTAGAAAAGTTTTTTGCTGAGGAGAAGCCTGAGTATGTATTCCTTGCTGCTGCAAAGGTAGGTGGAATTGAGGCTAACCAGAGCGCACTTGCAGACTTTATGTATGAGAATATGATCCTTGAGATGAATGTTATTCATTCAGCATGGAAGAACGGCTGTAAGAAGCTTGAATTCCTTGGCTCATCATGCATTTATCCTCGTCTTGCACCTCAGCCCATGAAGGAGGACTGCCTTCTTACAAGCGAGCTTGAGAAGACAAACGAGGCATATGCTCTTGCAAAGATTTCAGGTCTTAAATACTGTGAGTATCTTAATAAGCAGTATGGCATGGACTATATTTCAGTAATGCCTACAAACCTTTATGGACCAAATGATAACTATCATCCTACTCACTCACATGTTCTTCCGGCTCTTATCCGTCGTTTCCATGAGGCTAAGGAGCAGAATCTTCCTTTCGTAACATGCTGGGGAGATGGAAGTCCGCTTAGAGAGTTTTTATATGTTGATGACCTTGCTAACCTCTGCGTATTCCTTATGAATAATTACAGTGGTGATGAGACTGTAAATGCAGGTACTGGTAAAGAGCTTACAATCAAGCAGCTCACAGAGAAGGTTGCAAAGATTGTTGGATACGAAGGTGAGATCAGATGGGATCCTTCAAAGCCCAACGGAACACCCAGAAAGCTTCTTGATGTATCTAAGGCAGCAGGTCTTGGCTGGACTTACAAAACAGAATTGGAAGACGGTATCAGGCTGGCATATGATGACTTCCTGAATAATCCGATGAGAGCGGAGAGATAATAATGAAGCTGTTAAGCATAATTGTTCCATGCTATAACGAAGAAGAGAATATCAGGGATTTCTATGATGAACTCATGAAAACTGAGGATTTTTTCAAGGGACATGATGTTGATTTTGAAATACTTTATGTAAATGATGGATCAAAGGATGGAACTGTTCCTGAGGTAAAGAAGCTTCATGAGGAGGATGAAAGGGTACACCTTATCAACTTCTCAAGGAACTTCGGAAAAGAGGCAGCAATCTACGCAGGACTTCAGAAGTCCAAGGGAGATTTTGTTGTTATGCTGGACTGCGATCTTCAGGATCCGCCGGCTCTTCTTCCAGAAATGTATGGCTACATCGTAAATGAAGGCTACGATTCTGTAGCAACCAGAAGAGTGACAAGAAAGGGTGAGCCGCCAATCAGATCATTCTTTGCGCGCAGATTTTACAGCCTTATCAATAAGATGTCACGCACTGAAATTGTTGATGGTGCAAGAGATTACAGACTTATGACCAGACAGTTTGTGGATGCAATCCTGTCAATGGAGGAATATAACAGATTCTCCAAGGGTATCTTTGGATGGGTTGGATTTACCACAAAATGGCTTGAGTATGAGAATATCGAGAGAAAGAAGGGCGAGACAAAGTGGTCCTTCTGGAAGCTTTTTGTTTATGCACTCGATGGAATAACAGCCTTTTCAACAGTTCCGCTTGCTGTAGCATCGGTTCTTGGAGTTGTTTTCTGTATCCTTGCTGTAATACTTATTATTGTGACAATTATCAGGAAGATTGTATTTGGAGATTCTACAAGTGGATGGCCGTCTCTTGTCTGCATAATCAGTCTTGTGAGCGGAGTACAGCTTTTCTGCCTTGGTATTGTTGGACAGTATCTTAGCAAGACTTACCTTGAGGTAAAGCGCAGACCTATCTACATCGTTAAGGAAGAGCTTTGATGGTAATGGAAAAGCGTCAGGATAATTTGATAAGTATCATTGTTCCTGTGTACAAGGCTATGGATTATATAGGCTGTACGATTAAGAACGTGCAAGAGCAGACTTACAGGGATTTTGAGCTGATATTGGTTGATGATGCATCCCCTGATGATTCTTACAAGATAATTGAGGAAATGGCCCGGCATGATGACAGGATCAGACTTATCCGCAAGGAAAAGAATGAAGGGGCAGCCTCAGCCAGGAATACTGGCATAGATGCATCGAGAGGACGCTATATAGCATTTCTTGATGCAGATGATGTATGGAAAAAAGATAAGCTTGAAAAAGAGCTTTCATTTATGCATAAAAAGGATGCAGGCTTTGTATTTACTTCCTATGAGTTTGGTGATGAGGATGCTAATCCCACAGGCAAGCTCGTAAGGGTACCTGAGACACTGCGCTACAGGCAGGCTTTATCAAGAACCATAATTTTTACTTCTACGGTACTAATTGACTTAGAGAAAGTAGATATAAATCTTGTACACATGCCGCTTATTGAGAGCGAGGATACAGCCACCTGGTGGACTATCCTTATGAATGGAATAGTTGCCTATGGACTTGATGAGGTTCTGGTTGTATATAGGAGACCTGCCAAATCACTTTCATCTAATAAGTTTAAGGCAGTGAAGAGAATTTGGGGATTATATAGGAAAATAGCAAAGCTATCGCCTGTGGCAAGTGTAGTACACCTTCTGGCTTGGGGAGTCAGGGCAACTATGCGCAGGTTATAAAGTTTTTTCAAAGCAATGGGCTTTGGGGTGAGGATATCTGATATCCCGCAAAAAGGATTATTGTATGAAACAGGTTGAATCTATAAAAAGAGTATTTGTATTATTTATAGGACTTGTGGGTCTTGCCATGCAGACTGCGGTTTATGCAGTTTTCTGGTTTAAGGTCTACTATCCGATCGTTAACGCACCCAGAATCAGTGCCCAGGGATTTTTGCTTGGTAATGGTCTTAAGCTGTATTTCCGTGGACATGTACTGGTAATTGCAATTTATTTCTTCATGTTATTGTTCTTTTCGAACACTTACGGTGGCTTGAAAATCGGATATCTGAAATCCATGGATATCTTTCTTTCACAGATTTTCTCAGTTGCCGTAGTGAACGTTCTGTCTTATTTCCAGATTTCACTTATGAGTAACGGACTGGTTGCTGCCTATCCGATGATTGAGATTACTGTCATTGAGCTGATACTTGCCTTTTTGTGGGCTGTGGCATCTAACTGGTTATATCGATCAATATTCCCGGCAAGGCAGATGCTCCTTATAAGTGGGGAGTATCCTGTTGATGACATCTTAAGAAAATTTAATTCAAGAAAAGACAGATATAATATTGTAAAATGCATGAATATCTCTGAGGGAATTGAGAAGATAGAAGAGGAAGCTCTCCTTAGATATGATGCTGTTGTTATCTGGGATATACCTACAAAGGACAGAAATAATCTTCTTAAGTTTTTGTATGCGCATTCTATAAGAGTATATCTTATGCCTAAGATCACGGATGTACTTGTAAAGGGTTCAACACAGATGCACCTTTTTGACACACCGGTATTGCTTTTGAGAGAGTATTACCTCAAGGTGGAAGAGAGGGCTATAAAGAGGCTTATAGATGTTGTTTGCGCTCTTATACTCAGTATATTTTTTTCACCTATTATGCTTATTACAGCTATCATCATTAAGCTCTACGATGGTGGCCCTGTCCTTTATAAGCAGATAAGATGCACTGAGAATGAGAGAGAATTTAAGATTATGAAATTCAGGAGCATGAGAGTTGATGCTGAGAAGGATGGAGTTGCAAGACTTGCAACCAAAAATGATTCCAGAATCACTCCCATTGGTAAGTTCATCAGAGCAGTTAGAATCGATGAGCTCCCGCAGCTCTTTAACATACTTAAGGGTGATATGTCCTTCATAGGACCACGCCCTGAGAGACCTGAAATTATTAAGCAGTACATGGAGACAATGCCCGAGTTTGCTTTCAGAATGAAGGTTAAGGCAGGACTTGCAGGATATGCTCAGGTTTATGGAAAATACAACACAACACCTTACGATAAGTTAAAGCTGGATCTTGCATATATTGAGAACTATTCAGTCTGGCTTGACTTTAAGCTTATGCTTTTAACACTCAAGATATTATTTACACCTGATGCTACTGAAGGTGTTGAGGAAACACAGATCACTGCGATGAAGATAGAAAGTGATGACGACTTCGGAGGAGAAGATGGCAAGGAAACGGAAAAGTTATGATAGTGAGATCGTAAATATCCGGGCTTTTTATTTGAAACTGCTGCAAAAGATATGGATCATTCCTGTAGCTTTGGTGGTAGGAGCAGTTATTGGCGGACTTTTGTACTACCTGACAAATGTGGTATATGGTCCTGCGAGAAAATATGAATCAACATCCACTTTGTATATTGATTTTGCCTATGATGAAAACAAGGGCACGCAGGTGGATTATTACAATGCCTTCACATGGAATATTCTTCTTAAGACAGATGAGCTCTCAGATGTCATTGAGACTAATCTGAGAAAGGCTGGCATTACAGAAGCAGAGATTTCTAAGGAGGAGGCGATCGCTTCTCTTAATCTGGATATTCCTTCTGATGTAAGAGTAATGCTACTTACAGCAGAGAATACAGATATCAGGCTGTGCTCTGTGCTTATGGATGCAGCCAACAAGGCTCTTGTTTCCTATGGCGAAACCAATAAAGCCTTCGAGCAGATTAAAGTATTGGGAGTTAAGGATCCTAAGCTTCAGGTGAAAGCAGATAAACTAAAGACAGCAGCTGCTTTAGGTGCTGTATGTATGCTTGTATTTTCTGTTTTAGTTCTCCTGATGCTGGAAGCAATGGATGATGCAATCTATGTTCCAGAGGATGCTGAGAAAAGGTATCAGCTTCCGGTCATGGGAGTTATGACTTCAGCTGGTAAAGAGGAGCCTACTTATTTTAGAAATGAGATACTCTCCGTATTTAAGTCTTATGCATCAGAGACTAAGAAGGTAGCAGTTTTTTCTGTGGACGATAAGAATGGCCCTGAGACTGCCAAGGCAGAGGCAGAGAGACTTTCTGAAATCCTGGGAAGCATGGAGGAGAAAAAGAATATAGAATTCATTCCTCTTACAGTTCCGGGAAATGATCCAGAGTCAGCAGAAAAGGTAAAGACAATGGATGGCGCGATTTTGATGATCGCACACAGAAAGAGAAACGGAGCAATGACAGAGCATCTTATTTCCATGTTGAAAAAGCTTGGATGTCCTGTGGACGGAATAGTTTTGACGAATGTGGATGATAGATTTTTAAAGAGATATCTGGGGCTTTAATATGACAAGGATTCAATTACTGGTAGCAGCTGTATCACAGGATACGGGTGCACTGCCACAAAAAATGAATATACAGTCCGATGCCATAATAGTTAACCAGAAAATGGCGTATTCCTTTGAGCAAAAGGATTTTAACGGCAACGAGATAAGGATTTTTAACTGTGATGAAAAAGGCGTCGGGCTTTCAAGAAACCTTGCGCTTTTAAGGGCGGATCACGAGCTTGTTCAGTTTTGTGATGAGGATATAGTGCTGGATGACGGATATACAGCACTGGTTATGAAGGAATTTGATGATCATCCCGAAGCGGATATGATCATGTTTAATGTTAAGGCATCTGAGGGGCGAGTTACTTACCATAATACAGATTTTGCAAAGGTTGGTTACCTTAATTACGGACGCTATCCTGCTTATGCGATTGCTGCAAGGAGAGAGAGACTCCATGAGGCAGGAGTTACCTTTTCGCTTCTTTTTGGAGGCGGAGCAAAATATAGCAATGGTGAGGACTCGCTTTTTATAAAGGATTGCCTGGATAAAGGACTTAGAATCTACAGGTCACCGGTTGAGATTGGTCATGAGATTGTAGAGAGACCATCCACCTGGTTTGATGGCTTTAATGATAAGTTCTTTTTTGACAGAGGTGTTTTATATCATTTCCTATATGGAAAGCTGGCCGTTCCCATGTGCCTTAGATTCCTTCTTAAGCACAAGGAAGAGGTATGTAGCCAGATGCCTGTAAGCAAAGGCTTTGCCATAATGAAAAAAGGGGTGCATAGCGTCAGTATGCAGAACATAGGCAAGGAGGGCTGAGAGGTACTATGCTGGTCTATCTTTTGCTTACACTTACAGTTCTTCTGATTGCTCTTAACGTAAAGAGCAGACAACAGGAGTGTGTGGCAGGTGTAAGTGGTGATTACAATTACATATACAGAGGTATTACTAGAGAAAGACTAAAGAGTAGTGTAGGAATCTTTGCCATATTCGTATTGCTGACAGGAGTATCCTCCATAAGACTCAATGTGGGAAATGACTACAGCAATTATGTAGAGTTCATGCACAGAGCCTTTAGTGGTGCAATCGTTCCTACTGAACCGGGATTTAATTACCTGACAATACTTATTTATAAGATCTCAGGCTTTGAGAATTATGTGGCAGTCTTCTTTGTTTTCGCAGCAGCAACAGTTTTCTTTTTCCTTGCTGCAATCAGGAAAAGATCAGAAGACTTCTGGATGTCATTTATGATGTTCATGCTGCTTGGTTATTATTTCCAGTCGATCAGTACAGTGAGATGGTACCTTGCACTCTCTATTGCTATTTTTTCAGCATATTATTGCATTGAGAGGGACTGGCCAAAGTTCGTACTTCTGGTACTTGTTGGAGCATTGTTTCATAAGTCACTGCTTGTGGTGCTGGTGCTTTATCCCATGGCATGCATTAAGTGGAGAAGATGGATGCTTGGCGCACTTGGAATAATGTGTCTTTCAACATTGTTCTTAAAGGACTTTTATTTGCAGGTGGCAATTAAGTTATATCCGTCCTACGCAGGAACTGAGTACTTAAATACCACAGGACTTAGCAAGGTCAATATCATAAGATGTCTTGCGGTTGCTGCCTTTGGAATTTATGTACTTAGAAAGGATATTACAAAGGACAGAGAGTTTACCTTTTACTTTTACTGCAATATATTTGCATTTCTCTTGTACACCTTCGGTTCCTTTATTCCGACGGTGTCCAGAATTGCATATTATCTGACCGTAACACATCTTTTCTATATACCCATGCTTATTAACAGGGTTGATGAAAAAATGTTTATAAGGACAAATATCAGAACTGTGTTAAAGGTCGTTACAGTAGCTATATGCGTAGTTTACTTTATAGGCTACATGAGAGGCGCAGGAAATGACGGAGTCAGGATATTGCCTTACGAGACAATCTTCTTCCATGAACTTCCGGCTACACTTTCAGAGAGAGGCTTCGGCTGACAGGTGACATAATGAATAAAGCTTTTTTTACAATAATAGTAGTTTCATATAATCCGGGAGAAGACCTGGATAAGACCATCGACAGTATTCGCAGACAGACCTTCAAGAATTATCGAATCCTTATTAAGGATGGAGGCTCAACAGACGGTTCTCTGGAGAGAGTTGCTGCCCTTTATGGGATAGATTCCACTGGGAAATCCGCTGATGGAAAGTGCACCATAATCAGGGGTAAGGATTATGGCATCTATGATGCCATGAATATAGCTGTGGGTGAGCTTAAAAAAGAGAACGATAATGAGAATGCTGTTCTTGGCAGGCCTGGCTTTGTGTACTTTTTGAACTGTGGTGATGTTTTCTCCGGAAATCAGGTACTCCAGAAGGTCTATGAGAAGATAACTGAAAATGAAGGCATTCATGGAACTACACTTCCAACTATTTACTACGGCGACATTTATGAGATGCAGACAATGCAGAGGGTATCTTCTGTTCCCAAGATAAATGATTTTGCCTGCTACAGAAATGTGCCTTCACATCAGGCATGCTTCTATGATGAGAGACTCATGTACAGATATGCTTTTGACACTGTCTGGAAGGTGAGAGCTGATTATGAGCACTTCCTCAGATGCTTCTATGTGGAGAAAGCCCAGACTGTTTACATGGAGCTTCTGATTGCAGACTACGAGGGCGGAGGATTTTCAGAAACTCGTGAAAACAGGAAGATATCAGAGACAGAGAGACAGCAGATAATTCATCTTTATCTTAGCAAGTCAAAGATTCAGAAATACGATTTTATAAGAGCAGCTACTTTGGCATCCTTCAGGACGAAACTGGCACAGAATCCAAAAACCGCAGGTGCTTACAACAAGCTGAAGAGCTTTATCTACAGTAAGCGTAAATAAGAATGGAGTTTGGGTATGAGAGTTTTGTGGGTATGTAATCTAATGCTTCCGGCCTTTGCCAAGGCAAAGGGGTATTCATGGTCGGACCGTGAGGGCTGGCTTTCGGGAGCCTATGACAGACTGAGAAGCAGGGGAATGGCGTCTCAGATAAAGCTTGCTATCTGTTTTCCTGGTGATATTGGAGAAGAACCGGTTAAGCTTGATGGCGTGAAGTTCTATGGATTTCGTGAGAATCTTAATACACCTGAAATATATGATGATGAGCTTGAGCAGAGATTAAGGCGCATTATTGATGATTTTAATCCTGATCTTATTCATATTTTCGGAACGGAATTCCCTCATTGTCTTGCAGCTATCAGAGCGTTTAATAATCCTGACAGGACACTTCTTGGAATACAGGGACTTTGCAGTGAGATAGCAAAAGACTATATGGCTGAGCTTCCTATTGAGGTTCAAGGGGCAAGCACCTTCAGGGATAAATACAAAAATGATTCTCTTATTCAGCAGCAGCAAAAGTTCGAGGAAAGAGCAAAGAACGAGCAGGCTGCAATAAGACTGACTGGTCATATTACAGGGCGCACTGATTTTGATAAAGAGAAGACTCTTGAGATTAATCCTGGAGCAAAATATCACAAGATGAATGAGACCATGAGGAGCACATTCTATAAGGGTGCCTGGAGGTCGGTTAATACAGTTAACCATAGTATTTTTATGTCTCAGGGTGACTATCCTTTAAAGGGAATGCATTTTATGCTTGAGGCTATGCCTGAGATATTAAAGGAGTTTCCTGATGCGAAGCTTTATGTTGCAGGAAACAGTATTATCGGCAAGATAAAGAGAAAAACAGTAACTATACCTGATGAGCAGAAGGGGGCAAGTGGAAAGAGTAAATACCCCATGGCTATCAGGATTTCCGCTTATGGAAAATATCTAAAGAGACTTATCAGAAGAAACAGACTTGGCGGAAAGGTTGTTATGCTTGGTAAGCTTTCTGCTGAACAGATGAAGGAACAGCTTTTAAAGAGTAATGTTTTTGTATGTCCTTCTATTGTAGAGAATTCACCTAATTCGCTTGCTGAGGCAATGCTTTTGGGAGTTCCTGTAGTTGCATCAAATACAGGCGGAATTCCCAGCATGGTTGATAGAAATGTGGATGGACTTTTATTTGAAAAGGGAAATCCTAAGGAGCTGGCAAAGTGTATCTGTCAGATGTTCAGAGAGCCTGTAATAGCAGCTGTATATGGCGATAATGCCAAGAAGCATGCGCTTATTACCCATGATGGGGATACAAATTTCAACAGACTGATTGAAATATACAATGAGATAGTAGAGGGCTGATGCCCTGTTACGAAGGACTATAGGCAAATGGGAATCAGGATTACTTTTGTTTCAAATTTCATAAATCATCATCAGATTCCTTTTTGCGAGGAGATGTATTCAAGGCTTCATGAGGATTTTTCCTTTGTGCAGGTTATGCCCATGGATCAGCAAAGAGTTGAAATGGGCTGGGGAGAGGAATCATCAAGGATTCCATATCTTCATAAGCTGTACGAGGAAGAGGAGTTTTGTACAAGGCTCATTCTGGACTGTGACGTTCTTATCCTTGGCTGGACTGGTGATGATAAGGGAGAAAAAAAGGACGTACTTATAAAGGAGAGACTATCTTCTGGAAAGCCTGTTATTCGCATAAGTGAGAGGATTTACAGAGAGGGGAGATACAAAGCAGTTTCTCCGAGAGGACTTATCGCTAAATATCATGAGCATATAAAATATAAGGCTAAGCCTGTGTACATGCTGTGCGCAGGAGCTTATGTTTCCGGGGATTTTAAGCTACTTGGCGCATACCCTGGGAAAATGTTCAAGTGGGGATATTTCCCGCCGCTTAAGAGATTTGAAGAAGACCAGCTCCAGGAGATGCTTTATAAAGAAAAAGAAAAGCTAAGGCTATGTTTTGTGGCAAGGCTAATAAAATTAAAGCATCCGGAATTTGCTTTATATGTAGCTGAGCATTTAAGGAATAGGGGAATTGATTTCCACATGGATATAGTTGGTGATGGCCCCCTTAGAAGTGAACTTGAGGCGACTGTAAAGGAAAAAGGTTTAGCTGATAAGATTACCTTCCATGGTTCCATGGAGCCCGACAAAGTAAGAAGGGTTATGGAAAACAGCCATGTCTTTATTTTTGCAAGTAACTATCTTGAAGGCTGGGGTGCTGTGGTAAATGAAGCCATGAATAGTGCCTGTGCGGTTGTCGCTTCGAAGGAAGCGGGAGCTGTACCTTTTCTTATTAAGGATAAAGAAAACGGATTGTCCTTTGATAAGTGCAGTAAAGACGAGCTTTTATCAAAGATAGATTATCTAATAGATGAGCCAGGTAGAATAAGCAAGTTTCAAAAGGCAGCTTATGAGACCATTATTTCTGAGTGGAATGCAGAGGTTGCAGGAGAGAGATTTTTGCATTTTTGTAAGAACATAACTGCGGACAATTCGGAGTTAAAAGATATTCCAACGTCTGGTCCCATGAGCAGGGCTGAGGTTTTGAAGGCTCCTGGTTTTATCAGGACATTGCAGGAAGATAATCATCTTGAGTAATAATTTGGATTAGAGGATTCAGATTTTGTTTGATAAGAAAATTAGTGTAATTGTTCCGGCATATAATATTGAGAATCTGGTGGAAAAGTGTCTTGAATCCGTATACAACCAGACTTATCCGGGGAAGCTGTTAGAGATTATAGCTGTTGATGATGGTTCAACGGATTCAACTTTGGAAAAGCTGAATGCTTTTGCTGATAAGCACAAAGAGGATAAGGACGGAGCAAAGATAATAGTCATTCATCAGGAAAACGGTGGCAGCAGCGCGGCAAGAAACAATGCGCTTTCCATTGCGACTGGTGATTATGTTGGATTTGTTGATTCGGATGACTTTATCGATCCTCACATGTATGAGGATCTTATGAATGCCATAGAAGCTGAGGACGGCGAAATCCTTATGGCTCAGGCATCCAGGGATGAGATTGCAGAAAATGGGGACAAGCTTCCTGATGTATGTATTCCTCCTTCTGAGAAAAAGGTGGTATCAGGACAGGAGCATCTTAGAACTCTCTTGATGCATACGGGTGATGCATCCTACTGCACAAAGCTTACAAAGAAGGAACTTTTTGATAGCGAGGATGGGAAGTTCCCGGTTGGAGAGCTGAACGAAGATTTTTATCTTATGATACACATGCTTTTGAAGGTGGATAAGCTTGTTATACTTCCAAAGCAGTATTATCATGTGTTCTACAGAAGTGGCAGTAATTCTCGTAAGAAGGCGGATCAGAAGGACTACTTCCCACCTGTGTTCACAGACATAGTAAGGAACTCTGATGTAGCTTTTGACCTGGTGCAAAAGTCTTTCCCAGAGCTTAGAGAAGTAGCTATACGCTTCTGTCTTGTGCAGAGACTTGATTATCTTTTGCACATTCCTATCAGCAAGATGACTGCTGATAATGATTTTTATAAAAAGGATGTTGTCGGATTTTTAAGAAAGCATTTGGGAGATGTTATTTCCAATAAATATCTGACTTCAAAGAACAGAGCATATCTTTTGGCGCTGGCCCTTGCTCCCAAATTTGTAAGGACAGTTCACGCAAAGATAAAGCATCTGTAAATTGTAGGGAGTATCAGGAATGCTTCGTGGCAGAAGTGTTTCGGATTATATTATGGAAAAAGAAAAAAGAAAATACAGCTTAATATTGTTATGGATTCTAATCATGCAGCTGTGTCTGATGATCTTTAGTGGCTTTAATAAGGCGGGATTCCATCAGGATGAGTACTATTCTTATTTTTCCTCCAACAGGACTATGGGTTTTTATTATCCAGACAGAGAGTGGGTGGATAATGAAACCATAAAGAATGAGTTTGTGGTACTACCAGGTGAGGGATTCAATTATCCTTTGGTTTCGCTGGTACAGTCCTGGGATGTGCATCCGCCATTTTTTTATGATCTGCTTCACACAGTGTGTTCGCTGACGCCCGGAGTATTCAGTAAATGGCAGGGTATTATTGTAAATATAATTGCTTATATAATAAGCTTTGTTTTACTAAATAAGCTTGCAAAAAGTATAGGAATGACCAGTGGACTTCGAATGGTGCTTATGGCTGTTTACGGCTTTAATCCCATGACAGTGTCCTGCGTGATGTTTATCCGCATGTATATGTGGCTTACGGTATTTGTTCTGGCATCAGCCCTTTTACATATTAAGCTTATAAGTCTTATAAAAGAGTATTATGAGGGCTCTGAGCTTAAAGGCTTTGTCTTGTCAAAGCCCTTTGATAAGCATTTCAATACCTGGTTTATAAGATTTCTGGTTTGCATTACGGTAGTGAATTTCCTTGGATTTTTAACTCAGTATTATTATCTTATATTCATGGTGATGCTGGGATTCTTCTTTAGCCTGTGGTTCTTGTTCCTCATGCCAAAGAACAAGAAGTATAAGGGGCAGGATACTCTTAATGTCAAAGAGATGCTTGAGGATGAGGAGTTTAAGAATCAGGCAGCTACATTTGTAGAGAGACTAAAATATATCGTAATTTATGGATTTGTAAGTGGCATATCACTTGCCCTTTCGGTTGTGGTTTATCCTGCATCCCTGTCCCATATTTTCAGGGGCTACAGAGGTCAGGAAGCAATGAGCGCTTTCACAGATGGGACCAATTTTATTGACAGATTGTTGTTTTTTACAGGCCTTGCGGGAAAGTATCTTTTCTCAGGACTTTGGGGCTTTATTTTGGCACTTGTTATACTTGCAAGTATTGCTCTGTTTTTCATAATCAGAATAAAGGGCGACAAGGATACGATGCACATAGCGCATATTCGAATCCTTACAGTTACTGTAACCGCCTACTTTGTCATTGTTGCAAAAACTGCGCTCTTACTTGGGGAGACCTCCAACAGATATGAGATGCCTGTATATCCTTTGGCACTTCTCCTTCTGGTTTACTTTGTGAGAATAGGTGCAAGGGCGATAGTTGGTGATAGAAGATTTGGAGGCATGAGTCTTCCGGTTCTTATTACATTAGTATTATTTATTGCTATCGACTTTAAGGGCCTGTGTGTTGATAAGAATGTGCTCTTCTTATATAAAGAGGATGCAGACAGAATAGCCTATGCAAAAGAGATGGAAGAAAACGGTGCAGTGACACTTGTGATGTTCAATGAAGCTACTCCTGATAATATCTGGAGACTTACAGATGAACTGTTAGAGTACCCTGAGCTGTTCTATGTGGATGAATCAAATACAGATATTATTGAAGATGATAAAGTAAGAAATGCTGACACACTCCTGGTGTACGCAGCAGACCATGACAACCAGGATGCCTTACTTGACAAACTCCTGGAGAGTAATGGTAAACTATCTACTTGCGAACAGGTTTCCAAGAAGGATATGTGGACACTATACAGATTGTATTAGTGCGATATCCCGATAACTACCACAAAATCAGTATTTATAGTATAATGACCTAGGATTATGCATTGAAAAGAGGAATCAAGAATGAAATTAGACGGTAAAACCTTATTAGTAACTGGAGGCACAGGTTCTTTTGGACACTGCTTTATAGAATATGTGCTCGAGCACTATAATCCGAAGAAGATTATTGTTTACTCAAGAGATGAGTTTAAACAGTATACAATGGCCAATGAGAAGGTTTATAAAGAGCACGCAGATCAGATGCGTTTCTTCATTGGTGATGTAAGAGATGGAGCACGTCTTGAGAGAGCTATGGAGGGTGTTGATTATGTTATCCACGCCGCTGCTCTTAAGCAGGTTCCGGCTTGTGAATACAACCCTGACGAGGCTATCAAGACCAATGTTAATGGTGCTCAGAACGTAATAAATGCAGCACTTAACACAGGTGTAAAGCGCGTTGTTGCTCTTAGTACAGACAAGGCAGTTAATCCTGTAAACCTTTACGGTGCTACAAAGATGGTTTCAGATAAGCTATTTATTGCAGCTAATGCTTATGCCGGCAATAAGGACATTAATTTCTCTATTGTTAGATATGGAAACGTAGCTGGAAGCAGAGGTTCTATCATTCCTCTCTTCAAGAGTCTTATTGAAAGAGGTGAGAAGGAGCTTCCTATCACTGACTATCGTATGACACGTTTCTGGATAAGCCTTCCTGAGGGTGTTGAGCTTGTGCTCAAGGCACTTGACGAGGCTAAGGGTGGTGAGACCTTCATCAGTAAGATCCCTTCATTCACTGTCAAGGATCTGGCTGAGGCTATGTGCCCTGGAATCGCTACAACAGAAGTTGGTATTCGTCCGGGTGAGAAGCTCGACGAGGTTATGGTAACTGTTGAGGATGCGCCTTTCACATACGAGTTTGATAAGCACTTCATCGTTTATCCTCAGGTGACATTCAATGACAGACAGGTTCCTGATCCGAGAGGAAAGAAGGTACCTGAAGGATTCTACTACAGCTCAGGTAACAATACTGAGTGGATGAGCGTTGCTGATATTCAGGCAAGACTTCATGAGGCAGTAGATCACTAATTTAAAAAGAGCTTAGATAATATAAGGAGTCAGCAAAGGCTGATAATTAAACATGAGCGATAATAATAATGATAAGAGAATCCCTGCAATTTGCGGGGGTTCGCCCGTTAGAAGCAAAAAATTATACTATTCTCATCAGGATGTAAATGAGAAGGATATTCAGGCGGTCGTAGATGTACTTAAAAGTGACTACCTGACAACTGGTCCTGCAATCACAGATATGGAGGAGAAGCTTTGCAAGGTTACAGGTGCAAAACACGCTGTTGCAATAAGCAATGATACAGCGGCTCTTCATGTTGCTTGTCTGGCAGCAGGCGTAGGACCTGGTGATGAGGTTATTACAACTCCCATCACTTTTGCAGCAAGTGCTAACTGCGCATTTTATTGTGGCGCAAGACCTGTGTTTGCTGATATCGATCCTGAGACATATCAGATCGATCCTGATGATATTGAGAGAAAGATTACATCAAAGACAAAGGCTGTAATCCCTGTGGATTATACAGGACAGACCGGTGCTCTTGATAGAATAAAAGAAATCTGCAAGAAGCATAACCTTGTAATGATCGAAGATGCTGCTCATTCCATCGGAACTACATATAAAGGAAAGCCCGTTGGAACTATAGCTGATATGTCTACCTTCAGTTTTCATGCTGTTAAAACTATAACCGGAGGCGAAGGTGGAGCAATTCTTACAGATGATGATGAGTATTACAAGAAGCTTCTTCTTTTCCGTACTCATGGAATTACAAGGGACACATCTCTTATGGAGCATGAGATAGATGGCCCCTGGTATTATGAGCAGCTTTGCCTTGCACCTAATTACAGACTTACAGATATGCAGGCAGCGCTTATCAGCAGCCAGCTCGACAGACTTGATGAGTTTGTAGCCAGAAGAAAAGAAATCAGAAAGAGATATGATGAAGCATTTTCAAAGCTTCCTGAGCTTTTTGTTCAGAAAGAGGATCCGGATTCTGATTCCTGCAGACATTTATATATTCTCAGAATTGTACCAGAGAAGCTTAAAGTAGGACGCAAGGAGTTCTTCGATGCACTTGGAGCAGAGAACATCATCTGTAACGTTCACTACATTCCGACTTACTACTTCCCTTACTATGAGAAGCAGGGTTATAAGAAGGGACTTTGCCCTAACGCTGAGAAGCTCTATGATGAGATGATCACTATTCCTCTTTATGCAGCTATGACTGATGAGGACGTTGAGGATGTTATTGCTGCTGTAGAGAAGCTTGTGGATTACTACAGAGCTTGATTAAGGCGCAGACATAAAAGTATTTGGCATAAGGAATTATAAATGAGTGCTATTGCAATAATTACAGCGCGTGGTGGAAGTAAGAGAATACCACGTAAAAATATAAAAGTATTTTGCGGTAAACCGATAATAAATTATTCAATTGAGGCTGCCCTTCAGTCGGGTATCTTTGATGAAGTAATGGTTTCAACTGATGATGAGGAGATTGCAGAGATAGCAAAGAAGGCAGGAGCAAATGTTCCCTTCTACAGATCTGCGGAGACTTCAAGTGACATAGCTACTACAGCTGATGTGCTTTTGGAAGTACTTGATGAGTATGAGAAAATGGGACGCAGCTTCGAGTATGGATGCTGCATTTATCCCACAGCTCCTTTTGTTACTGCCAGAAAGCTTAAGGAAGCAATGGACGAGCTTATAAAGTCAGGTGCTCAGTCAATTGTTCCCATGCAGGAGTTTTCATATCCTCCTCAGCGCGGACTTTTCATTGATGAGAATGGACTGGTTAAGATGCTTCATCCTGAGTATGCAACAACAAGAAGTCAGGATCTTCAGAAGCAGTATCATGAGTGTGGTCAGTTCTACATTTTCAGAAATGACGAGTTCAGAATTCAGAAGGATACCACTATGGAGAAGTCAATTCCGTATATCATAGACCCTGTTGAATCACAGGATATTGATAATGAGAGCGACTGGCTTCTTGCAGAAATGAAGTACAGATTCCTTACAGAACAGGGATTACTTAAGTAAGACGAGGATATATGAAATTAGAGAAATGTCTTAAAGAAAACAGAGCATATATGATAGCAGAGATGAGCGCCAACCACGGCGGCTCTCTTGAAAATGCTTTAAAAATAGTTGAAGCAGCAGCAAAGGCAGGGGCAGATTGCTTAAAGACTCAGACCTACACTGCTGACACAATTACTATTGATTGTGATGCGGAAGCTTTTAAAATTCATGGAGGCTTATGGGATGGATATAATCTCCATGATCTTTACAAGGAAGCCTACACTCCCTGGGAGTGGATGGAGCCCATAAAGAAAAAGTGTGAGGAATGCGGAATAGACTTCCTTTCCACACCTTTTGACAAGACTTCTGTGGATTATCTTGAAAATATTGGAGAGGAATTCTACAAGATAGCTTCATTTGAGCTTGTGGATATTCCGCTTATTAAGTATATAGCAAGGACCGGAAAACCCATCATCATGTCTACCGGTATGGGAAGTGAAGAGGAAATTGAGGAAGCTATAGCAGCTATCAGATCCGAGGGTAATGATCAGATTATTATTCTTAAGTGCTGTAGCGTTTATCCTACTGTTTCTGCAGATTTAAACCTTAGAACTATTCCTGATATGAGGGAGAAATTCAAGGTGCCTGTAGGTCTTTCAGATCACTCAATGGGTGGCACAGCAGCTATTGCTGCAGCAGCACTTGGAGCTGTTGTTATTGAGAAGCATTTCTGCCTGGACAGAGACATTCCTTCAGCTGATTCAGCATTCTCCATGGAACCTCAGGAGTTTGCAGATATGGTAAAGGGTGTTCATGATGCAGAGCTTGCTTTGGGTAAGGTTTTCTATGGACCTACAGAGGCAGAGGCTGGAGAATATACCAACCGTAGATCCTTGTTTATAGTTGAGGATGTCGAGGAGGGCGAGGAGCTCACCGAGACAAATGTCAGAAGTATCAGATCCTACAATATACAGGGTATTAAGCCTAAGTATTACGAAGAAGTACTTGGAAAGAAAGCAAAGAAAAAGCTAATGCGCGGAACTCCGCTGGAATGGAGCCTATTTGAATAAGATAGCGATTCGTGTAGATGCAAATGAAATAGTAGCGACAGGGCACATTATGCGTTGCAGGACCATAGCAGGGAGCCTCAGGCAGATGGGGTGCACTGTCGTTTTTGTGTCTGCTGATAACAATATAGAGCCTTATATCGGAGGGGAATACGAGCTTTTTGTCCTTGAATCCAACTGGCGCAAGATGGAGCAGGAGGTGGCTTTATTCCTTAGTCTTTTGCGTGCTGAGAAAATAGACAGAGTCCTGGTGGACAGCTATCAGGTAACACCCTTGTACCTTAAAATCCTAAGGGATAATGGAATTAGCGTCATGTATATCGACGATATGAAAAAGGATATTTATCCTGTGAAGGCGCTTTTAAACTATAGTCCCAGTGCACTGACAATGGATTATGACAAGGACTATGACAAAGATACAATGCTCCTTCTTGGAACAAAATACATTCCGCTTAGAGAACAGTTTTGGCAGAGAAGACACTTCGATGCTGGTATGAGCTCTAGCGAAAAAGAGGAGAGATACGGCACCGACGGCGAGCTTCTAATGAACATAGATATAGTTGCCCTTGAAAATGAAGAGGCATCTGCTGGAGCTCATAGGACTTACGGTTATGAGGATGGCATTAAAAATGTTTTCCTTACTACAGGCGGTGCAGATACAAGGGGACTTTCAGAGCTTATAATCACTGCGATTCTTTCTGAGCCTGAGCTTCAGTTTAAGGGAAATAAGAGTAAAAAGATTCATCTTCTTGCTGGAAGATTTTACAGGATATCAGAGAGAGTACAAAAGTATGTTGAGGATGGCAGCGTAGTTCTTCATCAGAATGTAAGCAATGTTGCTGAGATTATGGGAAGCTGCGATTTTGCTATAACTCCGGCTGGAACGACACTCTTTGAATTATGCGCAGTTGGAGTGCCATCTGTGAGCTATGTTTTTGCTGACAATATGGAGCCGGATGCATTGTATTTTGCAAATGATGGACTGGTACCATACGCGGGTGATTTCAGAGATGATGAAAGAACCGTTTTGATAAATATCATGACTCAGCTTCTGAAGTTCTCTGAGCTTGATACTGCTTCAAGAATTGAAATCGGAAACAGGATGAAGAGTATCATAGATGGTCAGGGTGCTGACAGAATAGCAGAAGCAATTTTGGATATGTAATTTCCGGAGATTTATTGTATATGAAAAAGATTTTTATTTTGGGAGCAAGTGCACTTCAGGTGCCTGCAATCAGAAGAGCGAAGGAAAAGGGATTGTATGTGTATGCGCTTGATTACGATCCGCATGCAGTGGGAATTCCTGAAGCAGATGAGTTTTTGCTCATAAGTACAATTGATAAAGAGGCAGTTCTTGAGGCTGCAAAGAAATATAAGCCGGATTTTGTTGTGACATCAACCAGCGACCTGCCTGTAAGAACGGTTGCGTGGGTTAATGAGCAGCTTGGAAGAGAAGGTGGAATAGCATACGAGGATGCGATCTGTGCTACAGATAAGGCAGCGATGCGCGTAAGGATGAAGGAATGCGGAGTTCCTATTCCTGATTTTCATGTGGCTGGCTCAAAGGAAGAGTTCCTTGAAAAGACAAATCTTCTGGGTGATAAATTTGTTTGTAAGCCTGCTGATAATGCAGCAAGCAGAGGTGTGGTTTTAGTTGATAAGAATGAACTAAAGGCAGATGGAAAAAATCTTGAAGAAGAGCTCTTAAAGATATATGAGTACACTCACAGCTTTTCCAGAAGCGGAGAGGTTCTTGTAGAGGAGCTTATGACAGGCCCAGAGGTTAGTGTTGAGTCCATAACTGTGGATGGCGAGCCTCATATAATAACCATCACAGATAAGCTGATAACTAAAGAGCCATACTTTGTTGAGACTGGACACACTGAGCCATCAAGATTATTCAAGTATCAGCAGGAGGACATCAGACAGGTTGCATTTAAGGCAATAAAAGCTTTGAACATGTCCTATGGTTCAAATCATACAGAGATCAAGGTTACTCCGACAGGAGCAAAGCTTGTGGAAATAGCAGCAAGGCTTGGAGGAGATTACATTACTTCCAGACTTGTTCCGCTTTCAACAGGGGTTGATATGATAGACTGCGACCTCTCAAGTGCTGTTGGAGATAAGGTTAACTACGAGAAAACTCTCGATAAAGGCTCTGCTATCAGATTTATCTACTTTAACGAGGATGAAGAGAATGAAAGAGAGCATGTAATAAAGGCTATTGATGGCGTTTCGGATGCGCAGAGTGTTCCTGGTGTTACAGAGGTAGTTCTTTACAAAAATGTGGGGGACACAGCTGGCAGATTAAAGAGCAGTAACGACAGGATAGGACACGTTATTGCCACAGGAAAAGATGCTGACGAAGCCGAAGAAAACGCACTTTTGGCGCTTTCAAAGATACATATATTATACGAATAAATCCTTTTATGGGATTTCACATATATGTTGCAATGTGATCAGTTTTTGAAATGGGGATTGGTATGTACGAGATTGGTAGCGAATTTCATTTTGAGAAAAACAATGTACGCGAGAACCTGATAGAGGTATTTGAGCATGCTGCTTCAAAAAGCGGAAGAAATGTAGCTTTTTTAAGATGTGGCAGAGATGCTATTGGCTTTGTGGCTGATGATATTATTGCGAAAATGGAGGATGCAGGAGATGATAGCCTTGGTAAAAAGGTATTTTTGCCTGCTCTTTCCTGCGATTCTATGGTGAGACCCTTCGAGGTAAGAGGCTTTGATGTGAGCTTCTACAGACTTAAGGAGGACCTTACTGTTGATACTGAATATCTTATAAGTGAGATGGGAAAAGTTACTGATAACAGTAAGCTTTCTGTTCTTTTCATGAATTTCTATGGAATAGCAGATACTACTGAGGCTTCAAAGGCTGTAAGAGAAAGCTTTGCAAATGCAGCGATCATTGAGGACGTGACACATATTTTACTTGAGCCTGAAAAATATCTTGAGACGGATAAAGCAGCCTATGTGGATTACCATGTTGGAAGTATCCGCAAGTGGCTTGGAGTTCCGGATGGAGCTCTTGCCATAAGCAAGGATGAATTTGTAATGGGCGCACTTACAGGCGAGACAGATTTCTCACTTCTTAGAATGGAAGCCTTAAAGGAAAAGACACAGTATCTTGATAACGGAGATGAGGAGCTTAAAGTCCATTTCAGAAAGCTTTTATCAGATGCTGAGGATTCCCTTAGCGATGGACTTGATCCTTATCATATGTCTGATGAGAGCGCTGAGTATTTAAAGAGTATTGATGCTCTTTACATGAGCGAGAAGAGAGCTATGAATTATCATAACCTCTACAGCATGTTGAAGGCTCTTCCAATCTATGGAAAGGCATTCAGACTTTTGAAGGAAGAGGATTATGAGGAGTTTACTCCCTTTATGCTTCCTATCGTTCTTGATATCGACTTTATGAGAAGAAGCGCTATCACAGAAGAAGGCAAGACTATCACAAGAGATGGCTTTGAAAAGGTTCTTGCAAGCAAGGGCGTTTACGCTCCTGTGCTTTGGCCTATTTCTGAAGAAGCAGCGAAGACCTGTCCTGTCTCTGAAAGCTTTGCTGATAAGATGCTGGCATTCTGGATTGATCAAAGATATAACAGATTCGACATGGAGAGAATCTGTGAGGTATTAGACGAGAGCCTTGCACAGATTTAAGGCGGACTTTCGGAGGATATGAAAGAAGTTTGAATATAGGGTAGGGGCCCTGTTAGTACCATGAAGATTAGCGTTATAGTTCCTGTCTACAACATGGCAGGAGAAGATAAATTGAAGCATTGCCTGGACAGCCTTGTGGGGCAGACTCTGAAGGATGGTGAAATTGAGATCATCGCTGTAGATGATTGTTCCACTGATAATTCCTTCGAGATCATGCAGAGATATGAAAAAGAATATCCTGAGAGATTTATTGCCATACACAGCCCGGTAAACCATCATCAGGGCGGTGCAAAGAATATAGGTCTTGGCATTGCAAAGGGCGAGTGGATAGGCTTTATAGATGCAGATGACTGGGTTGTTCCGGATTACTATGAACGCCTTTTGAAAAAGGCAGAGGAAACCGGTGCGGATATGGTTGGCTGCGATTATTCTTTGGTTGATAGTTATACTTTTGAGCCTGGCCAGATAGTTCATAACAACACTCATGAGCAGACAGGAATCATGGATGAAGATAAGTACAGAAAGCTTCTCCTTGATACCGGCAGTCTCGTGGTTAAGATTTACAAAAGATATATTGTTCTTGGGGATGAGTCTTCAAAGGAAGGCAAATATGGTGCACCTAAGGAAGATGCATTGAGTGCGAAGCTTGATATTTTCCCTGAGGATATTTTCTATGAGGATAATGCGGTAAGTAATACCTGGATGCTGAGAGTCAAACACTTTGAGTATATCGAGGAGCCGCTTTACTTCTATTTCCAACATGATACTTCTACGGTTCATACTATTTCAAAGAAGAATCTTGAGGACAGGATGACTGCCGGAAGGCAGATTCTGAGGGAAGCTAAGGATAATAACTATCTTGATAAGTACCACCCCGAAATAGAATTTATGTACACAGTGCTTTTCTATGTAAACACACTGTTTTCTGCTATGCCGAAAAATCAGCATATAAGCGGATGCTATGGCTTTACCAAAAGGATGGGCGAGGAAATGAAGGAAGCTTTTCCTGATTTCCAGAATAATAAATATTATGTGGACAGAATACATCCTGAGGAAAAGAAGCTTATTGGGATGCAGATGAAGTCGCATCTGATGTTTTATGTTTATTACAGGCTTTTATGGTTTTACAGAGGCCTTAGAAAATAGTACTCTCATATATCAGTGGGGTGACATCTTTCCCTGGAGGGAGAGATAAAGGAGATAACGTGCACGAGAGAATTTATGTATGCCACACCTTTTATCATGTGTATGTGGCATGTCTAAAGGAATTTCATATATTACATGGGCTGTCTGCTAAAAAGGACGGCGATTTTGCTTCTTCTAAAGCAGGCGAAGGCAGCAGCGCTGCTGGAAGAGCTACACTTGTGCTTTCAAAGATGAGTAACAAGTTTGGAAGCATGGTAGAAAGAGCAAGGAATTGCGGACTTTTTGAAGAGGTAATTGAGTATGATGAAAAGGTTGATACCTTTTTCCCTGAGCTTGCTCCTCTTCGAAAAAATACAGGAAGTCTTCCAAAGAACATGATCAACAGAATCAAGTTCTGCAAGAGATTTGCGCAGCTCCAGGAACAGTACATACCTGTAGACTTTAAGCAGTACAAGGATATTTATGTTTTCTGCGATTCTGATCCAATAGGCTACTATCTGAACTATAAAAAGATTAGATACCATGCCCTTGAGGATGGCCTTAACTGCATCAAATACGGCGATCAGGCACGCTATGACAACAATGGACACTTTAAGTTCAAGGCATGGCTTGCATCAACAGGTCTTATCTTCATCCAGAACGGCTGGGGCAGATACTGCATAGATATGGAGGTTAATGACATCTCCATTTTGGACTACCCATGTCCTAAGTATATAGAAGTTCCGCGTGAGCCACTTGTTGAGGAGCTTACGCAGGCAGATAAGGATCTCATGCTCGAGCTTTTTGTGGAGAACATGGATGAACTTAAGCAGCAGCTTGAAAAGGGCAAGGATAAGCCCAGAGTTTTGATTTTATCTGAACCCCTCTGCGATCTTGAGACCAGAGAACGCCTTTTCAGAGACCTTGTAAATGAGTATGGAACCGTAAATGGCAAGGAAGCTATCGTAATGATAAAGCAGCATCCCAGAGACTACCTTGATTATAAAACCAAGTTCTCTGATGTTATTCTTCTTGCAGGCACCTTCCCAATGGAGATGCTCAACTTTATTGATGGTCTTAAATTTGATAGACTAGTATCGGTATATACAGTTGTTGACTCAATCAAATTCGTTGATGAGAAGCTTTTCCTCGGTGATGACTTTATGGATAAGTATGAAGCGCCTGAGATTCATCGACTTAATGAACAGATAATAGATAATTAGGAGAAACATGAAAAAGATTTATCAGAAAATGATGGTGCTTTTGGATGACCGTCAGAAAAAACAGATGGTGCTCATTGTGTTCATGATGCTCATTGGAGGTATATTGGAGACTTTGGGAATTGCTCTTCTTTTACCTGCGATGCAGACAGTATTGGAACCAGACAAGCTTTCTGAAAGCAAGTATCTCTCTGCTGCATATAACTTTCTTGGGTGCACAAGCGTCAAGCAGTTCGCAATAATAATATTTGCATCAATAATAGTAGTTTTTGTAGTAAAGAACATTGTTTTGTTTTTTATAAATGTAGTTCAGCTTAGGTTTGTTTACACCAATCAGTTTGCTACTTCAAGACGCATGATGATCAACTTCATGCAAAGACCTTATGAGTATTATTTAAATGCAGATACGTCAGTTATCCAGAGAAACATAACTTCTGATGTAAACAATATGTACGGACTTATCTTAAGCTGCCTTCAGCTTATTTCAGAGATGATAGTTTTTACATGCCTTGTTGTCATGCTTCTTCTGGTCAATCCTATAATGACCATTTTTATCGCAACCTTACTGGTTTCAGTACTTTTGATAATAAAGTATATTATTAAGCCCATTATGGTTAAGGCAGGACAGGATAACCAGGATTACTACAGCGGACTATTCAAATGGATAGAAGAGTCTGTTATGGGAATCAAGGAAATCAAGATTGCAAACAAGGAAAACTATTTCATAAACGGATATGCGGACTGTGGAGCCGGATATGTAAATGCCGTGCAGAAATATAACCTCTACAATTCTACGCCAAGACTTCTCATCGAGACTATAAGCGTTGCAGGAATGGTTGGCTATATGCTGGTCGTTATCATCAGAGGCGAGGCTCTTAGCGATATGGTCGCTTTGGTAGGTGTGCTTGGCGGAGCTGCCACAAGACTTCTTCCAAGTGCCAACAGAATCAACAATTATCTTACTTCTATAGCATATTTTGAGCCTTTCTTTATGAATGTAAGTGATAATCTTCAGAGTGAGATAAATGATTCAGGAATCTCTTATAACGCTGAGGATTATAAGAAAATGGGAGATGTTGAAAAGCTTCCTGTACATAAGACAATTGAGCTTAAGAATATAACATATAAATATCCAAATTCAGAGAGCTATGTTTTAAAGGGCGCAGATATGACAATACCTGTTGGCAAATCAATCGGTATCGTGGGTACATCTGGTGCTGGTAAGACCACAATTGTTGATATCATGCTTGGACTTCTGAAGACAGAGACAGGTGAAATCCTGGCTGATGGCGTGGAGGTCAGAGAGCATTATCCACAGTGGCTTAAGAATATCGGATATATTCCGCAGACTATTTTCATGCTGGATTCAACCATTAGAAAGAACGTAGCATTTGGAATACCGGATGAAGGTATTGATGATGACAAGGTTTGGGCTGCTCTTAAAGAGGCTCAGCTTGATGAATATGTAAGATCTCTTCCTGACGGACTTGATACCACAATTGGTGAGCGTGGAATCAGACTTTCAGGTGGTCAGAGACAGAGAATCGGAATTGCCAGAGCGTTGTTTGAGGATCCTGAAGTTCTCGTTCTTGATGAGGCTACAAGTGCTCTTGATAACGAGACTGAGGCAGCTATCATGGATTCAATCAACAGGCTTCATGGAAGAAAGACACTTATCATAATCGCACACAGACTTCAGACTATCGAGAAGTGCGATATGGTATACAGAGTAAGTGGTCAGAAGGCTACATTACAAAGATAATCTTTTTGGGGAAAAGGGTTAAAGATGCTTACATTAAGAACACTTAGGGGATATGTATTCAGATTAAAAAAATATCAGGAACCAATTGAAAAATGGGTTTTCCCTGTTCTGCTGTTTTTATACCCATTTATAGGTGTAAGTCAGGGTGTGGATATCACAGATACAACCTACAGCCTTGGTAATTATCAGTTTATGGACAGCCTTGATCCCATGTGGATTATAGCTACATTTCTCCCAAATATCTGGGGGAGATTTCTGACAATCCTTCCCATGGGCAACACGATGCTTGGAATGAGCATTTACTGCACGGTTATTATTTCTGCGACAGCACTTGTGGCATACTATATGCTACAGAGATGGCTTCCCGGATGGATGGCATTTCTTGGAGAGTTTATAGCAGAGAGCCTTTGCTGGTGCCCCAGGGTTATCCTTTATAACTACATGACATATCTGTTCTTTACTCTTGGCGCTTTATTCATGCTTCATGCCATGACTGATTATGAGAAAAAGAACTACAGATTTGTCCTTGCAGGAGTATTCTTTGGCCTTAATGTTATGGTCAGATTCCCTAATATACTTGAAGTTCTGGTTATAATCGCTCTTTGGTACTATGAGCTTATACACAGGCACGATAGAAAGCTTATCTGTAAAAATACAGGGCTTTGTATACTTGGATTTTTCATTGGATTTATCATTCCGCTTATACTCATCAGTATCATGTTTGGAATAGGTGCATTCCCTAATATGATAGGTTCACTGTTTACCATGTCAGAGGGCGCTTCAGATTATACATTTATGGGAATGATCGCATCCATACTATCAGCATGGTTTACAAGCCTCAGACACATGATAATTATTGTCCCTTTCATGATGGCAGCAGCTATTTTGCTTCTTCTTAAACCTGGGAAATACTACTGGGTTAAGAGACTTTTGTATGTGGCAGGTCTTCTTGTGCTTGTAAGATATTTCTTTAAGTCAGGAGTTGTTACAAGAAGCTACCACTACTATGACAGTATGTTTGAAGCTGCAATGATGTTCCTTATAGCAGGTATGTGCATCCTTTTGATTGGTGTTACACCGTATCTGCATGGACAGGCTTCAGAGAGATCACTTTGCCTTGCAGCAATACTGATTGTTTTGATAACACCTCTTGGAAGTAATAACTATACATATCCTGTGATCAATAACCTGTTCATTGTTGCTCCGGTTATTTTGTGGATGTTCAGAAGACTCAGACAGGCAGCAGGAAATAATGAGATTCATTTTACCTGGAAAGCTATGTATATGACGCTTCTTGTTCTTATCTGCGTTCAGGGATTTTTCTTCCACATGTGCTACAGCTTCGTGGATGGAACTGATGGACAAAAAAGAGACACTCTTGTAGGCTCAAGAGATATCCCTAAGGCTGTAGGAATGCATACTACAAGTAGTAATGCTGAAAGCCTTGCAGAGTTATATACTTTCCTTGATGGCGAGGGGCTTAATGCTGATAAGCTTTTGCAGTTTGGTAAGGCACCTGGACTTTCCTATTTGTTTAACATGGAGCCTGCTATTTTCAGCACATGGCCTGACCTTGATTCCAACACAGTTGAGAAGTTTGACGAAGCTCTGGCTGGTCTTGAGGAAGGCTCAGAGTTTCCGGTTATTATCATCAATCCCGATTTTGAGGGAGAAGTGAGTGCTCCAGACAAATATGAGCATTTATTGGACTTTATGGACGTACAGAAGTATAATAAGGTCTTCGATAATAATCGATTTGAGGTTTATTGCCGTCAATAGAAAGTGAGGATTAGTTTAGTATTTATGGAAGAAAGTCAGAATAAAGATATTTTTGACAGGATTATGTCACTACCTGTTCTTAATATTTTTGAACCATTTTATAAAAAGTATAAAGAAGGGCTTATGTATCTCTTTTTTGGAGGTCTTGCATTCTTTTTAAGCATCTTTCTTTTCTGGTTTATGGACAGTGTGATGCACCTTAACGAGGTGCTTAACAACACCATTGACTGGGTAATATGTGTAGCATTTCAGTTCTTTACTAATAGAACATGGGTATTTGATGGTAAGGTAGATACCAGGAAAGATTTCTTAAAACAGGCTGGAGCATTTACAGCTGGAAGACTTTTTACTCTTGTAGTTGAGGATCTTTTGATCTTTATTTTCATAACACTTATGGGATTTCCCAAGATGCCAGTTAAGCTTGGAGCAACCTTCATAGTTATTGCACTCAACTATGTTATTAGTAAACTGATAGTATTTAAAAAGAAAGACTAAATGATATCCGACCGGACAAAGTCAGATAATAACTATAGTTATTAGAGGTGGACTATTATATGCGAATAAATTTTAATGTGCCTCCTTTCACAGGAAAGGAAATGGACTACATAAAAATCTGTGTAGAGAATCAGAAGATTTGTGGTGATGGCGAATTCACTAAAAAAGATAATGAGTGGTTTGAGAAAAAGACAGGAGCAAATAAGTGCCTTCTTACAACCTCATGCACTCACGCTACAGAGATGGCGGCTATTCTTGCAGGAATCAAAGAAGGGGATGAAGTTATAATGCCTTCCTACACCTTTGTTTCCACTGCGAATGCGTTTGTACTTAGAGGTGCAAAGGTAGTATTTGTGGATATCCGTCCAGACACCATGAACATAGATGAAAATCTAATTGAGGATGCTATCACACCAAAGACAAGGGCAATCGTACCTATGCACTACGCAGGTGTTGGCTGCGAGATGGACACCATCATGGATATAGCAAAGAGGCATAATCTTTTTGTTGTAGAGGATGCAGCCCAGGGTGTTATGTCTACCTACAAGGGTAAGGCACTCGGAGCTATCGGAGATTTTGGTAACTACAGCTTCCATGAGACAAAGAATTACAGCATGGGCGAAGGTGGAGCACTTATCCTCAGGGATGAGACCTATGTCAATGATGCGATTATCATCAGAGAGAAGGGTACCAACAGAACACTTTACCAGCTTGGTAAGGTTGATAAATACACATGGCTTCAGCCTGGTTCCTCATATCTTCCCAGTGATATGAATGCTGCTTATCTTTATGCACAGCTTCAGATGGCAGATGAGATAAATGAGGACAGATTAAAGAGCTACAACAAGTATGTTGAAGCTTTCAAACCTCTTGAGGAGGCAGGGCTTATCGAGCTTCCTTATGTTCCGGAGGAATGTGTGCACAATGCTCACATGTTTTATATTAAGTGTAAGGATCAGGAAGAGAGAGCAGGACTTATAAATTACTTAAAGAGCAATGATATCCTCCCGGCTTCACATTATGTTCCGTTACACACATCTACTGCAGGACTTAAGTACAGCAGGTTCCATGGAGAGGATAGATATACAACAAAGGAAAGCTTAAGACTTTTAAGACTTCCTATGTATTACAAGCTTTCAGATGAGGATCTTAATGAAGTAGTTCTTCGAGTAAAAGAGTACTATAGGGCGGTATGAAAAACGAAAAGAAAAACATTTCATTGAACTATATAATTACAAGTCTCATGGTCACTGTTTTTGCAGTGGTCGTGGGACTTTTGTACGATTATTTCTTTGATCTTAATGATGATGTTTTAATGAAGGATATTCTCTCCGGAGTATATACCGGCAATCCTGAAGGGCATAATATTCAGATGCTCTATCCCATAAGCTTTATAATAAGCCTTTTTTATAAAATAAGTAGCACCGTAGACTGGTATGGGCTATTCCTTATTGTATGCCAGTATTTAAGTGTGACGGTTCTTATTTACTTTGGAGTATCTCTGGTAAGGGGCAGTGAAAGCACAATTGAAGAGGAGGCTCTGAAGGAAGCCAGGGACAGAGTCGTTTATTATTTCAGATTCATGATAACTCCTGCGCTTATGCTGATAGTGGTAGCAGGGCTTTTCTTAGGGCATCTTGTAATAGTTCAGTATACTTTTACAGTGGCACTTATGTGTTCGGCAGCAGTTGTGCTTTTTGCAAAGGGATGGGATAAGACGGCTTCCTGCATTGTCATCATTGCCTTTTTGATCAGATCTGAGATGACACTTCTAATGCTTCCATTTGTGCTTCTGGTGCTCTTTTATCGTTACTTCTCTTTAAGGGATAACAAGGAGGAATTAAAAAGAACACTGATAGTAGCTGGGGCAATAATAATAGGACTTCTTGTTTCCAAGGGCCTTAATTTTGCAGGTTATAGTTCAGCTGAATGGAAGGAATTTAATTCTTTTTTTGATAACAGAACTCAGGTATACGATTTTTATCAGATTCCTGACTATGCAGAAAATAAAGAGTTCTATGACAGCATTGGACTTGATGAGAGTGAGTATCAGCTTCTGGTAAACTATAACTTTGGAATCGATGACAAGATAAATGCTGAACTTATGGGCAAAATCGCTGAATATGGCAAGGAATTAAAGGCAAAAGAGAGCCTTTTTAGCAGTATCAGAAGAGTTTTTCCTAACTATTTATACAGACTTAGAAGATTTAATCTTCCAATCGGCTATGAGTATCCTATGACGGATTCACCTTGGAATCTGATGACGTGGATATTATATATTTATGCGTTTCTGTTATGGCTTTTTGGAATCCGTTCAAATCATGGATGGCGCAAGGGAATATGGGGAGCATTCTGGAGAGTTGCAATTTTATTCTGCGGAAGGACTCTTATATGGATGTATATTCTCGTGAGAGGAAGAGATCCCATCAGAATTACGCATTCCCTATATTTGATTGAGATATTTGTTTTGATCTCACTTTTGTATCTGGCAAAGAAATCCTACAAGGAAAGTGCGCTTGTTATAGAGAAAAAGATTTCTTTCTGGATGGTTGGAATCATACTTATGGAAAGCGTGATCCTTACGCCTGTTATGTCCAGAATTATTAAGACGGAATGCGGAGGCAGAACCGAATACAATAGAGCTTATGAGGAGCTTGATGATTATTGCAGATCAAATGCTGACAGCTTTTACTTTGTGGATGTATATACATCTGTAGCTTATGAGGATACAGGATATACCTATTCCGAGAAGATGTTTGAAAATGTGGATAACAGTCTTTCAAATCAGATCTTGATGGGTGGCTGGGCATGCAAGAGTCCTATTGAAAGTAAAAAGCTGGTGAATGCCTTTGGAAATAGCAGCATGGAAGAGGATATCCTTTCTGACAAGGCCTGTATTGTTGCTGATAAGGATACAGATATGGGCTGGCTTACTGATTATTACAGCTATAAAAACACAGATATTACTATTGAAAAGGTTGACCTTGTTGCAGATGAATTTGTAATTTATAAGGCTTCAAGGTAAACAGGGAGGTTTTAAATGGGAATTGTCAGAGGGCAGAAGGTTTTCTTAAGAGAGATTACCCTTGATGACACCAAAAATGTGGTGAAATGGAGAAATAACCCCAGGGTTAGAAATAACTTCATCTACAGAGAGATATTTACTGATGCCACTCATAATGAGTGGATGAAAACAAAGGTTGCTTCAGGTGAGGTTTGTCAGATGATAATCTGCGAGGCGGAAAGCGAAAGGCCGGTTGGAAGTGTATACCTCAGGGATATAGATAATGATAAAAAGGAAGCTGAATACGGAATTTTTATCGGCGAGGATGATGCTACCTCCAAGGGCTATGGCAACGAAGCAGCGATTCTAATGTGCGATTACGCAAGAGATGAGCTTGGACTGAAGAGACTGATACTCAGGGCTTTTTGCGATAATGAGCCTGCACTTAAGAGCTATGAGCATGCAGGATTTAAGAAAACAGAGGACCTTCCAGAGGTTAAATGCTCTGATGGTGAAGTTAAGGATATGATTCTTATGGAAAAGGTTTTATGGTAAAATAGGCCTATGCATAAATTAGTGAGTTTTGTGATTCCCTGCTATCGCTCGGAACAGACAATTGAAAGTGTAATAGAAGAAATAGAAGGCGCCATGGACATGCTTGTCCTTTACAGCTATGAGATCATTCTGGTGAATGACGCTTCTCCTGATAATACCTGGGAGAAAATCTGTGAGCTGGTCAAGGGACATGATGAGATCAGGGGCTTTAATCTTGCGAAGAATTTTGGGCAGCACGCAGCTCTTATGGCTGGCTTTAATGCAGCTAAGGGCGATATTATTGTGTGCCTTGATGATGATGGCCAGACACCAGCAGATGAAGTTGGTAAGCTTCTCTATCAGATTGAGAAGGGAGCTGACGTTGCTTACGCGAGATATGCGCATAAGAAGCACAACATTTTCAGAAATTTCGGAAGTGCAATGAATGACTGGATGGCTTGCGTTATGCTTGGTAAGCCTAAGGATTTATCAGTTTCAAGTTACTTTGCAGCCAGAAGATTTGTTGTGGATGAGATGATTAAGTATAAGAGCTCATATCCATACGTTATAGGTTTGGTTCTTAGAACCACCAAGAATATCGTAAATGTAGATGTGACTCACAGAGCGAGAACTGTGGGCAGCAGTGGATATACCTTTGCCAAGCTCATGGGACTTTGGATAAATGGATTTACAGCTTTTAGTATTAAGCCACTTAGAATTGGAACTCTGATAGGCGGAGTGGTTGCCTGCTTTGGTTTCCTATATGGTATTTATACTATCATCAAGAAGCTGCTGTATCCTGATCTTCCAATAGTTGGATTTAGTGCACTTATGTCAATGATGACCTTCATGTCAGGTATGCTCATGATAATGCTTGGACTTGTTGGAGAGTACATCGGAAGAATATATATTTCACAGAATAATAATCCGCAGTATGTAATTCGTGATGAGGTTACACATGAGGAAGAAAAGTAATTGCAATAAGACCTGGCTAAGGCCGGTCTTATTTGGTGTAATGCTATCCCTTGCCATAACCTTTGGATATCAGCTTGAGAAGTATGACAGACTTATGCTGGCCGATTATAGATGGGTTCTGGCTTTTATAGGATTTGCAATTATCTTAGCAGTTGCCTATAAGCTTGTTTCACCGGTTCTTAGAAGGGGATATCGCAAAAGAACAAAGTCTTCTGCATACACTAAGAAGGAATATGCGCTTGCATGGCTGTTCTTAATCGCCTGCAACTTCGTAGTTCTCCTTGGAGTATATCCGGGATTTTTTGTTTATGATGCGCAGACGGAAGTGACAGAGGTTCTGACCAGAAGCTTTACTACGCATCATCCTCTTTTGCATGTGCTTTTACTTGGAGGTAGCGTTGCACTATTTCATAAGTACACCGGAAGCTACAACCTTGGAATATTTGCATATACCCTTGCGCAGACAATAGTGATGACATGGATATTTACATATATCCTTAACTACATTAAAAAGAACGGGGCAGGTAAAAGGTTCAGAAGAATTACAGCCTTGTTCTTTGGAGTTTTTCCCACAATTGTCATGTATACGCTCTGCTCAAGCAAGGATGGTTTGTTTGCAGCATTTCTGGCACTTACGGTTGTTCTCATTTTCGAGTGGGAGGATGAGGATAAGGCATCTAAGAGAAAGAAAAAGGGCTGGCAGATAGCCTTTGCTGCACTTATGTTTATGCTCTTTAGACATAATGGTTTTTATGCTTATCTAGTGTTCGCTGTATTTGTCCTGATAGCTCAGAGGGCAAGCTCAGATGGCGTATCTGTAAAGAAGGAAAGAGCCAGCTTTTTGATTTGGCCTCTGGTTTTATACATTGTATGTTCATCTGTAATGACAGTGGCACTTTCTGCTGAGAGCAGCGAGCATCAGGAGATGCTTACAGTGCCTATTCAGCAGCTTGCAAGGACCTATGTCTATGAGGGCGATGATTTTACTGCAGAAGAAAAAGCAGTTCTTACAAAGTACATGAGTGAAGAAGGGCTGTCACATTATACTCCGAGAATATCTGATATTTTGAAGATGTATTTCAACAATGAGGAGTATGCAAAGGACAAAGCATCCTTCTGGAAGCTGTGGCTTGATAAGGGTAAAAAGCATCCCCTCACTTATGTGAATGCGTGGTTTTTGACATCCTATGGATACTGGTATCCGGGAGCAGTCATAAATGTTTATCAGGGGAATACGGTGTTTACCTTTACTTATACGGACAGTTCATATTTTGGATATGAGGTTGAGCTTCCGGGTGAGAGACATTCGTTTATCCCTGTGATTGACAGCTTTTATAGAAAGCTTTCTATTGAGAGATTCCAACAGAATATACCTGTGGTATCACTTCTGTTTTCACCTGCCGCATATTTTTGGGCGTGCGTATTTTTGTTCATGTGCTCTTGGGGAAGAGGAAAGAGGGGATTATATCCATATATTCTGCCTCTTTTAGCATGGATGACAGTTTTGCTTGGACCGACATACCTGGTCCGCTATGTTATTTATCTTTGGTACATTATTCCTGTTTTGGCTTTTCATAGCACAAAGCAGGGGGAGGTTTTATGAGAAGAACAGTAGTTAATAAATCTGTTGCGATAAAGGCAGTGGTTATCCTTTTTGCTGCCCTTATTCTGATATCTGTTTATCCGATGAGATTCTGGCAAAGAACTATTACAGAGCATGGAGATGCACAGATAGTAGGAGTTTCTGACAGGGTTAATGACTATTATGATGTTGTTCAGAAGTTTATAGCTCAGTATGACAGGATAGAGTCACTGGATGTTTATATAGAGGGAGTAGAAAAGGGACAATACCTCACTCTTATGATTTACAATCCTGATATGACTGTGCTTTATAAGAAGTTCTTTTATATCGGGGATAAAAATCTCCCGGGTTATGTGACTATTCCCTTAAAGCTCGATCTTGAAGTGGGCGAAGTGTATACCGCAAGAATATGCGGATGCTTCAGCACTATCTACATTGGATATTCCCAGGAAAATAAGGCTGGATATCCTTACTATCTGACTTCAACGTATTTTGGAAATGAACTGGTGCTTCAGAATATTGCACTGAAGCTTAATTACGTGCAGCCTTTATCAAAGAAAATGTCTATCCTTGTGATCTTAGCTGACATTTTTGCTGCAGCTTTAATATGTATTTTCGTAAATCTTTTCTACAGCAACAGGAAGGATAAGCTGATAACTGTTCACAGAGCTGTGAAGTTTGTGGCAAATCCTATTGCTGCTGTAATCATTGCTACGCTTATGGTAATGGTATTTCCTATGAAGGTGTTTGATGACAGGATTACCGATATCATATTCTATGAGATTGGAATTGCAATCACTGGATTTTTCATGTTCTATGCCATAAACCATGAAAATGATGCAACTCTTGATACCAAGATGTGGCACAATGTTCTGAACTTTTTGAAGATGAGTATGATCGCGGGAGCGCTGTGGTTCTGCTGCGAGTATATGAATGCGTTTTATACCATATATCAGACTCTTGCAGAGAGAAAAGAGATGATATGTCTTCTGGTGCTTCTTTGCCTAATGATTCCAAGGGAAAAGATACTACGCGGCTTTAATCTGGCTTATGTAGTAGTAGCACTGATTGCTGGACTGATTTACAGAAAAGCTCATCTTATTCCGGATACTGAGAATGAGTATGACCTTAATAATGCAGCGCTTACATACGGCGTGGTTATAGCTATTCTTGTTGGATTTTTGCTGATACATATTTGCATGGAGATTTATGCAATTGTTAAGGAGAAAAAGCTGACTGCAAAGCTTAGCTTTGTTGGCGTGATTTTTGTACTCCTTAGCGTGGCACTGATTGTGTTTAGAAATACAAGGTGGTGGGGAGTTGTTCTTGCTATCTTTACCCTGGCACTATTGTTTTGCTATGCGCAGTTTGAGACCCTTGATGAGAGAAATGAAAAGGGCTATATGGAGCTTGTGATTGGCGGAGTTCTTTTGAACTTTGTAGTCTCTATGATATATAGCTGGTTATTTAGAAGCTTTGCAGCGTTTAACACCGGAAGATTTCCTTTTATCTTCCATACAGTTACCATCACAGCTGAATATATGACGGTTATGGTGGCTGCTTCCATGGTACTTCTCCTTTACAAGGTTTATGAGACCAGGGAAAAGAAGGGACTTAAAGAGAAGTTCAAATATATGTGGAAAGAGTTTATTCTCTTTGGGTTTGTGACAGCATATATGATTTTTACCATGTCAAGAACAGCATATCTGTCCTGTGTGGTAATGTTCCTTCTTATTAGTGTGATAACAATTACAGACTGCGAAACAAAGCGATTTAAGTATTGGTTTAGTCAGATACTTGTGCTGATGTTCTCAGTGATTGTCTGCTTTGCTCCGGCATTTACTCTTCAGAGAATCCTGCCGGCAATCTATGGACATCCCAAGATGTTCATGATCGAGAATATGAACTACGGACTTAACGGAGGTGGAGATCCTGCCAGCACACTTTACATGAGTGTCGAGAGATTTGTGGATCTTTTCTCTGAGAAGATACTGGATGTAAATCTGATTGATTATAATTGTCCTGAGGATAAGTATAATTATGATGAAAATGGTAATCCGTTATACGGAGATAACGGAGTTACTCTGACAGAGAATCAGTCAATAAATAAACTGACAGGCCTCAGGGATCTGGTTTTCTCAAGTGAAACAGATGATGAGACCAAGATTTATCTAATGGAATCAGCAGGCCTTGATCTCAACATCAGCTATGATGAGATCGATTTTGGTCAGAGAGTTCTTGATACAGGCTCTGAAGAAGAGGTTGTAGAGGAAGTTGTGGAAGAAGAGGCTCCTGCAGAGGAGGACACGGAATTCATTACTGAAGAAAAGATGGAGAATATCTCAAACGGAAGATTCTCTATTTTCAGATCTTATATCAGACAGATGAATCTTTGGGGACATGATGAGATGGGAGCAGTTCTTGATAATGGAGAGATTGCTGTTCATGCTCACAATACCTACATTCAGGTTATGTATGATAATGGAGTGATTGCAGGACTTTTGTTTGGTTTATTTGTCCTGGTTTCAGCTATTTTTGGAGGAGTATATTATAAAAAGAATCGTGATGTTGTGCCGGGAGCGCTGTTTGCTTATGCTATGATTTTGTGCTTTGCGGTGGCCGCTGTTTCGGAATGGGTATTCCAGTTCAGTAATCCAATGACGATTGCACTGATGCTTGCTATTGTTCCGATTGCAGTTAAGAAGCAATAATTACGAATTTGTGATATTATTAGTTGGTATGAATTCAGAGAAGAAACCTTTTAATTTTGCAAAACTATATAGAAGAGTAGGACTCATTATTTACGACGTGCTCAGCATTGTGGCTGCAAGCTACCTGGCTATTCTCATGCGATATGAGTTTAACCTGGATCTTATTCCTACGGAATTCATGGTACCTATTACAGAATTCCTGGGAATCAACATAGTGCTTACGCTGGTGATATTTTATTTCTTCAGACTGTATCACAGTCTGTGGGCGTATGCAGGCGAGACTGAGCTTCAGAATCTTGTAATGGCATGTGTGGGTTCGGGCATACTTAATGCTGTGGGACTTCAGTTCTTTAAGGTTGGAAGACAGCCTGTTCCGCAGAGTTATTATTTCCTGTACACATTTATGCTTATTTCTTTTATTTTTGTAAGCAGATTCAGCTACAGATTTTTGAGAAGCGTTAAGCATAAGTCCGAAAACAAAAAGAACTCCACATCTGTAATGGTTATTGGTGCTGGAGAAGCTGGTAACGTGATCATCAAGGAAATCGTTAACAGTAATTACTCCACCATGGTTATCAGATGCATTATCGATGATGATCGCAGCAAGTGGGGACATTATATCCAGGGAATCAGAGTTGTTGGCGGCAGAGATAAGATTATCGAGTGCGCAGACCTCTATGATATCGAGGAGATTATCGTTGCAATTCCTTCACTTTCAAGAAGTGACATGAGAAGACTTCTTGATCTTTGTAAGGAGACTAACTGTAAGCTCCGTTCACTTCCTGGCGTTTATCAGCTGGTTAATGGTGAAGTAAATGTTTCAAAGCTGCGTGATGTTGAGGTAGAGGACCTTCTTGGTCGTGATCCCATTGCAGTTGACCTTGATCAGATTGCCGGTTATGTGAGTGGCAAGACAGTACTTGTAACTGGTGGCGGCGGATCAATTGGTTCAGAGCTTTGCAGACAGATTGCAAACCATAAGCCTGAAAAGCTTATCATTGTTGATATTTATGAGAATAATGCCTATGACATTCAGCAGGAGCTTAAGACAAAGCATCCTGAGCTGAATCTTATTGTGCTTATTGCTTCTGTCAGAAATACAAACAGAATTAATAAGATATTTGATGAGTACAAGCCAGATATTGTTTATCACGCAGCAGCTCATAAGCATGTACCTCTTATGGAGGACAGCCCGGGAGAGGCAATTAAGAACAATGTCTTTGGTACCTTTAAGACAGCTATGGCAGCAGCTATGAATGGCTGTAGCAAGTTTGTTATGATCTCCACAGATAAGGCTGTTAACCCTACTAACATTATGGGTGCAAGTAAGCGAATCTGTGAGATGATAGTTCAGACCTTTAACAAGCACTATGACACTGAGTTTGTTGCAGTGCGTTTTGGTAATGTACTTGGCTCCAATGGATCAGTTATTCCGCTCTTTAAAAAGCAGATAGCTGCAGGTGGCCCTGTTACGGTTACAGACCCTAACATTATCAGATATTTCATGACCATTCCTGAAGCAGTCAGCCTTGTTATGCAGGCAGGCGCTTACGCAAAGGGCGGCGAGATATTTGTACTTGATATGGGTGAACCTGTAAGGATTCTTGATCTTGCAGAGAATCTTATCAAGCTTTCAGGATATAAGGTTGGGGAGGATATCAAAATTGAATTTACAGGTCTTCGTCCCGGTGAGAAGCTCTACGAAGAGATGCTTATGGATGAGGAGGGCTTGCAGGATACGGCTAATAAGATGATTCACATCGGAAAGCCTATCGATATGGATGACATGAAGTTCTTTGCACAGCTTGAAGATTTAAATGGTGCATCAAAGGCTGAGAAGGCTGATGAGATCAGAACTCTTGTGCAGAAGATAGTTACAACATATCATCCTGAGGACAATGCAGAGGATCACACTGCAGAACATCAGAAGGCTCTTGAGAGAGCAGCAGAGCTTATCAACGAGTCTGAGTGATAAAATTCTTCTCCTTTGAGAAGAGGTCAGCATAGCTGACAGGTGAGGATATTATGGATAACAGATTTGATGGTATAAAAAGATTTGAAAATAAAGTATGGCTTGCAACACCCACTATGCATGGTGATGAGAAGAAGTGGGTGAATGATGCCATTGATAAGAACTGGGTTACAACCCTTGGCGAAAATATCAATGAAGTAGAAAAGGCTATTCAGGAAAAGATTGGAAGAAAGTATGCTGTAGGATTAGGTACTGGAACAGCAGCACTTCATCTTGCAATAAGACTTGCAGGAGAGAGGCTTTATGGCCCGCAGCCTGCTAACGTTGGAACCCTTTCTGGTAAGAAGGTATTCTGTTCAGACGTGACCTTTGATGCAACAGTTAATCCTATTGCATACGAAGGTGGAGAAGCAGTATTTATTGATACTGAGAGAGATAGCTGGAACATGTGTCCCAAGGCTTTGGAGAAAGCTTTTGAGATTTATCCTGAGGTTAAGCTCATTGTTGTTGCACACCTTTACGGAACTCCTGGAAAGATTGACGAGATCAGGAAAATCGCTGATGCTCATGGAGCACTTATCATAGAGGATGCAGCAGAGTCTCTTGGTGCTACATATAAGGGGGTCCAGACAGGTAAGTTTGGAGATTATAGTATCATCTCCTTTAATGGTAATAAGATAATCACTGGAAGCTCAGGCGGAATGCTTTTGACAGATTCTGAGCATGATGCAAATAAGGTTAGAAAGTGGAGTACACAGGCAAGAGAGAACGCTCCCTGGTATCAGCATGAGGAACTTGGCTACAATTACCGCATGTCTAATATTGTTGCCGGTGTTGTAAGAGGCCAGATTCCTTACCTTGATGAGCATATAGCTGCAAAGAAGAGAATATTTGAAAGATACAAGGAGGGCTTTAAGGACCTTCCTGTAACTATGAATCCTTGTCTTGATGACACAGAGCCCAATTACTGGCTTAGCTGCATTCATATAAATGAGGATGCTATGTGCAAACAGGTGAGATCTGAGAGGGAGGCTCTCTACATAACTGAGCCTGGAAAGTCATGCCCTACAGAGATACTTGAGTCTATGGCGGCCTTCAATGCAGAGGGAAGACCTATTTGGAAGCCTCTTCATATGCAGCCTATTTACAGAAACAATAGCTTTGTTACTGTTGATGGACTTCTAAGAGGCAGATCCAATGCGTATATTGATGAAGGTAAGGCTGTCGATGTAAGTATGGATATATTTGAAAGAGGCTTGTGCCTTCCTTCAGATATTACAATGACTGAGGAAGAGCAGGATATAGTCATTGACATTATTCATAGATGCTTTCTTTAATTTCTGATGAGGAGAGGTTTTTGTTGTTATGGGCCTATCACGCTCACATAAAAGAAGAAGAATACTGGCTATAGTGGATGTAGTGGCATTGCTTGTGTCCTTTGCGGTAATGATTGCGGTGCGTTTTCACTGGCATTTTAGCAAAGACTGGATGATGCCGCTGTATAGCATGGTCTTTGTCATGGAGCTTTTGTTTGCTACTCTCGTGAATGTCTACAGAGGCAGACGCTACGACTACAGAGGTGTTGAGCACAAGGATCCACTGGAGGTATTTAAAGAGGTTTTTGAGAACCAGATAATGAACATGGTATTTTTGCTGCTTGTTCTTATGGTTACACAAAATACTTATTATATGTCCAGACTTGCTATGGCATATCTGATAATCTTCAATCTGGTAATATGCTACGTTTTCAGAATGGTATACAGAGGGATTTTGAAGAAAAAAGGAAATCCTGATTTTCATAGAAGAAAGCTTGTGGCACTTTCTTATTCTACAGATATGGCGAGAACAAAGGGGCATCTGACAGAAGGCCTCGCAAATGAGTTCGAGCTGGTGGACATCCTTCCAATTGATGAAGCCTATCCGAAGACTGAGGTCAGAGAATATAAGGATGATACAATTAACCAAAAACGAGATGAGCTTGTAAACAAGATTGTCGGACTCGGCTGCAGTGATGTATTTGTTGGCATACCGGATAAGCCGCTTAATGATCTTGCTTCTTATATAAGAGATGACATTGTAAAAAGACTTGCGAGCGTCGGAATTAACACTTACTACGGGCTTACAATGGATGGCCTTTGGGTAACAAAGAAACTTATCAGAAATATAGGATATTATCAAGCGTCCTACTTTTCAGCGATGGTAAAGAGACAGAGTGTTCTTGGAGTTAACTTTGCTGTATCAAACGTAGAGAATGCTGTTTTATATGTAAGAACTCATTTAAAGGAAATGATCGGAAAATATATTTGCTTCTGTAATGTTCATACCACAGTAGAAGCAAGTGATCATCCTGACTACATGGCAATACAGAATGGATCGGCTTTGACATTCCCTGATGGACAGCCGATAGTTAACAGGATTCAGAAGGCCGGATATATCAAGGCAGAGAGAATAGCAGGACCTGACTTTATGCAGGTTATGTTTGACTCCACAATGGACGGCAAGATATCCCATTTCTTTTACGGCTCATCAGAGGAAACTATTGAGCTCTTAAAGAAGAAGCTTCCTGAGAAATTCCCTGGAATGGATATAAGAGGATTTTATTCTCCTCCATATAGGGAGCTTACAAAGGAAGAGGACGAAGAAGTAATTCGTATGCTCAATGCTTCTGGTGCTGATCTTATCTGGATAGGACTGGGCGCTCCTAAGCAGGAAAAATGGATGGCTGAGCATCAGGGCAAGATCAGTGCGGTTATGCTTGGAGTAGGCGCTGGCTTTAACTTTTTTGCAGGAAATATCAAAAGAGCACCGCTATGGGTACAGAAAATTGGTATGGAATGGCTCTATAGAATGTTCCAGGACCCGAAACGTCTGCTCAAGAGATACTTTGTGTCTAACATAAAGTTTATCTGGAAGGCGTTTATATTGCGCAAATAAGAGGGCTTATTTTTGTACAGTTTCCGCTATGTCGCGTTAAAGCGTATAAGTGTCCGCCACACAAAGACAAAAGTCCGCCCTGTCTTGACTTTTTTTAATCTTTTGATATAATTTATTCTCGGTACATAAATATTAATATTATAATGCTTACATGTTGAACAACGGCGTTCCTACTTGCAGGTGTAAGTTAGGGACGCTTTATTAGCATATATGAGCAATTTGGTTTTTTGGGCTAATGAGTATTTTGCACAATCCATACAAGGGCGATTTTGATCATGCCCCTGAGGTGGACAAAAAAGGGAGATTTCGCGACAGATTTTTTTATGTTGGGGATATCTACGTACTTCCTTATGATGAAACTGAAAAAAAGAAGACCTATTTTCCATGTATTTTATATGGAATAGGAATGTTTGCGGCCACTGTCCTTCAGGGAATGGTGAACCAGGCATCATCACGTACATTGTGGGTGGTTCTTCCTTATATAATTCAGTTTTTGCCTGTGCTGTTTTTTCTATTAGGAATAGTTGAGTACATAGGCGCTACACCTCGTATGACCAAGCCTCAGTATGACAAGGGAATCGGACGCATGCATTTTTGTGCGGCAGCCCTGATAGTGCTTACAGTCATAAGTGCTGTAAGTGACATAGTATATCTGATTATCAGACGTGGTCAGTATGATATGACGAAGGAAGTTATTTACCTTCTTTTACATATACCTGTTATATTAGTAGCCTTCTTTTTTGGAAGATACTATAATAAGAAGTTTTCTGGAATCGCAGTTGAATCAAACAAATAATCATTGGTTCAGCTAACTAACTGTAATAGCTTTGATATATATGTGGTAATAAAATTTGAGTATTAGTTTGTTTTTATAATTGAGATTATACTTAAGCAGTTGATACATCGGTGACAACCACGATAGTGGATGCACATATATACAAGGGGAAATCCCCGGAATGGAGGGCAACATGAAAAAGTTAGGCAAACTTCTGGCACTTGGACTTGCCGGAACAATGGTTGCTTCTGCTGTAGGATGTGGCGGTAACACATCAGGCACAGAGACAACAACAGAATCTGCAGATACAACAGCTGCAGAATCTACAGAAGCTGCTTCTGAAGAAGCAGGCGATGCAGCAGAAGCTGAGTCAACAGATACAGCTGAGGCTACAGAGAGCACAGGAAGTGGAGCACCACTGGTAATCGGAGAGTCAGAATTCTCTGAGAAATTCAGTCCTTTCTTTGCAAATTCTGTATATGATAACAACGTATCACAGATGACAACACTTCCTTTACTTACTGTAGATCGTTTGGGTGAGATGGTACTTAACGGTATTGATGGAGAGACCAAAGAGTACAATGGTACAAGCTATGAGTACAAGGGACCCGCAAACTGCACAATTACAGAGAATGAAGATGGAACAGTTGACTATGCATTTGAGCTTCGTGATGATATCACTTTCTCTGATGGAGAGCCTGTTACTATCGATGATGTAATCTTTTCAATGTATGTTGTAGCCGATCCTTCTTATGATGGAGCAGCAACATTCAGCGCACTTCCTATTACAGGTATGGAAGACTACAGAAAAGGTTCAGATACACTTTTCAACCTTCTTGTAAAAGCCGGTGAAGACAACACAGACTTCACATATTTCTCAGAAGATGAGCAGAAGAAGTTCTGGGAGACAGATTTCCCTGCAGCTAAGGAACAGTTCATCAATGACATCGCAGATTACTGCACAGCAAACGGTGCTGTATCAGAAGATGAAGCAGTTGCAGCTGATCCTATTGCTAATGCTATGGCAAACTGGGGTTATGGTACTGTAGAGGACGGCGTTCTTACAGCTCCTTCAGGTGCTACATTTGATGTTAAGGGTGGCACAGCTCCTACAGTTGATGATTTCTGGAATGAAATCGTTGCAGCTTACGACGGAGACGTAGTTGCAGCTACAGATAAGGAGAAGGCTGGCGATTCAATTCTTGACATCCTTGGTGATGCATATAAGAACGCTATAGAGACAGGTGATTCAGCTCCTTCTATCACAGGTATTGAGAAGACTGGTGATTACTCAATGGTTGTTCACATGGACAAGCTTGATGCAACAGCTATCTACTCACTTCCTGTTGAGATCGCACCTCTTCACTACTATGGTGACAAGGCTGAATACGACTATGATAACAATAAGTTCGGATTCACAAAGGGTGATCTTTCAAGCGTAAGAGCAAAGACAACACAGCCTCTTGGTGCTGGTCCTTACATCTTTGATAAGTATGAGAACAAGATTGTTTACTTCAAGGCAAATGAGAACTATTACCTTGGTGCTCCTGTAGTTAAGGAAGTTCAGATGAAGGTTACACAGCAGTCAGATGCTGAGCCTGCTATCGTACAGGGTACACTTGATGTTGCAGAGCCTTCTGCAAACAAGTCAACACTTGAGCAGATTGCCGGTGACAACTCAAACGGCGAGCTTACAGGTGACAAGATTTCAACATCACTTGTTGACAACAACGGTTATGGTTACATCGGAATGAACTCTGAGAACGTTAAGGTTGGTTCTGATCCCGGAAGCGAAGAGTCTAAGGCACTTCGTAAGGCTATCGCAACTGTTCTTGCTGTTCACAGAGACGTAGTAGTTGATTCTTACTATGGCGATGCAGCTAATGTTATTAACTATCCTATTTCTAACACATCTTGGGCAGCTCCTCAGGCTTCAGATCCTGATTACAAGGTAGCTTTCTCAACAGATGTTGATGGAAATCCTATTTATACAGATGGCATGAGCGAGGATGAGAAGTACGAGGCAGCTCTTCAGGCAGCACTTGGATTCTTCGAGAAGGCTGGTTACACAGTAGCAGATGGTAAGCTTACAGCAGCTCCCGATGGCGCTAAGCTTTCATACGAGGCAATGATCCCTGCAGATGGTAAGGGAGATCACCCTTCATTCGGTATCCTTACAGCAGCTAAGGAAGACCTTGCAAAGATCGGCTTTGATCTTATCATCAACGACCTTTCAGATTCTTCAGTTCTTTGGTCTGCAACAGAAGGTGGTACAGCAGAAATCTGGTGTGCAGCTTGGGGCGGATCAATGGATCCTGATATGTATCAGATCTATCACTCAGAAGGTGGTTCAGCTTACATGTACAAGATCAACCAGCCTGAACTTGATGAGCTTGTAGTTGAAGGTCGTTCAACAACAGATCAGGCAGTACGTAAGGCTATTTACAAGGAAGCTCTTGATTATGTAGTAGATTATGCAGTAGAAATCCCGGTATATCAGAGACAGAACTGCTCAATTTACTCATCAGAGCGTGTTGATGTTGAGAATTCAGATATGCTTCATGACGAGACAACATACTATAACTTCTTTGCAACAACAAGTGCTCATGACGGAATTGAGAGACTTATGACTAAGTAATTCGTATTTTTAATAGAATACGCATAACTTTGTCCGTGGGGGCTTTATAAGCTCCCACGGACATGTTATGTACTTTTTTACTTTATTGCTTTAAATTGGCACCCTGTTGCAATTTGAGCAAAATGTTATAAAATAATAAGGTTCGAAAAAAATGTTCTGCATATGCAGAATTTTAGAATAGATTGCATAACTCCCCGAGTAATGCACAAAATTCAGGTAGAAGTATTTTATTTAGAAGGAGTATAGACAACAATGAAGAAATTCATACTTAAACGTCTACTCATATCAGTAGTTTTATTGTTTTTCGTATCAATGATCATTTATACGATCATGAGATGTATGCCTACATCATACGTTGAACAGCAGGCTATGGCTTTATCAACAAAGCCCGGCGCTAAAAGCTATTCAGAATGGGTGGAACAGCTCAATGCACAATATGGTCTGGACACGGGGGTAATCCAGGGCTACTTTAAGTGGGCATCAAAGGCAATTATGCTTGATTTCGGCGATTCATGGTATTGGAATCAGCCTGTATTACAGAAGTTTAGTAGTGTAATCTGGTATTCATTTGCACTTGGTCTCGTAACATTTATTTTGGAAATTATAATCGCTATACCTGCAGGTGTGGCCGCTGCGAGAAGACAGTATTCCGCAACTGACTATACTGTTACGGTTATCGCACTTATCGGAATTTCACTTCCGAGCTTTTTCTTTGCGACGATTTTGAAGTATATATTATCAGTTAAACTTGGCTGGCTTGATCTTTACGGTATCGTAGGCAGATTCCACGAGAGCTATTCATCAACAGGTAAGCTTCTTGATATGGCTCGTCATATGATCATGCCTGTAATTACACTTACAGTTGTAAGCGTTGGTTCACTTATGCGTTACACAAGAACCAACATGCTTGAAGTTTTGAATGCTGATTATATTCGTACTGCAAGAGCTAAGGGTCTTTCAGAGGATAGAGTTGTTAACTATCATGCTTTCAGAAACACACTTATTCCGATCGTTACACTTCTCGGTGGATCACTTCCGGGACTTTTCAGTGGTGCTATGATCACTGAGACTTTGTTCCAGATCCCCGGTATCGGATATACATCATACCAGTGCGTAGTACAGGGCGATATTCCTTTCGTTATGTTCTACATGGTATTTATGGCAGTATTAATCCTGTTGGGTAACCTTATCGCAGATATTCTCTATGCGGTAGTTGACCCGAGAGTAAGAGTAAACTAAGGAAAGGAGGCGGATTAGATGTCAGAAGAAAAGAAAAACGACGTTAAAAAAGAAGAGATGCATCTTGATGATGCCAACAGAGTCCGTGTCCTGTCTCCCGGAATGATGGTTCTTAAGAGATTCCTTAGAAACAGACTTGCTATCGTTGGTATGGTTATCATTGTTTGCATGTTCCTTTTTGCTTTCCTTGGCGGAGCACTTTATCCCTATTCAGAGAGCCAGGTGTTCTACAAGACAGAGCAGGTTATGAAGGATTTTGCAGGAGCTACAGTAATTGATCAGCTCCAGTTCCAGGCAGCTGATGGCGTAGAGCTTCCTTCAGATATCAATTCAAAAGCTCTTATCGCAGTATCTAAGAAACAGTATGTATTTGAAACTCGTGGTGGCGAGAAGCTTGGTCTTATCCCTGCTGCTGAGGATTCAGATGTTTATCTTATTGCAACACTTGAGCCTGCTCAGGTTTTCCTCAAGGGAAACAAGGAGTTTGATGCTGCTCTTGAAGCTGGCAGAAACGACTTCGAACAGGATGGAAAGATTTACATGTTCGACGGCGAGGATTTCAAGGCTGATGTTTACGAAGCTACTGAAGTCGCTGTTGCAAGTAAGAGATCTTTCACTGGTTACAGCAAGGATACACAGTTCACATATGAATTTTATCGCAATGCTCTTGTAGCAGCAGCTACAGGCGCTACTTCATTTGAAGCAGATGGAACAAATTATTCAATCAACGACGATGGACTTATCGAAGCTAATGGCGAAGGCTATGCAGTTGTTTCCAACATGAACTTCAATGCAATAGATCCCGGTACATTCCTTGATCCTGCTTATAAGGCTGCTGCACTTGAGGCATTCGAAGCTCAGGGAAATTCAGGTTCATTCGAATATCCTGATGCTGAGGGCAACATGGTTCAGTATGACTTTGAAGTTAAGACAGGTCAGTACACAATCAAGAAGTTCCAGAACACAAGACTTATCGATATCTATGCTGCTCCTTCCAAGGCTCACCTTGTAGGAACAGATGCTAACGGCATGGACCTTCTTGCACGTCTTATGTATGGTGGACGTATTTCACTCCTTATCGGATTTGTAGTTATCTTTATCGAAGTATTTATCGGTATGGTAATCGGTGGTGTTGCCGGATTCTTCGGTGGCTGGGTAGACAATCTCCTCATGAGACTTGTTGACGTAGTTTACTGTATTCCTGCCATGCCTCTTTACCTGATCCTTGGTTCTATCATGGACTACTATCAGGCAAGCCCTAAGGCAAGAATTTACCTTCTTTGCGTAGTTATGGCTGTTATCGGTTGGGTAGGAATTGCCCGTATCGTAAGAGGTCAGATCCTTTCACTTCGTGAGCAGGAGTTCATGGTAGCTGCTGAAGCTCTTGGTATCAGCACATACCGTAGAATTTTCAAGCACCTTATACCTAACGTAATTCCTCAGCTTATCGTATTTGCAAGTATGGGTCTTGGTGAGGTTATCCTTTCAGAGGCTTCACTTTCCTTCCTTGGTCTTGGTATCAAGTACCCTGCTGCTTCATGGGGAAGTATCATAAATGCGGTTAACGATTCATACGTTATGACCAATTACTTATTCGTATGGCTTCCTGCAGGAACATTTATCCTTCTTACAGTTCTTGCATTTAACTTTATAGGTGATGGTCTTCGTGATGCATTTGATCCTAAGATGAAGAGGTAAGGAGATTTAAAATGGCAAAGAATTCAAACTATATCTCTGCTAAAGAGTCAAGACGAATCTCCAAAGAGAATCGTAAGATCACATCAGAGATTGAGAAAAAGAGAAATAGAAAGCATATTCCTGAAAGCGAATATGTTACACAGATGAAGAATCCTGATAACTGTGTTGAGTTTGACAATGTACATACATATTTCTTCACAGATATCGGAACAGTTAAGGCTGTAGACGGTGTATCCTTTGAAGTTCCCCAGGGAAAGACAGTAGGTATCGTTGGTGAGTCAGGCTGTGGTAAGTCAGTTACCAGCCTTTCACTTATGCAGCTTGTGCAGAGACCTTCAGGACAGACAGTAGAAGGTGAGATCCGTTTCAATGACGGTGAGAGAACAATAAACGTAGTTAATGCACCTGCTTCAGCTATGCAGAAGCTTCGCGGAAATAAGATGTCAATGATCTTCCAGGAGCCCATGACATCACTTAATCCTGTATTTAGAATCGGAGCTCAGGTAGATGAGGTTATCGCTCTTCACAATCCTGAGATGACACCTGAGCAGGTTAAGGCTAGAACAATTGAGATGCTTCAGATGGTTGGTATTGCCAACAAAGAGGGTGTATACAACATGTATCCTCACGAGCTCTCAGGTGGTATGAGACAGCGTATTATGATCGCTATGGCTCTTGCCTGCGATCCTAAGCTTATCATCGCTGATGAGCCTACAACAGCTCTTGATGTTACTATCCAGGCTCAGATTCTTGACCTCCTTAGAAACCTTAAGGACAAGATCAACTCATCAATCATGCTTATCACACACGACCTTGGTGTTGTTGCTGAGATGGCTGATTATGTTGTAGTTATGTATGCAGGACGTGTTATCGAGAAAGGTACTGCAAGAGAGATATTCAAGGATCCCAGACATCCTTACACAATCGGTCTTATGAAATCAAAGCCCGTTGTTGGTAAGCACGTGGATAAGCTTTACAATATCCCCGGAAACGTACCTAATCCTATCGATATGCCTGATTACTGCTATTTCAAAGACAGATGTGAAATGTGCGTAGAGAAATGCTCAGGAAAGTATCCTAAGGTATACAAGGTTTCTCCTACACATGAAGTTAGCTGCTACAGATGCGAAGATATCGCAAAAGATGAAACTAAGGAAGGAGGTGCTAACTAATGAGCGACAACATTCTTGAAGTAAAGCACCTTAAGAAATACTTCCCAATTAAGGGTGGATTCTTTGGCGGAGTTACAGGAAATGTAAAGGCTGTTGATGATGTTAGCTTTTCAATCCCTCGCGGAACAACCATGGGTCTCGTTGGTGAGTCAGGTTGTGGTAAGTCAACAACAGGTAGAACAATCCTTAGACTTATAGAGAAAACAGAAGGAGATATTCTTTTCAACGGAGAGGATATCAGCAAGTATGATAAGAAGAAGCTTCGTGAGCTTCGTACAAAGATGCAGATCATCTTCCAGGATCCCTACTCATCACTTTCACCTCGTCTTCCTATCGGTGAGATCATTGGTGAAGCAGTTCGTGAGCACGGTCTTGTTTCCAAGGAAGAATTTGATGATTACGTAACTGAGATTATGAAGGAGTGTGGCCTTCAGCCTTATCACAAGGATCGTTATCCTCACGAGTTCTCAGGTGGACAGAGACAGCGTATCTGTATCGCAAGAGCTCTTGCGGTTAAGCCTGAGTTCGTAGTATGTGATGAGCCTGTATCAGCCCTTGACGTTTCTATCCAGGCACAGATCATCAACCTTCTTAAAGATCTTCAGGAGAAGAACAACCTTACATATCTGTTCATCTCACACGATCTTTCAGTAGTTGAGCATATCTCTGATGCAGTCGGAGTTATGTACCTTGGAAACCTTGTTGAGACAGGTAAGACAGAGGATATTTTCGCAAATCCTCTTCATCCTTACACAAAGGCACTTTTTAGTGCTATTCCTATGCCTGATCCGGATATCAAGAAGGAGAGAGTTCTTCTTGAAGGTGATATTCCTTCACCTGCAAATCCGCCTAAGGGATGTAAGTTCCATACAAGATGTAGCCAGTGCATGGGCATCTGTAAGGAGCAGGAGCCTAAGGCTAAGGACATGGGCAACGGACATGTTGTAAGATGTCATCTTTATAACGATAAGTAATTTATAAACCGCATCCGAAAGGGTGCGGTTTTTGTATATGGAAAAAGATGAATATTATATCACGAACAAAGACTGTTTTAGACGATTTTGATGACAGTACAGTTCATTTTACATATCTGAGAACGACAGGGCCTGAACCTTTCTCATGGAGATGGCATATATTCCAGCAGTAAATGCTGCAGTAATTACAGCTCCTAATACACAGGCCACTATATTAGGTTCCCTCACAAACATCAGGTGCACAGCCTCCATATTTCTAAGAATACTGTAGACCATCAGGCAGCCAAATATAATGCCCAAAATAATTCCCCAGAATGTGGTGAATATAACTTCGCGGATGGCGTAGCGGATAGTCTCCTTTACTGTGAAACCATTTATCCTCATGATAACAAGCTCTGCCTTCTTGGAGAGAAGATACATGTTGGCAAGGTTCAAGAGAACAAACAAAGCCATTACACCAGACAGTACGGTTAAAAGCACAACGATCATATTTAGTACAACCATAAGATTCCTAAAGGTGTCGACTAGTTCAGAGGAAGGTGAATAGGATTCGTAGCCGGATGTTTCTTCAAGGTCTAAAAGCATGTTGTCTATAAGAGACTGATCATCTGCATTTACAAAGAAAGCGTTGTAATTGTATGTGTCGTTCATTACAGATTCGTAGTAGGATTTTGTGAGTACGACATATCTTCCTATGTAGTTTTTAACAACGCCAGCAATAACTGCTGTATGCTTAAAGCCAAGCTCGTCTATCATTTCAACTGTATCACCCCTTTTCAGATGATAAAGCTCTGACATTCTGTTAGTGATAATAAGTCCATCTTCTCCGGTTATTTCATAAGGTTTCCTTGCTTTAAAGTCGATAAGTGGATGGAACTTTGACAGAGCCTCAAGGTCATCAGATATCATAAACTCAACATATTCCATAGTATCGTCTATCTCAATACTTCCATGCTGATGTAGAAGAATCTGATTATCAAGACCATAAGAATCAATAATGTCCTGAGTTTCAGTAATGGCATTTTCATGCAGGGAAGTACTGACATTGACTATTCCGTCATAGCTTGTAAAGGTATTAAGCTGCCTATCCATTGATCCCTTGATGGAGGAGCGAAGTGAAAAACCGATTACTATAAGTGAGCAACAACCAGCGATACTGATAATAGTTACGATAACCCTGACTATATCTGTACGAATGTTAAGTAGAATCATTCTGTTATAAAGATTAAGCCTTTTTAGAAATGGAGATTTTTCCAAAGCTTTGGCATGTCCTTTTGGAATGACTGGAGACATGAGTTTTTTGGCGGTCTGTTTAAGAAGTCCGCTACAGGAAACATAGATTGAGAAAAAGGCAACCATAAGGGCAATGATAACAGTTACGATTGTGGGAATCACATCAATAGCAGCAGGGAATCTTCCAAAGATGAAGTGGTCCTCGAAACCAATGCCAACAACTAGCTCAATGATGGTATAGGATAGAATGATTCCAAGTATTATTCCTAGAATTGATGCTGATATTCCGAAGGTAAAATACTTTGAGAATATTTCCTTAAAGTGCATACCAATCGCTTTTGAAATTCCAATAAGGGATCTCTGTTCCTGAACCATACGTGACAGAGAAGCAAAGATGACCATGACAGCTATGATTACAAACAGAACAGAAAATGACATATTCAGGTTGTGAAGATGATCAGAATTGTTTTTCAGGAAAACAAAATCATTATTTGCATTGCGGTTGAAAACATACCATTTGCCTTCTTTATAGTTTACGAGCTTGTTGTACCTTTTCTTTGCATCATCAACACGCTTTATAGCGCTGTTATAGGATTTTAGGGCATCATAATAATCTGATACCTGCTCATCAGCTGTTTTGTATTCAGATGGTTCTTCAAACATAAGGACAGATAACATGTTGGACATGTCTGCCATAACCTGGCCAGTTTTACCCTGGAGAGAAGGCACCATTTTTCCAGCAAAATCAAGCTGGCTTTTGGCGTCCTTTAAATCCTTTTCGCTGTCATCTATCTGATCCTTCAGAAAGGCAAGGTGTTCATCATACCTGGTTTTAGTGCGCTTATTGGCAAGCTCTTCAAGTTTATCTTCATATTCCTCAACCAGATCAAAGTATTTAGTATCATAGAGGTTTTTGGGATTGGCGTCCTTTAGAGTGATATCAATGAGACTATAGCAGTTATCAAGCCTGTCCATATCGAAGGCTTCGGCAGTTACAAGAACGCAGTAATTTTCATCAAGGTCAAAGGAAGCATGTTCTGCGTGCTTGAAAAATCCAGTTATTACGTACTCTTCATCATTTAGCTCTGGCATAGCTTCGCCATAGTTATCCTGAAGCTTAATTGTATCCCCAATAGAAAGTTCATGCTTTTTAGAAAGATTTTCCTCAACTATGCATTCTGTCTTAGATGCTGGAAGTGCACCTTCAGTCAGCATAGGGGTTCCAATTTTTTTTGTAAGGGAAGAAACATAGATATGAGATGCCTTGACATCATTGACAAGGCGGCCATTTAATCTGTATATGCCTTCAGCATCTTCTATGCCCTCGAGCTGTTTTACCTCCTCAAGGTCATCAGGAGAAAGCATACAATTTGAAGTAATCTGGATATCTCTGAAATTAGTAGAAGAGTATAGCTTTTTGCCTGCATTACCAAGCGCATAGGCAGAGTAAGTAAGCCCTAAATAGTGTATGCTCAACAACCGGCTGATTTTTCAGCCGATGTTTTCGCATAAAATATAACAACAATTGTACCTTG
>SVFV01000059.1 GCA_015056655.1 Butyrivibrio sp.
CACCGCGCACCCGCATAGCGGGTGGTTGATATTTCGCACGCTTCGCGAGCTCAACTGGGTCACGACCCATAACAAAAGGCCCGTCCTTGTAAAAAGGACGAGCCTGAACTCGCTATACCACCTGTTTACGCATACTCCCCGAATTTACGGTTTTATATGATTCTCCATAACGGGGAGATTCCGTCATGACTTACTAGGATAAGAAAGTTCTGCTCTCGCGCTTAGCGCTCGCCAGAGCAAGGTAGTACGCTAAGCTCGAAAGGACCTCGCTAGGCGATTACCTTTCAGTCATGCAGCTCGGAAGTGATTTTCAATATCGACTACTCGCACCTGCTCGCACCAACCGCAGGCTCTCTGGAGACCTAAGTCATAGCTTTCATACAATATCTACTGTCTTCGTCTTAGCTTTTTCTATGCAGTTATGAACTATTTTATTCATGTGATTAAAAAAAGTCAAGATATTTTATTTGGCAGGCTCCTTGAGGAATCCTATCTTTCCAAATGCTATGGGATAAACACCCATCTCAACAAACAGGATAATGCAATATCTAAATGCCCTCACCATATATGCAAGAAGTGTTCCTGATGCAAGGAACTCTGATGAAAATGGCATTTTTAATACTACGTTGAGAGCTATATAAATAAATCCGCCTACAACTATTCTCATCACATAGCGAAGGGGACTTTTGGTAACTTCGAAATTGACGAATCTTTTTTCAAATTCAAGTCCTAAAAAGAATCCAGCCATGATTCCAAGGCCTGTGAAGTAGTCTTCGGATCTGCAATAAAAGATTCCTACGCATGTTACAAGAAATACTATGAGGTTAATAAGCCATCTTTTTTCCTCGCCGAATCTGTCATAGATTGCTGGGAAAATGAAAATTACTGCCAGGCCCACAAGCCATCCACCAAGGATATCTGTCGGGTAGTGAACACCCACAAGAACTCTGGAAAGTCCTACCAAAAGCGGCAATATAAATGCAAGGATTGTAAGAATTTTCTTTTTGGCATACCTTGCGACAGAGCCATAAACAACTGCTGAATTCATGGAATGTCCGCTGGGGAAGGAATATCCCTGAATCGTTGCATCATAGATGTCAGCATCAGGTTCAATCGGTCTGATGCATTTTATTTCAGGATGTACCATGTACGGGCGTCTTCTAAAGAAGATGTTTTTTATCATGGGATTAAGGACGATGGCGATTATTGCGTTAGTTCCGACGTATATTCCGAACTGCTTGTCATAGCACCAGTATAAAAATCCAAGAATAAGGATAAGTGCGAACTCCTCGCCAAGAGCCGATGCGGCAGATGAAATCTGTGCTCCAGTCTCGCCAATAGCATTCTGCAAAAACTGCATGAGCGCAGGTTCAAATGAAAAGTAAAAAGTGTTTCCCAATTTATATACCTCTGTTATCATGATTTCAGGTTGGATTTCGCCAACCATTTATATAATAACACAAAACTTGTGTGAGGTTTTTTATGTCGGATTTCATTGAGATTACAGATTTAAACAGCGACGATCTTTCCATATATAACGAATTTTCAGAAAATCAGTTGTTCCATATAAATGAGCCAGAGCCTGGGATTTTCATTGCAGAAAGTCCCAAGGTTATAGACAGAGCACTCGATGCCGGCTTTAGTCCGATTTCTGTTTTACTAGACATTGAACAGACTGAGGGCGAAGCCGCTCCTGTTCTTTCCAGAATAAATGCATCTTTTCCTAATGTGCCTATTTATGTAGCTTCCGATAGTGTACTTACTAAGATAACAGGCTTTCACCTGACAAGGGGCGTCCTTTGCGCAATGCAAAGAAAAGAGCTTCCATCCGTGTCTGATATTTGCGAAGGAGCAAAGCGTATAGTCGTTATGGAGAATGTAACCAATCCCACAAACGCAGGCGCCATCGTACGAAGCGCTGCTGCCCTTGGAATTGATGCTGTTCTTTTTTCTCATGGGTGCACCGATCCGCTGTACAGGCGCGCTATCAGAGTCAGCATGGGAACAATCTTCCAGATTCCATGGACATTTCTGCCGGAAGGGGATTCCACTGCACTTCTAAGGAAGCTTGGCTTTACCACTATCGCAATGGCTCTTAGGGAAAACTCCATGAGTATAGATGATGAGAAAATAAAGTCTGCTGAAAAGCTAGCTATTTTCATGGGTGCTGAGGGCGATGGACTTTTACCTGAGACCATCGATTCCTGCGATCACTGCGTTATGATCCCCATGTCTCATGGCGTGGATTCCTTAAATGTAGCTGCCGCAAGCGCCGTTGCTTTCTGGGCAGTGCGTAATTATTGATTTTTTCATCTCCAGGAATCTCTCCTGCGTGTTTAACCTTTCTTAGGAAACTATTGCTTACATTCACTTCAGATCAAATTTATTTATCTCAACACATTTTTTATCATCATCAAACACAAACTCAACAATCCATGGCATGAGAAATCTTATCTTTTCAAAATCCCCATAACCAAATGAATTATCATAATAGTTGATGATCGTGCTAAGCGCTGTACCATGGCTGCCAACCACAATATTCTTCCCATTATGCTTTTCTAGCACTGTGTTCAAGGCAGCGATATTTCTATCCTGGACTTCCTTAATGCATTCTCCCTCAGCGAGTTTATAACTAAAATCACTCCACTGACTTCTTGAGAACTCCTTAAAGTCCTCAATCCAGCCACTACCGACTTTTCTTTCGCGAAAATCATCTATCGTCTCGATGGATAGGCCGTTTTTCTCTGCAAAATCTGCAACCGTATCAACTGCCCGCTTATAGGGGCTGGACAGCACAACGTCTATGCACTTGTCTGCTAAAAAAGCCGTAACCAGCTTTCTATCTTCCATCCCTTTCGGAGTCAGCTCACGAAGAAGATCATCATGATTCTCATAGTTTGGCTCTGCATGCCGGACAAAATATACCCTTGTCATAAAAATCCCCCTCTATCTTATTATTTCGTTTGTACTAGCGTTAAACCATTCAACCTTATTTCATCAAGTTCCTCTGCTGTTAAACAGCCTGCCTGATACAAACGCAGATATTCCTTGGATACGTCTGAATCAAAAATAAGTACATCATCAGAATTAATTGTCACATCCACGCCTTTTCGATAAAGCAGTGCTATCGGATGGTGCGCCATATCCGGTACCCTTCCAAGTAGAACGTTACTCGAAGGGGTTATATTCAATCTGACTTTGTTTTCTATCAGATAATCTATTACATCTTCGTCAGCTACTGCAGCAATTCCGTGCTGAACTTCGTCAAGGTGAAGGACCTTTACAGCTGTTACAATATCCTGCGCTGTTCCCCATTCACCTACATGAGCTTTAAGCACAAGTCCGTTTTCTGCTGCCTTCTCATAGATCGGGATAAAATTTTCTATTGGCTGCGCCAACTCATCGCCATATAAATCAATGGAATAAAACTCCTTGTGTCCCCAAAAGTGTAACAGACAGTCCATTAAGTAATCTATGGGACAATGTCTGGATAATCCTATCTGAAGTCGAAGCTCTATATCAGGAGCAATTCTGGCATTAGCCTCTTTAAACGTGCTAATCAGTTCTTCAATATCGTTATTAAAAAACTCTCCAAGTCCCCAGACATCTTCTCCAATTTCAAGTACTGTAACCCCATCATATTTTGCCTGCGCAAATGTGGCATCTATAAGGAGTTTTCTGCCTTCCGCACTATTAAACCGGTTTCCAATATATTTGCTGCTCCATGCATCCATTTCACTCATGGACTTTAATGTGCCTGCAATAGACGTTATCTCATATCCTGTCTTTTCCAGGATAAACTCTCTATTCCCACCAAGCACAAAATGATTATGCAAATCCGCCTTGGGAAAAGTTCGGATTTGATCTATGTTTTCACTTTTTAGTGCATCTATAAATGTCATTATTTCTCTGCCTTTACCATGGAGTCATTTCCGGAATATCTTCTCGGTAATATTACCTATATCCGTTTTCAGATTACTGATAAAACTTAGCATATTCTTTTCTGTTTCTTCCGGATAAGTGTAGCCGCATTTCTTGGCAATAACATAGCCAACTTTATGAAACAGCTCCACAACTGCATCAAATGCCTTCCAAATTTCATCATAATCTGCAGTGGGATAAGTCTTTTTATATAAATCAAAGAGCTCTTTTTCCAGAAGTTTTTCCATCTTGCTGTCGAGAATTCCCATGTCCACAGGAGTACCCTTCTGCAAATAAATATGCCATCGAAGCATTTTATTTAACATGTCACGAACCGCTATGTTCAGATAAAACATGGCAGAAGGAAGCTCCTTACGAAGCGTATACTCTGAAAATGTCTTAAGTACCCAAAAGAACTCATTACATGTTCCGAGAAATTCCTCCTCTGAAGGAGAACATCCAAATAAAGTCTGTGTCTCCTCCAGCCTTTCTATTTCAGGCAGTATGCCATCTTTATCCAAAAGCTTTTTATATGTATCCCCAATCCAAACATTTTCGTAGGACTGTTCTCTGTTGAAGCGGGACAAAAAGGTATCTTTATCGCTTACATCTATAGATAAAGTTATCCCATCTTCAAACACCATAAGATGCGCTTTAGTATTTGGGAACATTTCCGGGTAATTCTTATCCCCTCGATATAAGAGAATCCTTTTCCCAAAGCAGTCTTTGAATGTGTCATTTTCATATTTCTCAACATCATCAACTACAAAATAGAATTCATAGGAATGCTGATATTCTCTCTTTGGAAGAAAATTAGTACGAATAACCGCCCTTATTGACGGCTCACCTGCCGCCATATCCATAATTTGCTTTAAAATCTCTGTCTCAGATCTCATACCATTCTCCCATTAATCAACATATATCCATTATACTTTATGGAAACTATAGAAAAAAGAGACAGGCCATTGCCATTTTGACCTGTCTCTTCTAATTTCAAGCGACGACCGGAACGGAGTGTAGACGCGAAGCGAAAATGTGAACCCGCACCGCGGAAACATAACCAGCGATAGACGGGGCGCTGCTCGTCCAGTGGACGAGCGTTTAGCGCGGACCGGAACGGAGTGTAGACGCGAAGCGGAGATGCGAACCCGCACCACGGGTGAGGGTCTCAGCTTCGTTGCACGAAAAAAGGATGATCCGTAGGACCATCCTTTTTCATGCAAGCGATAGACGGGGCTCGAACCCGCGGTCTCCACCTTGGCAAGGTGGCGCTTTACCAACTAAGCTACTATCGCATATATGTGAAGCTGTTTCGCAACAGCAAAATTTATATTATAGTAGTCGCCTCATATTGTCAACAACTTTTTTCAACTTTTTTTATTTTCTTTCTTTTTACAAAAGTGCTCCTAAAATATGTACCACGCTCCTCTTACACAACATATATAAGAAAAGCTTTTAAGCCAAATTTATATACCTATATTTTACGTAACTTTTCCGCTCGGTATATAAATTGAATAAAATATTTTAACTTATATACCTTTTTATATGCCTTTCCGGTAAAATTCGCCCCTATGTACTCATTAAGCACAGAAAAAGGTATATAAGATGCCATTTTTTCCCTATCTTATATACCTGCCTCGCTCAACTGCTTGCAAAAAGGTATATAAATTCCATGCATTTTTCCATCTTATATACCTTTCTCACAAGTACGTACAAATTCCTTTTTTGCAACTACACAAATGCACAAGTAAGTACAAATTCCTTTTTTACAACAACACAAATGCAAATGAGATTTTAGTGAATAAAGTTCTCAAGCATCTTTTTTCCATTGGGAGTCATGATTGATTCAGGGTGGAACTGCACTCCATAGATAGGATATTCCTTGTGCTCAACCGCCATTACTTCTCCGTCCTCTGTTACACCAGTAACCTTGAGACAATCCGGAATTGTATCCTTATCTGCTGCCAGTGAGTGATATCTTGCAACAAGTGCTTCCTTGGGACATCCCTTGAAGAGCTTGCTGTCAGTGTCAAACTTAACCTCTGACTGCTTACCATGCATAAGCTCTTTTGCATAGGTTACAGTTGCGCCAAATGCCATGCTGATAGCCTGATGTCCGAGGCACACTCCAAATGTAGGAATCTTCTTTCCAAGCGTCTTTGCTGCCTCAACGATTATTCCGGCATCCTCAGGTCTTCCAGGGCCTGGGGAAAGGATAATTCTGTCGGGATTAAGCTTTTCAATCTCCTCTATTGTCATCTCGTCGTTTCTGATTACTTTTATATCAGGTTCTATTTCACCGATCAGCTGATACAGGTTATATGAAAAGCTGTCGTAGTTATCAATTAGCAGTACCATGTTTTCTCCTCCGCGTAAACTCTGCCGTAAATATGCTCGTCTTAAACTTAATTAAAGACCTCTCCTGCTGCAATCTCCAATGATCTGATTGAAGACTTTGCCTTGTTTATGCACTCTGTGAATTCTTTTTCAGGATCAGAGTCAGCTACAATTCCAGCACCGCTCCTTACAAAGACTGTGTCGTTTTTCTTGTAAACAAGACGAATAGCAATACATGTGTCCATATTTCCAGCAAAATCAACGTATCCAATAGCTCCGCCGTAGATTCCGCGCTTATTATTTTCAAGCTCACCAATGAGCTGACATGCTCTGATCTTGGGCGCTCCTGAAAGTGTTCCAGCCGGAAGCACTGAGTTTATGGCATCTATTGCATCATACTGATCATCAATCTCGCCACGCACAGTAGATCCGATATGCATTACATGTGAATATCTTTCGATAGAATGAAGCTTTTCAACCTGAACAGATCCAAACTTACTGATTTTTCCAAGGTCATTTCTTCCGAGGTCAACAAGCATGTTATGCTCTGCAAGTTCCTTCTCATCAGCGAGGAGTTCCTTTTCAAGAGCTTCATCCTCCTCTCTGCTCTTACCTCTGGGACGAGTTCCTGCAAGAGGAAATGTATGAAGGATTCCGTCCTCAAGCTTTACAAGTGTCTCTGGTGAAGCACCTGCAACCTCAACATCTGTTCCTGAAAAATAGAACATATAGGGTGAAGGATTTATTGTGCGAAGCACTCTGTAGGTATCAAGAAGGCTTCCCTTGAAGGGAGCTGAAAGTCTGTTTGAAAGTACAATCTGGAAAATATCGCCTTCAAAGATGTGTTTTTTTGCTTTTTCAAGCATTTCGCAATACTGTTCTTTATTAAATAGAGGAGTTACTTCGCCAAGAAGTACACCCTTTTCCTCAACAGCCTTTTCGCCGTTATAGATAAGGTCCTTTATTTTCTCAAGCTCAGCTACTGCTGCCTGATAGTTTTCTTCTATGTTTTCTGTCTTGGCATTTACAATAAGGACTATTTTCTGTCTGACATTATCAAATGCAATAACCTTGTCAAAGAGCATGAGGTCGAGATCCTTGAAGGCATCTGAATCATCAACGTCTCTCTTGGCACTTGGCTCAACATAGCTGAAATAGTCATAGGAAAAATATCCCACAAGTCCGCCTGTGAAGGTCGGCAGATCATCAAACCTGGGGCTCTTGTAGTCAGCCATTATCTGCTTAAGATAAACCCAGGGCTCTTTTGTCTGTATTTTTTTATCTCCAATGGAAAGCTCGCCATCCATACAGGTTATTTCCATTTTGGGGTCATATCCAAGAAATGTATATCTTCCCCACTTCTCATTTGCCTGTGCGGATTCCAGCATATAGCAATGAGTAGACGCTTTTTTCAGCTTTCTCATAAGCTCTATGGGAGTTATAAAATCCGATAAAATCTCGCAGCTAATGGGAATAACCTTGTACTCTCCCCCGGCTGCTATTTCTTTTGCCTGCTCTAATGTAATGTTCATACCAACCCTCCATGCTTCTGCTTTCCAAAAAACATACACCAATAATACCATTAATAACCCCTAGGGGGGCTTGTGCGTGCATATTTTCATAAATTATACTCTTAAAGGCTAATAATAGTATATAGGCTATCTAATTTTTTTAAATTTAATTTTGTTGGAGGTGTTTGATTATGCATATGGCTGATGCCTTGGTTTCACCCGCTGTTGCAGGCACAATGTACGTTCTGTCCACTGGCGCTGCAGCTTATTCCATTAAGGAAGTAAGGGCTGAAAATGATCCTAAGAAAATCCCTGTAATGGGTGTTATGGGGGCTTTTGTATTCGCAACACAGATGCTCAACTTCACAATTCCTGGAACTGGTTCTTCAGGACATCTTTGCGGTGGTATGATGCTTTCCGCAATGCTTGGTCCCTTCGCTGGATTCCTTACAATGATCGGTGTACTTCTTGTACAGTGTCTGTTATTCGCTGACGGAGGTCTTCTGGCGCTAGGCTGTAACGTCTGGAACATGGCGTTCTATGGGTGTTTCATAGGTTCGCTCCTTATATGGAAGCCCATCATGAAAAAAGGAGCTACTAGAGGGAAAATAATAGTTGCGTCAATACTTGGTTGTGTTCTGACACTTCAGCTTGGAGCTTTCTCAGTTTCACTAGAGACACTTGCTTCAAAAGTTACTGAGCTTCCTTTCGGATTCTTCGTTGGAACAATGCAGCCTATCCATCTTGCTATCGGCTTTGTTGAAGGTCTCATCACAGCTGCTGTTCTTGTTTTTGTTCACGAGGCAAGACCTGAGCTTCTTTGGGGCATCGGCGAGTCTACTTCTGAGAAGACAGAAGGAAAGCTTACATATAAGAAGACAATCATCGCTCTTGCAGTAGCAGCTCTTCTTTGCGGCGGTGTTGTATCTCTTGCAGCTTCTGCTTTCCCGGATGGTCTTGAGTGGTCTATGGAAAAGGTTGCTGGAACAACTGAGCTTGAGGCAGAAGGCGGTGCTTATGATGCAGCTGCCAGCATTCAGGAGACAACTTCTCTTCTTCCTGACTATGCATTCAAGGACAGCGAGTCCGTTGTTGGCACAAGCTTCTCCGGAATTGTTGGTTCACTTGTTGTTGTAGCTGTTGCTGTAGGCGCATGCTATGCATTCAGATTTTTCAAAAAGAAGGCTGACTAATTCTCGCCTCACAAGCTATAATGGGGATGAAACAATAATCCTTTAATTATTCAGATTTGCAGTACTTTACATGAATTCAATCGAGAAAAATCTACACGAATTAAATAAGCTTCAAAACCTGCAGCAGCGTTCTCACTGGATGAATGAGCTTCATCCAGTGGGGAAGCTGCTTCTTGGCGTTATATATATTCTTACAGTTGTTTCCTTTGGTAAATATGAGCTTATTCCGCTCATAATATTATTTATTTTCCCTGTATTCGGTTTTATTGTTGGTGAATTATCCTTAAAAGAAGGTCTCTACAGAATGAGACTTATTCTCCCACTTATTCTTTTTGTGGGAATTCTGAATCCGTTTTTTGACAGAGATATTGTGCTGAGAGTTGGCTCGTTATCTGTATCAGGTGGAGTTATTTCCATGATAACCCTGATGCTGAAGGGCTTTTTGACAGTTCTCTCCGCATACATTCTCATAGCAACTACTTCTATCGACGATATCTGCTACGCTATGAGATGCCTTCACATTCCAAAGATTATTGTCATTGTAATAATGCTCATATATAGATATTTTGGTGTAATGGCTGAGGAGGCCAATAGAATTACGACAGCCTACAAGCTTAGGGCACCTTCTCAGAATGGTATAAACTACAAGGCCTGGGGCACACTTGTTGGTCAATGGCTTCTTAGAAGTATGGACAGGGCAAATATAGTTTACGAGAGCATGCTTCTTAGAGGTTTTAATGGCGAGTTCAAATCAGCAAAACGTAAAATCAGAGCAATTGATGTTGTTTATCCCGCTGCATGGTGCGTATTTTTCCTACTGATTCAGAGCGGATTGTTGTATAGATTGTGATTACAGGAGTTTTAGATGCATACTGGTGTACATGGCGAATTATTAAAAATAGAAAATTTGAGCTTTTCCTATGAAGGAAATCAGCAGGTTTTAACTAATATCAATCTCATGGCTCATGATGGGGAAAGTATTGGAATCATCGGCTCTAACGGTATTGGAAAATCTACGCTGATGAAGCTTCTCGTTGGGCTTAACCTTGATTACGAGGGCGTACTTGAAGTAGCTGGTCATGCTGTTAATAAGAAAAACTTAAACCATGTCAGAGAGCATATCGGCTATGTTTTTCAGGATTCAGACAGTCAGCTTTTCCTTTCAACTGTTGAAGATGATGTAGCCTTTGGCCCTCAAAACTACGGTCTTTCAGACGCCGAGGTTGAAGAGAGAGTAAGCAAAGCTTTGTCCATGGTGCATATTGAACACCTCAGGAAGTCTCACACCTATAAGCTTTCTGGTGGTGAAAAAAAGCTTTCTGCGATCGCTACAATTCTTTCCATGGAGCCGGATATTATCATTATGGATGAGCCTTCTATTGCGCTTGATCCCAGGAACAGGAAGAATCTGATCAAGATTTTGCAGGAGATTAAGTCGCTTAAGCTCATTACTTCACATGACCTGGATTTCATCATGGATACTTGTGAGAGGACAATTCTGATTGATGATGGGCAGATAATCTATGACGGTCCTACGGATAAGATTATGCATGATGAAAAGATGCTGACAAAGCATGGACTTGAGCTGCCACTTAGATTTCAGTAAAATATCGCTTCGGAAAATCGACTGCTGAGCATACGCCCAGCAGTTTTTTATTCCCTATCTTTTGATGAATACCTGCACAACGTGATTAGAATAGCCCATGAGATCAGGCCTCTCCGCTGTGGCTTTAAGGTACTGGATCCACTCATTGTAGGAAGCCTCAGACATGTTGTTTACTGCATCGCGTATAACCTGGGAAAGTCCGTCCTGGGCGAATCTTGGCCCTTTGGTAACAGGTAAAGTTTTGCATACCTCATCTGTCAGTTCATCTATTGTAGCTATTGTATGAAGAAAGATGGATGAACCAGTGTTTTCAGTTACAGTAGCGGTTTCTTTTATGTATCCAATTTCATTAATCTCTTCAGCCGGATTTTCGCTTTGGAAAATGTACTCTATAAGTGGCGCATCCTGAAGAACAAACGCTACGAAAATCGGAGCACCTTTCTTTGCTACGCGAACTGCCTCTTTTATAGCCGAAACTCTGTCCTGAAAATTGTGGAGGTGGTAAACCGGGCCCATTTCAAGAACGAGGTCGTAGCTGTCATCTGCAAAGTTATCGAGGTTCAAGGCATCTCCCTGATATACACTTACATTTCCATTATCCTCAAAAAGCTGTTTCATTCTTGTGACATTGTCTTCGTGAAGGTCGATTGCATCTACCTGATATCCTTCCTCAGAAATGGCTTTGGTGTATGCTCCGCAGCCTGCGCCTATGTCGATAACTTTGGCTCCATTTTGAAGGTATTTATGAATATAGTGCATTGTTATTATGAACTCTGTTTCATTTGCTTTTGTGTAAGTGAGTCTCCCCTCTTCAAAAGCTCCTGCATACTGTCTCTGGTAGATTTCATCAAGTTCTTTTCCATTGTTACTCATACGACACCCTCCTTTTTCCATGAAAAAAGCACATCAGTCAGAAATAATTATCTGTCTGGTGTGCCTCATAAAATCATTGGTAAAACTTACACAGACAGATAAGACCTATTGGCTTACAGCTGTGCAAGTACTTGCTGCTATAAGCGAATATGTCTAAGCATCATCTCCATGTATTCCATAGTTTTTTAATGCTTCTTTATATACGTTCTGAACTTGGAAATATCCAATTGTTTTTATTTTATAAAAAAATAAAATGGTACACAATCCAAATACTGACCATGTACCATTCAGATATTGCTAAAATAGGGGCATTGTTGACAGGCTAATTTCTGTAATAACTTGTTTCATTTTTTCAAAATTCCATATTGGAGTTTTGAAGAATACTTATCGCATTTTATAGTACCTAGCCCTGCTTTCCCCTTCAGCTTCGACTATTCCTTCAGCTACAAGCTCAGATAGTATAGCCCTAACTCTTGGCTGACTAAGGCCAATATGTGCAGCGATCTCTGATGTCTTTGCGGTTTCCTGAGCAGTAATATAAGCAACTATCATTTCTTTATTTTCAGTAGTTTTGTCTTTTCCGCTTATTTTTTTCGCTTGTCGCTTGCTTTTGTCGCTTGCCGCTTGCTCTTGCCGCTTGTCGCTTGCTTTTGTCGCTTGCAATCTATATACGGTAGCCTTGATTCCATCACCGAATTCTTCAAAAACAGGATCTTGCAAACCATACTGCTTACATGACTTGATTATTCTGGGAATGCCGGTTCCCCATGCTTCAACTATGTGCATGTATTGGAACATATCAGCGATTGCCTGGTTTCTGCATTTGGATCTTCCGGTTTTCATGGTTGCAATATCCATTCCGCCATAGAGCATTCCTGGTGATACAACCTCGATTCTGTCATCGAAAATGGAAATCTGAATCTTGGATTCGACTAAATAGCTTCGATGAATAACAGCATTGGCTACCAATTCTCTTATTGACTTTATTGGAAGCTCATATACGTCTTTACTGTAGAGGCCATCAACTTTAGCGCCGATGTTAATATGCTTTAGGATAAACTGGAATGCGTCAGACATCTGCTCATAAATAGGACCTTCATACTCCTTTTTGTCTATGAAAAGATCTCTATCATTTCCTTTAAACAGGGCACACTGTATCTTAGCAAAACGCGAGTGATTATCTGTTAGCAAAGAAAAAGCATGTGTGGGTGCTAAATCACGACCACTCCTACAAAGAACTCCCATGTCCTCGAGCTTTCCTATGGTCATATCTTTGACGGCTAATTTTTCATCCTCTGTTTCACAATTTGAAAGAGCAATCTCTTTTACCACCCGGCATAACTCGAGAGCCTTATTCTCATCATAATCAACGCCAATTTCCTGCATTGAGTCATATGACAAGCTAGCCCCTTCAAGCTCAAGTTCTTTTAGTGTAACAGGATCTGCCGGCCTGCTGGTTCCGTTAACCCTTACATATGAAGTATCTTCTTTTGTTTTGTTAGCCAGATAGTATGGTCTATGTTTTCCCGGGAAAACCTCAACTACAAGAACAGTCTTGCCTTCCACCGATTGAGGATATATGTCAGTCTCAATAAGCGGTGTACACGAATCCGAAATCATCGATGAAATCGAATCAGAGAGCTTAAATGGGCTCTGGTCCCCAATGCCCACAACCTCTTTTGTTTCGTCAACAATGCCAATTATGCACTTTCCGCCACTTGTATTAGCAAAAGCGATAATATCCTTTAAAAACTTCTCGTGTTTTGAAGGGATTTCCTGCTTGAATTCTATTTTTTTATCTTCTCCAAAGTACTCTTTAGATACCATAGATAAATCTCCTCTGTTCCAGTCATATCATCCAGCATGAATTCTCCAACAAGTTGTTGGAGAAATACAACTCTATAGATTTCTGAAGCAAGTTGCTTCAGTTTTTACTTTTCTCCATTGCTTCCCATTCTGCCTTCATCAGTTCCAGCATCCGCTTCCTCTGCTCGTCTTCCGGAATATCAGAATGGTCAACCTTAGTAATAGGGATATCGCGCATAGTCTCAATAAAATACTGCTTCTCACGTTCGTAGCTTTCCTGAGAACGTTCAAATCTGCGCAGTTCACTAGTGAGCTTGTAGGCCTTTTCTATAGCAGCGCACAAATCCTGATTCAGAGTTGCTTTCGGATCATGGAAGACCTCATTGTGATAGACTTTTAATTCAATCCAATTCCGGTTCTCATCGTCAGTTGCATTTTTTTCCTCTATATCAACACGATCATGTACTGTGGTCTTTATTGAAAATTCCTCTGTCTCATATAGCTCCAGGAAGCATGACAAAACATCTCCAATGCTTCCCAGATGAAAGGTCTCATCTCTTCCGCAGAGCCAATCCATTGAAATCCCGCATTTATCTGCGATATTTATGATTGCATCTACAGTAGGCTTGATCTTTCCGCTTTCGTAGGAGGACAATGTCGGCTGAGGAATGCCTAACTCTACAGCAAAGTCCTTTTGTGATTTATTTCCTTGCAAAGAACGTAACGTTTTGAGACGTTCACCAAATAGATTATCTTTATCAGCCATGATCGTGCTCCTTTCTTAATACAAGATATATTTTATCATATTTCACGAAAGAAACATATTATTTATATAAATATAATATATACTAATATTGACATGTTAAAATAATAATAATACTATAAATATAGCTTAAAACAATATAATTCATAAAAAGCTATCAGACAAATCAAACAAACTGGTTCACAATAACCCGGAGTTACCTGAATATCGGATGTCGTTAAACAAAGCGTTTCCCGAGAAACTCAGACGTCGCCGTTACTAACAAAAGCTTTTTAATGTGTTTGAAGAGGGGAAAACAAGAATGAAAACACGAACAAAGCAACGAGCTAAGGCTTAACGAAAGTATCAATGATCTGACGGAGATTTCAAAGAATGCGGATAAACTTTTTAGTGAGTTCGGTACATGAACCTGCGGTCTCCGCTTCGCTCCGGTCGGCCCAAAGCCGACGTCCCCCGGACGTCGTGGGCCCTCTGCGCCCTCACGGCATTTGAGACGCTTAAGGTCGCAAGTACAACACACTATAATTTCGGGTAACAAATAAGGGGCTGTGAAATAATAAGCCCATGAAAAAAAGAGAAGTAATAGCTGGAAACAGCCGATTACTTCTCTTTTTTCA
>SVFV01000060.1 GCA_015056655.1 Butyrivibrio sp.
TTTTTGAAAAAGGTGAACGATATGTCATTGAGTGAACAACAGGAAGCCTTCAAGAAGAGGGTTCTTGCATATGCAGATAAGATGATGGGCGAAGAGTATATAGAATACTATGCCAAAAATGAAAATACAAAAGCTGTCCGGGAAAAGCTGATAAAAACGAGCCATTATTATCATATATTACAGCTTATGGGTGATCAGGATCTCGATGAAGATAAGATGAATATCACTTTAGACCTGGCAAAAGAGAAGATTACCAAGGTCAAAGATCGGGATATGCAGCGCACAGAGGTTGTTAAAATCAATCTTATCGGAAATCATACGTCTGCATGGAATATAGCCCACTATCATTATGAGAAAGCCGTAAAAACTCTCTGCATGATGATGGTTACATTTATGGACTATATCATACAGGAACAGGGTGGAGAATCTGTTATATACGAAGGCTTGGATAAGACTAAGTATTTTAATTTATTGGATGAAATTACCGCTCTGAATGAAGATTATCAGGATGATTATTTTTCAGTTTGTACTTTCGATTTTTGCACCAAGAAGCTCGGTAAGTACATGAATGTTCCTGAATATGATGATATTGCAAAAGAACATGATCGTATCGGAATTAACGGAAATCCCGAACGTGTCACAAAGATCATGAACAAGCTGAAGAGTATATGTGGGGAGCAGAGAAGAGAAGTCTTTATTGACATTGAGAAGGCATACACTCCGGAGCCGTTATATTCGGAAGAGATATATGAAGCGTGTTATGAAAAGGCATTGGAACAGTACGACAATAATGAAGAGCTTGCAATGTCTGATTTTAACGGGCTTGTGTCCTGGGTGAATATGATTTATCAGACTCACGTAAAACAATAGGTTTGCATAAAATACGTCCATATTTAATTACAGGAAACCAAAAAAACATATTACATAATGACTGTAGTTAAAGAAAGGACTGAAGAAGGTATATGGCAATAGAAAAATCACTTTGGAGAGAACAAAATAATACTGCTGTTGTCGGTGATTCTAAGGAATCCACGCAGATTATAGAGCGTGATGGAAGTAAGATCGACAGCTTTGTTCAGCAGAACAGTCCGGTTAATAATGAGATGATCCGCAATGCCACGATGAACGATCTCTACACAACGGATATTGATGGACAGATGCAGATGATACCAACGGTTGTGCGTGAGAAGCACGGAAAAGCAGAACCGGTAATTTCCTATGTCTCTTTTTCCTATGACGATACTGTTGACCTTGAAATTCTTAATAAAAAGGGCAGATTCAACATAACCGCTTATGACAGAAGAGTTTACAATGCGGTCAGCACTTTATTTATTAACGGACGTAAAACAGTATCTTTGACAGAAATATTCTGTGTTATGACCGGATATACAAGAACAAATCCTGCAAAGAGCCAGATGGAAGCGATTGAGAGATCCCTGGAGAAGCTGAAGAGCATCAAAGTATATATTGATTTAACAGATGAAGTGAAACATAAAGTCATTGAGGACAAGCAACCACTCATTGATGCCGGGATTCTGAAGGATCACAGCGATAAAATCAAAAAGGCAGTTATTGAAGATAATATGCTTCATTTCCGCAAGGGTGAGATTGTCAGCGAAAAGGGCAAAGTATTCAAGAGTATCCAGATAGTGGGAGAGCCTACGTTGCTTACATATAACAGAGCAAAGAAAACGCTTCTCACGATTCCTATGGAGTATATCGGTCTTGAAGGACAGAACGCCACCGATAAGACGATTGCTTTTCAGGACTATCTGTTAATGCGTATTTTTGGCTTTAAAAACAAGAAAATGCGTGAGAACAAGGTTCTTTACGACACTCTTTACAGGGATTCAGGACAGGAGAAGCCAGAGGACAGTAAAGGCTTTATCCGTGATCGTGAGACCGTCACGAAGATGATGGGAGAGTGGAAAGAAAAAGGACTTATCACAGGCTATGAGGAAGTAAAAGAGGGTAGATCCTATGTTGGAATTATCTTTTACACGGAAGAGCCAGAAAAGATTGAGGAGAAAAAGGCATAATGAAACGATTATCATTAGATTTTGATAACCATTGTCTTTGTATTATGATGCCGGGGCAAGAGGGTACACAGATCATCCCGGAGCTGAAAAAAGAAGATTTTGAGAGCTTTATTCCGCAGAAATTCAGCGACAAATCTTCTTTTACATGGGATTTTGAAGCTGAGAGTATCAGCGTAAATCAGCCATATAAAGCAATAGATAACTTCATGACCAAGGAATGTTTTGTTCCAGAAGTCGTTGAACCCATGCCGAAGCTCGGAAAGAGGTTTAATGAGTTTATCAAACTGCTGAATATGGAGCCGGTGAACCTGGCTGAAGAGATCCGGAAGGATATGCCGGAGATAGCAAAATTATTTGGATTATAAAGATGAGAGAATGATTAGATGAGATATATAGGATCAAAAAACAGAATCCTTAAATTTATTGATGAAACTATTCTGGAAACATATGGAGATTATGACAATACAACTATAGCGGATTTGTTTTCTGGAACCGGATGTGTTGGCGAAATGTTTAAGAAGAAAGGGGCAAGAGTTATTTCAAATGACTATATGCACTTTTCATATGCTTTGCAGATATCCAGGATAAAAAGAAACCAACTACCAAGAAACTATCAGAAGACAATAGATGAATTAAACGCATTACAAGGGCAAGAAGGTTTTTTCTTTAGGGAATATACGGAGTCAGGATCTGGAAAAAGGAACTATTTTTCTGAAGAGAATGCAAAGAGAATAGATGCAATGTGCCTTTATCTCAAAGAGAAGTTAGAATCTGGAGATATAAGCCAAGAGGACTTCTATTTTTACAAGGCAAGCCTTATAGATGCTGTAACAAAGGTATCAAATACTTCGGGAACATACGGATCTTTTTTGAAGATAAACGATAATAGGAAGTATAAAAACATTGTTCTTGAACCACTGACTATTATAGATAATAACAAGGAAAATGAGTGTTATTGTGAGGATATAACTGATGTTATAACTCATGTTCATGGTGATATTTTATATCTTGATCCGCCATATAATAATCGACAATATCCACCTTATTATCATATTCTGGAGACTGTCACATTATATGATGACCCGGACATATATGGAAAAACTGGTCGAAGGCATTACGAAGAAATGCTTTCTCCTTTATGTATGAAGGAAAAAGCTGTTTCTGCAATGGTGGATATTATAAAAAATGCAGCTTTTACACATTGTTATATCAGCTACAGTACAGATGGCATTATGCCGTATAAGGAACTCTGTGAGAAACTGAGTGCATATGGAGATGTCGAGGTGTTTTTCAAGGACTATAGGCGATATAAAGCCAATAGTAACGGAAACATTGAAGAAGATAAAGGAAAGCTAAAGGAGATAATAATTTATGTCAAAAAGAGATGAGCCCAAGAAACCAGGCAAATATGGTGTTGATATGGGCGATAGAGGAATATATGATACACGAAATCCGCTCAATGATTTGACCGGGAAAGAATGGCTTTTCTTTACTAACTCGGTATGGATAACAGGCTTTAGCCCTACTGCTAAAGAAAATGTTGGTCTTAAATATAGAAAAATTCATCCATCACCGAAGCCGCCAGCTTTAATGTGTGATATTATCAAATTCTTTACCAAGTCTGATGGAAAAATTCTCGATCCATTTTGCGGAGTAGGTGGAACATTACTTGGAGCAGCTCTTGCCGGAGGTACAAGAACTGCGGTAGGCATTGAATTAGAGCAGAAGTATATAGATGCCTATAATAAAGTTTGTGAGAAAGAAGGCATTGAAAAGAAAACCATGCTTCACGATGATTCTATGAATATGATGAATCATAAAGAAGTATCTGAAGAAACCTTTGATTTAATTTTAGCGGATCCTCCTTATTCAGATATGATGGGGAAAAAGCGCACAGGGCAGCGAAAGAAACTGTATAATGACGATAGTGCTACTCCATACACTGATAAAGAAGTAGATCTTGGAAATATGGAAGAAAAGGACTTTTATGAAGCACTACGAAACATAATGCAGTTATGCTTCAACCGCTTAAAAGATAAGGGTTATATGGTCGTTTTCTGTAAAGATTTTCAGCCAGAACCAGGAAATCCTCATTTATTACATGCCGATATCATAAATGAGCTGACTAAAATTAAGGGCTTAGAATATCGTGGCATGAGAATATGGCACGATCAAGCCATGTCTCTTTTTCCATTTGGCTATCCATACTCTTTTACCATGAATCAGCTTCATCAGTATATTTTGATTTTCAGGAAAGAAGGTTAATGATATGGCAAAAAAGGGGCAAAAGGAAGGATGTAACTATGTAGGTGATGGAAATTTATTACCCAATTATGGATGGGTTCAGAACACATCAAATCTCTCAATGGTAAGAGATATGGTTGAACTTGTTGGATCTGATCCCATAAATCATAATGAGTTTATGCGTAGAGTTTACGCATATAGAATAGCTTTGGAGCCAGATTTGGCAAAATGGACCTATGATGCAAGGTGTCGAGCAAGAGCTATTGTTGCAACGGGTATGATACACCTTGATCGTGATATTCAGGGCTATGTTATCACTGATCTTGGACGAGAATTATTAGAAACGCCAAAGAGTAATATTATCAAGAAAAAGAACCGCATTCTCTCGGAAGAGGAAAAAGCCGTTTTCAAAAAAGGCATATTATCCAATCCACCTGTGGTTCAAGTTTTAACGCTTCTAAATAATAGCAAGAGACAAGGAAAATCATTATCTAAATATGATATAGGTGCGCAACTTGGGTATGCCGGAGACCGTGGTTTTACGCATATTGAAGCTGAATATGTAGCAAGAATTGGCGCAAGCTTCAATGATAAAGAGGGAGACGCTGATAAGTGGGCAAGAACCATTCTGAGTTGGCTGCAGCAAGTTGGATGGGTTGTGCCTGGTGAAAAACTTGATTACTATGGAAAATCCCTTCAAACATATACCACAACGGAAGAAGTAGAAAATGTGCTTCGATATGATGCAAAATCTATTTCAAAATATGTGCCACAAGAAATGTTATGCTCTGAGAAGAATCCATTTTCATCAATTGTTCAAAAACGAAGATTTGCAATACTCCAAGCATTACAAAAAAGAAAGCTAACACCTATTACCGACCTTACCGCTAAAATAAACCAGGACGGTATGTCTATTGATATAGAAACGGTAAAATTTGAACTTACGAGCTTATCACAGGCAGGCTTCCAAATTTCACATGACCATGACGTATACTGCATGCAAGATAATCTGATTCTTGATGAATTAAGAAATGCACCACAGAAAATCGATGCATCTTCACAGGATTCACTTGAAAAGAGCATTGAGCATTACGTTGTAGAATATGCCGATTCTATACCTTCAAGGTTAGTTGATAGCTTAATACGTTACGGAAGTACCGGAAGAGATAACTGTGCAGAATTTGAAGGTGCGGTTACTCGCTTCTTTACCTTTATGGGCTATGAATCGACACAATTAGGACAAGGAAATGGACGAGTTGCTGACGTGATTGCTCGTTACAAAGATTCTATGATGGCTAAGTCTTATGGACTCATTATTGATGCAAAAGCATACTCAAAGTATAATTTTAATGCTCCTGATGTAAGAAAAATGAAGGAATATATTCAACTTCATCAGCAGGAACTTATGTTAGAAATGATTCCAAAACATGCCTATGCTTTTGTTAGCATGGATTTTGTTCCTGAAGAAAATGCCCTTAATGAAATTAGTAATGATACCGCAGTTCACGGAACAGCTATTGACGTATTTACTCTTCTTGAGCTCGGTTCCAAAACCTCTAAACAGGAATTGAAAATCTCTGATATTTACGATTCTTTTACAACAGATGCAAGATACGTTTGCCCATAATTATAAGAGCTGACCACTACACGGCCAGCTCTTTCTTCTTTCTTATGAGTGTACTTTTGGATATTCCGGTCATTTCTGCGACCTGTCTATAAGAATTGGATCCTTCCAGAAGCTTCATAGCATGGTCTATCTGTGCTTTTGAATACTTCTCTTTGCGACCTTCTTTATATCCAGGCTGCTGTTTTGCAATGGCTTTTCCTTCGGCTGTGCGCTGCATAATCATATCACGCTCAAATTCCGCAAAAGAAAGCATCACATTACGGATTAGTTTGCCAGTAGGTGTATCATCAATCTTACCCATGTTCAGAACATTTACAGCAACGCCTTTTTCGACCAGGCTATCAATCAGATCTATTCCCTGGCGTAAGCTCCGGGCAATTCTATCCAACTTGGTAACAACAATCGTATCACCATCCTGAAGAACTCCGATAAGTTTATCAAGCTCCGGTCTATGTGTTTGTGTGCCGGTGTATGCGTCCGTGTAAATCTTCTCGGCACCGGCTTTTTTCAATTCTGCTTCCTGAGCTTCCAGACTGTTTCCGTCCTTCGCCTGTCCTTTAGTGGACACCCTTGCATACCCGTAAATCACTAAAAATCACTCCTTACTTTTGACACCAAGTTTTGACACCACCAAGAATCCCTATTTTTCGGGATTCTTGATTTTGTCCCAAAACTGTTGAGTTATGACACCGTTACGCTTCTTTTGCCATCGTAATTGGTTTTGTATGCCAACATACGATTTCCCACAAATCATTTTTTCCGGTCTGCCAATCCTGCCTATAAATAAAATTCTTATGAATGTTTTCTTCATTAAGGGCACCAGACAAATTATTAGAGTTATGATCTGTCCACGCAGAGCCAAACAACTCACTCAAACCATCATCCCATGCAGATGGTTCAACATCAGCAATCGCTAAATGTATTGAATAAGGTGTTTCAACGGTAGTTTTATACACACGTCTATCTTCAAAGCCCTTCTTCAATGGAATACGGTCTCTTGCTTCTTGGGTTCTAACAATCACAAAACCACTATGTTGTTTTTTAGGCTTGATACCCCTCTTTGCGTTTGCGTTTTCCTTACAGATACGCTTCAAATTTACGTTGAGAGATAATGCTTCATCTCTCTCTTTTTCTGCTTTTTGAGCCCTTTTATTTGCGTTTTCAATAGCTTCATTTGCCTGCTTTACAATAGCATTATGATCAGCTACTGACTTTTGCTGTTCTTTTGCCACATCGTTAGAATGTGCCGTTTTTTCATTATCAAGCTGATTCTTAAGAGAACGTATTTTTCTCTGTAATTCGTCATATTCATCGTTTGTTAGTATTTTATGGGTAGGTTCATGCTTTTCATCTCCTTCTTTCCAGACAGCATAACCGCCCATCATACCCTTATATGCTTTTTCCATATTACAACCCTCTTATATAGTTATTTGCGACTACTTCAAGTCTGTTGTGTCCCAATGCTTTACTTGCTTTCATCATGGCTTCTTTATCGAGTTTCTTCCCAGATTCATCCTTACGGCACGTATACACGCCACTTTGGAACTTCTTGCCGGTTCCTTTGTTGGTGCGGTCATACGGAATCTCTTCTATCGGTCTGGCATACATTTTATAAATAGCAGTCGCATACTCTCCACGATAACCATGAATGTCTGCATTACCCGGAACGTGCTGCCATACCTTTTCATCCGGTGCCGTTGCTTTCATGCGGTCAACAATCTGCTGTTTATGATCTCCGATAATAGGAGAATATCTTTCACGACCGCCTTTATCCTTCCTATGATGCAGGAAGTAGTCCTGATCCGGGAACTGCTTCACGGAATCCTTTAAAACATTAAGGTGCTTCTCTTCGGCTTCCGTCCTTGTTTTGGCTTCCAGAGTCGCAATCTCTTTATCAATGTCAGCTCTGGATATCAGATCCCGACCTTCCAACTTTTCCATAATATTTCTACGACAGCCGGTACCCTTGCAAAACTTAACGAACTCGTCATTATTCTTTTCCGAGAAATGACGGTCTCTTACGGCATCACCACGGCTTCTTACAATGTCAGCTCTATGACGCTGCGGAGCCGGAAAGAAATCCTTATCATCGGGTTTAATGCCGTAAAGCTTCCCAAGAGCTTCACGTTCCAGGGTTATAGTCCATGCGCTCAGATGCTTTCCGTTTTTGTCGGTCTGGTCAACTCGTGTCTGTAGCCACTCGTTGACGTATTTCTTTGCTTGCTTAAGGTTTGTTACTTCAGGATGATTCTCTCTCACGTACCTGGAGAAGTATTTGCAATGCTTAAAATAACTTTCGTAGGTGCTATACGAGAAGATCTTCTCCCGATCCGTTCCGTCAGCAATCGCTTCTTTTTTACTTGTACCTTCACCGGCATGAAGCATCGTTGTGAGCCGGTCATTTATCTGTTGTGTTAGGTCTTTTTGGTACTTCTTATTCTTGTAGCCCATTCCAGACACTCCTTCCTCTAAAGATAATATGGTTTATATATGCGAATAGACAAAGACTTACGCCTTTGTTCCGATTATTTTCTTATTCATATCCGTTTGTTAAAGCAAAGCAGCTTCCTCAGCCCCGAAGGATCTGAATCGGCAACAGGTTTTTTTAGATGGTTCTGTCTCCATACGCTCCATCTTTCGATGGTACAAACTTTATCTTGGTTATGTTCCCAGCCATTATTTCTTCAGTTTATGGGTTTCTGCCGTTCCCTTTGTGGAGTGGGTTCGAGGGTTCTCCGCTGATCTATGGTAATCAGCCTACCGGTCCGCATCTTCACCGCTGCGTTACGTCCTTGTTTTTGATTACGTTGAGTCCAGGTCTCACCGGATGTTAGCCATCACCTTCGTTGTTATACAGCCAACGTTGCTATCACTTTGGTTTACGGGTGCTTCTTTCTTAAAAGAATAATCAGCCGTTCTATTTCTCGTTTTGGCTTCCGAGGTTCTCAACTTTGTTGATAGTCATCTTATTTGTCTTGTTAAGATTCAAGGATCTCCGTTAATTTAGTGAGCAACGGATAAATCTCGATGGTACATTTTACATTCATTCCTTTCAAAAAGATTACTCAGACGAACACATGACTCATATTCATCTCCGCAAAGGCATCATCGATGTTGCCCTGAGTCACCCTGGTGTACCTTACCAGAATGGCAATGAAATAGAATAAATCTATACCTATATTATGGTTTATAATAAAAAAAATGTCAACAACATCTTATATGTTTTTCTGTACATATCGGTTTACCCGTTCACGTTCCGTAATCGTGTAAACCGATATTTTACTCCGCTCCGTTCCCGTCAATCGTCTCTCACTCACTACACTCCATCCGACAAAATGACCTGCCACCGGCAGCTCATTTTTCGTCTGTCGCTCCGTTCATTCGTTCCTCATTCCATCCACTTTGCTACGTGCCACCACCTCAACTATAAATCAACTATAGATAAACTAATTTTGTTTATCTAACAACCATATACAAATATTTTATATTTACATATAGTTGCATCTTAGTTGATTTATTCACTATTTTCATATATAATATGTTTGGATTTAGTTTATTTTTCCACTAAACATAAACCATATTTACATATAGAAAGGTTAAAGGTGGTTGCTATGGCAAGAAACACAGTTACTCAGCAGTTCCGAGATACTGCTACCGAAGAGCAATGGAAAGAGCTTGTCGCAGATCATGACACTCTCTCCGATGAAGAGTTTAAGAACAAATACGGATTTTCATGGAGTTCCATCATGAATGACGCAGCCGATAAAGGATATTACGAGAAGAAACGCAAGCACTACTCTCCCACCCTCACACAGAGGAACCCGGATGGATCCGAAGTGTTCTTTGTATCGGCTCAGCCGGCAGACCTGAAGAAAGTCTCCAGATCGGTTCAGTTAAACGAGGATATCTATAATAGGCTTCAGTCATTGGAACATGACAACGGACAGTACACCCACTCTTCTATCCTCAATCAGCTTCTTGACGATGCTCTGAAGAAATACGGGTACTAATTACTACATGGACTATCACAACATCATAAATCTCATGAGTTGATAATAAGGCTGCCTGTCACGGGTAGCCTTTTCCTTTAAAAGAAAAAATGTCGGTTCGAGAAATTGCCACTTTCACATTCTCACATTCGAGAAATTGCCACTTACCAATACGTTATCTGTCTAAATAAGGTTCGAGAAATTGCCACCCTCAGTTCGAGAAATTGCCACTTTCAGTTCGAGAAATTGCCACCCTCAGTTCGAGAAATTGCCACTTTGGGTTTTTCCGCAATCCCTTGTGGTTACTGGGCTGAGTGGTGTTTTTAAAATCGGGTAGATTCTGTAGAATCGGTAGAATCTGTAAGCGCATGGGAAGCCCCCTTTTAATAGGGGCTTCCCTGCTTTACAATGTTCCTGTTCCCATAAAAATAAAGGTTGTCAGGAACCCTGGAGAGCTTTTGTTTTACCGGAACATCTCTTTAATGAAAAACTATATCATTTTACGATTGACATTATAACAACATTGAAGTAATATTATATCAACACTAAAACGATATGAAAGGAAGTGTTTCTATGCAAAGAGAAGATGCTACCCGTGAAATCAGAACACAATCCCCGGACGCTTTTCTTCAGAAGGCACGTAAGCGTGGATGGATCTGTCCTGAATGTCACAACGGTGAAGGTAAGGACGGTGACGGTATCGTTCTGAATAAAAAGAACGGTAGTTACAAGTGTTTTAAATGCGGATTTAGCGGAGATATATTTGATCTTATCGGAAAGGAATATGGTTTATCCGAGTTTAATGATCAATTTCAGAAGGCTACCGAGATTTATGGAATATCTGTTGAAAAATACAACTCCGGTACTTACGCACAGCAGAAACAACAGGCGGTTAAAACCATCAGCACCGTGGCAGCTACACAGAAGCCTTATGACATGACGGAGTATTACAAGAAATGTCATGGAACCATCAAGGACACGTCCTATTTTAGCGGACGTGGTATTTCCCAGGCTACACTCGATCGTTTTTATATCGGTTATGATGCTTCCTTTACGGATAATGGTAAATTATCAAGACCAATGCAGGCGGTTATTTTCCCTACTTCTGCGGAGACGTTTGAAGCGAGAAACATTTCCATTGTTGCCGGTGGTGAAGGCTTCCGCTATTACAAGCATGGATCTGCTACCCTGTTTAACAGAAAAGCACTCTCTGACGAAAAAGATAAATCCATTATTATCGTGGAAGGAATCATTGACGCACTCTCCATCATAGAAGCCGGTGGTCAAGCGATTGGTCTTTCAAGTGCTGATAATTATAAATTACTCGTATCGGAACTTGATAAAGTGGTTCCGGCGAAACCTCTGGTACTTTGTTTTGATGCAGACGAGACCGGAGCTACGTTTGAAGCCAAGCTGATTGAAGAACTGAACAAGAGACACATTCCTTATTTATCGGCAACCAAGGATATTGTTGGAGACAGTCACGATCCAAACGACAGACTTGTTAAAGATGCAGATGGATTAAAGGCTTCTATCATTTCTGTTTACGAAAAGGTGGCAGCTCTCCCAGATCCTGCCGAAGAAGCGAAAGCTGAATATCTTAAAACGAGTGCCGGTAAATCTGTGTCTGCATTTATGGAAGCAATAAAAGCCAATGCGGAGAAACCGAGACTTTCCACCGGATTTAAGGACATTGACAATGCCCTGGATGGTGGTATTTACACGGGATTTTATATTATCGGAGCAATATCTTCTCTTGGAAAAACCACTCTCACGCTTCAGATTGCGGACAATCTGGCAAAACAAGGGCGTGACGTACTCTTCTTTTCTTTGGAACAGAGCAAACACGATTTAATGAGTAAGTCTATCAGCCGGGAAACATTTCTTTACTGCCGTGATAAAGGGCTTGTGGCTAACAATGCCAAGAGCAACCTTGCTATCATGGATGGACGCAGATGGGCAGATTTTTCAGCTACAGAAAACGAGGTTGTAACGGGTGCTTTTAAAGCATACGAGGATTATGCCGGGCATATCTTTATCCATGAAGGAATAGGTAATATATCGGTTTCGGAAATCCGTGAAAAGATAAAGAACCACATTTCTATTACCGGAAACATGAGACCGATTGTATTTATCGACTATTTGCAGATATTAAAGGCATCTGACGGTGACGATCGGGCAACAGATAAACAGATCGTAGACCACAACGTAACAGCATTAAAGCAACTCTCCAGGGATTTTGACATACCGATTATAGCGGTATCTTCTCTGAATCGTGAAAATTATAAGAGCAAGATCAACATGGCAGCATTTAAGGAATCCGGTGCTATTGAGTATGGTTCTGATGTTCTTATCGGACTTCAATTTACTGGTGCCGGTGATGATGGGTTTGACGTTGATGAAGCCAAGGCAAAGGATCCCAGAGAGATTGATTTCTGTATTCTCAAGAACAGGAACGGAAAAATCACATCTGACGGTATCCCTATGACTTTTTATCCGGTGTTTAACTGTTTCATGGACGCAGAAGGTGTAAACGGAGATGGTGGATTTGTTCCTATCACAAAAGAGATGGAAGATGAGCTTCCGTTTGGTTAAAAATAAAGAGGGTTGAAATATACCCTCTTTAATGTTGACTCAGTGTTGAAATAATATTATAATAACTTTAGTTGAATATTCTATAAATGTTTATTTGAAAGGAAGTACAAATGGAAGTCATAGCACTTGCAAATCAAAAAGGTGGAGTTGCCAAGACTACAAGTACATATAATCTGGCAGCCGTAAAAGCCCTGGAAGGGAAAAAGGTTTTAATGATAGATCTTGATCCCCAGGCATCTCTTACTATTTTATGCGGAATGATGCCTGGAAAAGAGAAAATGTCTGTCTGTGAGTTATTTGACCTGAACACAGATCCGTATGATTGTGGGTATGCCGTAGAAAAGTCAGGGCTTGATAATCTCTATATCATCCCATCAGATATTCTTTTAGCGGAAACAGAGCAGACATTATCCGGTAAATATGAGCGTGAGAAGATTCTGAAGAAGCAACTGTCAAAATTTGAAGGTGAATTTGATTATATCTTCATTGACTGCCCACCTCAGCTTGGCATTTTGACTCAGAACGCTCTGGAAGCTGCCAATAAGGTTGTTATCCCATCCAAGGCTGAATATCTGTCCTATCGTGGTGTAAGAGCCATTAAAAGGACGATAGCGAACGTACAGGAAGGTGGAAACCCAAATCTTTCTTTAGAGGGATTTATCATCACCATGTATGAGAAGGTTATCAATGACCAGAGAGATATGGTAGAGCAGTTTGAAAAAGAAGCTCCCATTCTTGGACTTGTAAAGAAATCTGCGGACGCATACAGAAGCATTGTTGATGGAACACCGGTTGTGATCAGCGACAAGAAGAGTGATGTTTCCGTAGCATATAAGGAAATCGCAGATAAGTTTTAATTGATATAGATAGAACATTAAACTAACGTTGAAATGATATTGCGATAATATCGAGAAAGGAGAAATTATGGCAATAGAAAAGAAGAAAGAAAATAAGTTTGATAATGTAGTAGCAGATCTGGACGAGCAGGAAGCAATCGCTCAGAAGAAGTCTGAAAAAGTCGTTAAGGCAATTACCGGTAACGGAGCTAAGACCAAAGAGATCCATGATAAAAATGGTCGTGTCCGAGTGGTAAAGGTTACTGAGAAGAGAAAGACCATGCCGGTATATATTCCGGAAACCCTTTATGAGCAGTTTGACGCAATTACAACCGCTTATGGCAAGTCAAACAATTCTGCCATTGTGGAGCTGATCCGTGATTATGTTACGGAGAAAAAGGGTGTGCTGAACGAGATTTAAACAGTATTAACCCAATGACATTACAATATTATTTTAAGATTGTTTGAATATTTTATTTATAATTTTATTTTTTGAAAAAGGTGAACGATATGTCATTGAGTGAACAACAGGAAGCCTTCAAGAAGAGGGTTCTTGCATATGCAGA
>SVFV01000061.1 GCA_015056655.1 Butyrivibrio sp.
CATTCGGCGCTGCCTGACGGCGGGTTTTTAGCACGCCCCTGTAATGCCTTTTCGTCATAGCACAGGCTTCTGCGCCCAAATTAGCTTTCCCGTCTTTTCGTCATAGCCGATGGTATCCGGTTCTCCGCCGCTCTCCTCCATCCTTCTCAAAACATCCATGGAGCCCTGATGCTCAAGCAAACGTTTCTCCACGTCAAGCCAACTCAGTTCCATATGAAGATTCTTATTATCCTGAAACCTCGCTTTTAATATTTCTAACATGGTTTTCCCCTCCAACTGAAATTTAATCGCTTTACAATTCGAATTTGTCACTCTTCTCTATACCGATACCCATCCGGAATTCGAATATACGCACGAATATGTTCGTCGATAGATCGTTCGATAATTCCGGATATATTGTTCACATTTCCTTCTGCAGAAAGGATCGTACGCTCCCGTTTCTCAAGGACGATCCCTATATGGTCGTGCTCTTTGTTCTCAAATACCCTGTCATAGAGTACGATGTCTCCCGTTCCCGGAATATAGCCTTCCGGCCCTTTATGGTATTCAATCCGCCAATCGCCTGTGGCAAACTCCTCCCAGCCAAGACATGCTGCCAGATGACAGGTTTTACATTCCTCGGGTCTGTACGGGATTCCGAATCCAGCTGTAGTGCAGCAATAATAGACAAACGCCGCACACCATAACCCGTCAGCTTCCTTGAGATTCCATGTCGGAAACAATCGCACAATCGGCGCAAGATTGGACGCCATCCCATCAACTTCTCCATGAAACGGAACCTGCGCCATATCCTTTGCAACCTTGGCCAGTTTTTCTCTTGTTGTTTTTTCCATATATGCCTCACCAAACTTCGATTTGTCATTGTCTATAATACTGGAATTTTAATGACATAAACCATATTTCGCATCCCCAGCGGCTCATGGCTTCTTGGTTATATAAAGGACATAGGTGTCATTGAAAACAATGCGGTTGCCTGCGTCCAGAACTGCCTTTCGAAGGCCATCGAAGAACTCTGTGCGTAGGGGCTCAGGAATCACCACATGATCGCTGTGGGTTCCACAAAACGCCACATACTCATTGGCGCTGAATACGCGCTGTCCTTTAAACTCGCATCGCTTCACCTCTGTGTAACCGTACTCAGGCGCTGCGGTGTAGCGGAAATTCCCATGGGTGTACTGGATGTCAGGCTTGTAGTAACGATCATACAGGTTTTGTATCTTGGCGTACAGGGCCTCGTTGCCTGATTTGTAGTCTGCACTGGTCAACATCATTGCCAGCGTTCCACCTGGTTTTAGAAGATCAAATGTTTTAGTAAATGCCACGGTCTCAGGAATCCACTGAATCGTAGCAGCGGAATATATCATGTCAAATTTCATGTCACCGAAGTCATGGGTTATGAAATCGTCATTTACAATTTTGAAATTAGGCAATTCGCCATATTTCTCTTTCATCATACGGCACAGATGCTGACCAAGCTCAATAGCATGGTATTCGCAGCCTGTTCTAAGCACTGGTTCTGTGGCCTGACCTGTTCCCGGCCCAATTTCCAGAACTCTTTTGCCAGGGCCGATTCCTGCTTCCGTATTCAGGTAAGTGAAAAGCTCTTCGCTGTAGCGTGGGCGGAATTTGTCGAACTGATCTGGAATGGTGTCAAATACTCTTCGAAACTCATCCTGCTCCAGCTCTTTGATATCTTCCCCAGTGAGCTCCTGGAGTTGTCTATCCTTAGCTTTGTAGATTGTTCCCACCACGTCGATGCGGCCTCTCTTAATAAAGAAGGCACTCAAATCCTCCATGGCATAAATTGTACGGTCTTCGGACATCCTAAGGGTCTGTTCATAGCGCCATATGTCCTTTGGATCATGATGGCAACTAACTGTGATGTTGGTAAGTCCCAGTCCATCGAAGGCTTCCATTGATTCAAAGAAATCCACTGTCTTGCGGGCCATGTTCATGGATCCTGCACTAACGCCAAAGATAGCGGCATGGCAATCTATCAGAGCTTCGTAGCAACCCTTTTCACGAATCAGATTAAGCTGATCCACGCAGGCACCTCCTCCCATGAGGAAGATGCAGTCCGCATTCTGAACTAGTTCTTTTGCCAGCCTAGGTTCTGTGCGCTTATCGATCACGCAATGCTTTTCAAAAGGTAATCCTTGCTCTGCGAACATCTGGTACATGCCATCGCAGTCGTCATCATTTTGTTCATATTCAAGAGGACACGCAGTAATAAATACAAGGCTCTTACGCTCTATAAGTTCTGTGCGGAGCCGCTTTGATATTTCCACTGAAAAGTGATGATCTGGAAATCCGCTAAATACTGCCAACAATTCTTTTCTCATTTTCTCCTCTTTCCCGAATGGCGAGTGGAACATTATCCTGAAATATAGTTTCCGATATAACTTATCAAATGCTAATACATTTCCTCTCGTATTTTTCTCATCCTCGCCCATACATTATCGCCATAGTTGCTGAGCAAAACCGTTATCATTCCATTATTGGGATTATATTCGGAGATGGCGCTTACTCCATCATCGCATCCCTGCATATACACATAATCTTGACCCTTAGGATTATCAATGATCCACACTCCAAATCCATAATATCCTTCTTCAGGGTCTTTCCCATCGCCACTCTGCTTGGAAAACATTTGCGTTACCATTTCCTTAGAAAGAAGCTTATACTCGATAATTCCATTCCAAAACTTCACAATATCTTCCGATGTAACGAATGCTCCTCCATCACCGGTACCTTTAACTCCAACAGAGTAGATATTTGTACGGTAATCATCCGTATCAGAACAATAGATATAACTGTTTGCACATCTTGCAGGGAGTTTGTCAAACGAATAATACCCGGTATAGCTCATGCCGCACCTATCAAAAACATTCTGTTTTAAGTAAACATCAAAATCCATTCCGGTAATCTTTTCAATAATCATCGCCAGCAATACATACCCGGAATTATTGTACTGAAATCTCTCTCCCCGATCGTACATCATTGGCTTATCAATAAACAGTGGAAGCATATCCCGGTTATGCCTAATCCTATAATTTGGATAATCGATCCACAGCGCCTCATAATCATCCATAACTGATTCATCAAAATAGTCCGGAACTCCTGAAGTGTGATTCAATAGTTGTCTTACTGTCACACAGGGATCGATGTGTTTAAGATCAAAATCCAGAATTGCTCCGATAGAATCTTCAAATTTCAGTTTCTCTGCTTCAATCAATTGCAAGATGCCCACAGCAACAAAAGTCTTACTCATGGAAGCAGACGCAAATCTTGTTTCAATCGTATTGGGAATCTCATTTGCCAAGTCAGCAAACCCGCCGCTGTAATTCAGTAATACTTCTTTGTGTTTTACTATATATGCATTCCCTCTAAAATCTTTATCCATCACCATAGTAATCTCCCCTAAGCAAGATAAAACTGGAACATATTTCAAAAACTCGAATCCGTCAGTCATTATATTCTACTTCAAAATCTTTAAAGAAAGCCTCTGTTCCGATTTCAGAAAAGAATCCTATAGATCCGTGTGCATCTTTACCGTGTTTCATAAAATGAACCACAAGTACAGGATCTTTTTCTTCATTCAAATAAAACTGAGCTTTTTCATCATGAATAATGGCTGTCAGCTGTACCCACTCATTTAATCCATTATGAATCGGCGCTTCATAATTAGTGATTCCAAATTCTCTAAAATAAGCAAAAGTATATCCCGGATAAGAAAAGTACTGGCATCCATGTGCCTTACGCACAGGATCATTTGTCGTCCCATTAGTTGGCCTTATATAAAAAGATTCGAACTCGCTATTATCCTGATTTACCCTAAAAACGATTCCTATGAATCCTCTGGCGAAATCCGGAGCGTCGGGAAGAAGCCTGCTCAACATTTTTACCCTGATGATACCATTATGGAAATCTATATTTCTCAGTTTGACAAAGGTATTCTCATCGAACTGCATGATTTTTTCCTTTTTTATGACCCTGAAAACCTTCTCTCCATCTAGCTTTTCCTGAGTAACTGTTGTGTGTACCGGAATAAATTCTTCCAAATCTTCATATCTTGTCATCATTGATGTGTTGTCCTTTCATCTATTTCGAGTAAATGTCTATAATCCATCAAATCACGATTAACTAATACTAAAATTTTAACCATTTCAACAATAAAAATAAATGGAGAGTTGGACAAAAGATCAAAATGACATAGGCCACTTGTCATGGATTTATTTCTTCAACAATCAGTGTGAAGAAAATGGCGTTAATATGTGGAAGTGGATGTCTTCACAGCTTCTTCATAAGGATCAGTAATTCTCCGCTTTATCACTGGACATATTATGCTGCAAGAGATCAAGCCATAAAGTGAATTACCAATGATCATTGGCACAAGAATTGAGTACGGCATAAGAGCAAGTATTATGAACAGCTTTCCTGGAAAATTAACAACAAGATATAAGATGCGGAAAAAGCCGTCCTTAGGCGGCTCTTTTTCCACATCGTTTTCTCCAAGATACCATTTCATAAAACGATTCAAGTATTTCATTTTTTTTCCTATATATTAGTTTTTCATACCAGTCAGTACTATACCTTCTACAAAGCTCTTTTGCCCAAATATATAAATTACTATACCAGGCAGAATAGTCATAAAAGTGGCTGACATAGCCATGGGCCAGTTTGTTCCAAAAGAGCCTGTGAAATTGGTGAGTGCAATGGCAAAAGTAAACTTGCTCATACTGTTAATGTAGATTATCTGCTGGAGCATATCATTCCAAATCTGTATAAATAACATCATTCCAACAACAACTACTGCTGGCTTGATCGCAGGAACAAGAATTGTCCACAATATCCTCATGCGGCTGGCCCCATCTATTGATGCAGCTTCATCAAGATCCCTGGGGATTGTCATAAGGAACTGCCTGATCAGGAAGATGTTAAAGAATCCTCCACCTGTTAAAAACGGCAGGATCAGAGGCCAATATGTGTCACCAAGTCCAAAGAATTTTGTCCACACAATATAAAGTGGAATCAGCGTAACCATGCCTGGAAGAAGAATTGTGCTGACACAGATCTTAAATATAAGATTTTTGCCTCTAAACCTTAGTCTGGCAAAGGCGTAGCCACAAAAGATGGCAGTAATAACACCAAATGTCACAGCCGGAATGATAATTGAAAAGGTGTTTATAAAATATGTCCAGTATTCGAAGGTCTGAAGGGTCTTGGTGTAGTTGGACCATAGCCATTCTGTTGGAATAAAGGATGGCGGATAAGCGTTGACCTGTGCAACACTCATAAGTGAAGATCTGAATATCCACCATATTGGAAGGAGTGTCAGAAATGCAAAAAATAAGGCAATCAATGTTACAACTGAGCGGCTTGCCAGTTTCCTTTTTTCTTTTCCTGTCATGTCTGCTCCCCCTTTCTCATGCTTCATCGCTAAAGATGCTATCTTTTTGAGTTACAAATAATACTATTGTAAAAATGCCTACTAGAACAAAGAATATAACTGAAAAAGCTGCTGCATATCCAAGCTTATTTTTTTCAAATCCATACATGTAGATAACATAAGATAAAAACATAGACTTCTTGGCCGGGCCGCCATTTGTAAGGGCTAGAGCCGGATTAACTACCTGCAGATGTGTGATAAGAGCAGTCAATACATTATAAAAAATAATAGGCTTGATGCATGGAATAGTTATGTTCCAAAATCTCTGCCATGAGTTGGCTCCATCTATCTGAGCTGCTTCCTTGTACACAGTAGGTACATTTTGAAGTCCTGCAAGGAATATTACTATGAGATTTCCGCTGGCCCATACTGCGATGAGAACAAGGGCCGGTATTACCTGCCTTGGACTGTCCAAAAATCTCTGGGGTGGAATTCCTAGCATTCTAAAGATGAAGTTAAAGAGTCCATAGTTCTGCTCATAAAGCCATTGCCAGCCTTTGAAAACACCTATTGCCGGTAGCAGATAGGGTATAAAGAAAATAGATCTGAAGATAGTTCTTCCAAAAATATCCATGTTTAGAATAAGTGCTATCACCAGAGAATAGATAACCGCGCCGATAACTGCCAAAAATGCATACAAAAGCGTTGCCTTTACAGCACTTGCAAAATACACATCTTTTGTAAAAATCCTAATGTAATTATCCAGACCCACAAATTCAGGTGTGGACAAACCATTATAGCTAAACAAACTAAGTACAAACACTGCTATGGTAGGAAGATAACTTATAAAGGTGATTCCAAGGAATGCCGGAATCAGGCACAAATAGGCACATCTTTCCTCTTTTCTATTATATTTGGACTGAGAAGTACGTATTTTTCTTTTGCCGGATGCTCTTTTCATACTCTTCGCCTCACTTGTACTATATATCCCCGCAACTTCCATTGTATAATCCCTCTCCCCTAATATCAACGCCGGCGAAGGCAGTTATACTGCACTTTTGACCATGTTTCAAAGGCTATAATAAACTGTCTTCGCACGGCAATGTATTAATTGTTAATTATTTGTGCTGAAAATATCATTTAGCTCATCATAATACTCATCGATAGCTTCTTTCATTGTCTGATTACCAGACCAAACAGCCGAGAATGCTGAATCAAGAGTTGCATTAAACTCGTCTGTTGCATTGATGTAATACCATGCTGTTGACTGAGAATTTTCTCTTGCGTAGTCTACTACTGCACTCTTGTACATATCATGGTCAGGATAATTAGGGTTATCAATCCACTTATTTGTAAATTCATCATCTGTGTACCACTTCTCAAGAATAGGCATCCATGTTCCTGCTTCAATAAGTGACCAGCTGTTTTCTTCCTGGTAGTACCACTTGAGCCATGTCATAGCTTCTTCAGGGTGCTTGGTTGTAGCAAATACCACGTTTGGTCCGCCAGTACAAATTGTAACCTTCTCCTTCATGTAAGGAAGAACGCCTACGCCATATTTAAAATCTGCAGATGGTCCAAGGAAGGTTCCAACATTCCAGGTTCCATCTGTAGCCATAACAACCTTCTTGGAACCAAGTGAGGATTCAAGCGCGTTAGCTGCGCTTGTTACAGGAGGTGCACAGTGATAAACATCTGAAAGGTCTGCAATTTTCTGCAGTGCTTCTACTGTTGCATCATCATTGATAGTACATTCTTTGCCGTCAGCACTATAATATCCGCCACCATTACTCTTTGCCCACACTTCAAGCTGCCATGGAAGAGTGTTAACTGTGCAGCCATAAACATCAACGTTTGCTGGATCAAAGTCTGGACTTAATGCGTTATTACCGTTGATATCAACTGTGAGAGTCTGAGCTATCTTAACAAATGTATCCCAGTCCCATGCACTGTCTGCACTTGCAGGAGGTGTAAAATCAGCAACATTTAATCCCTGTTTGGAACAGATTTCTTCCAAAAGATCTATGTTGTACCAAAGGGTAAGTACCTCATTGGCTGCTGAATAAGCCACAGGTGTTCCCTGATATTTAAAAGTTATGGAATCAAGAGGTTTGGATTCACCTTCATCGTACATTGAGCTGATGTCTGCAAGTAATCCATTCTCTGCAAATTTTAATACTCCAGCTTCACTCATGATGGCTGTATCAGGAAGTTCTCCTGCTGTAGCCATTGCGTTTAACTTGGTTACATAGGTATCATGGTCAATCTTGATTACTTCTACTTCAATCTCATCCTGGGACTGATTGAACTTATCAGCCACCGCCTGAGTTGCAGCAGTCTCTGTCTCATTGCCCCACTGAGCATAGGTAATATGTACCTTTTCTCCAGTGCTCTCACTAGTTGAAGCAGGTGTCTCTGTCTCTGTTTTAGGTGTCTCTACTGCGTTCTGCGTTGTGTCCTGCGCTTCCCCCTGTGCGCTTTGAGAACTTGCACCACAACCTGTTACCAGCATTGCCGTAGTAGTAACAACAGTTAATGCTATGCTCAACAATCTTTTCTTTTGCATACTTGAAATATCCTCCTTTAGAAAATTATTTTTCAGCAGTAATGTTCTATCTTTAGATAGAAATATTCTGCCAGACTTCCATCTCTCCAATACCTCTGTTGTTCCAAAAAGCATAGGGAACCGCTCTGATCTTCACAGGCTTCTTAGTAAATCTTGCCTCTCCGTAAAGGCTGTCATCTTCAATACCAACACTCTTAACCCTGTAGCCCTCATACTCTATCGCCGGTACTTCTCCCGGGAATTCTTCATAAGCTTTGCCCTTTAGCAGATTAGCATCAGTGTCCACGTAGATGTCAGATAAGTTCTGTCCATTGTCCGCCTCCTCAAGGCAATAGACCATAGGTCCATGCATTACAGCAACCTTACCTGCATCAGCCCTGACATTGTGGTCTGCTGCCACAAATCTTGGATGAACCCCCATATTAAGCTCAATCCTGTGTTTACCACCCTTAAGAGCAATTACTGCATAGTTATTGTCAGCTATATAGGAAAGCTTTTCACCATCAAGGGCTATCTCCATATCTTTGGCATAGGTCGGAACTCTTATCCTGATATCTGTAGCCTGCAGAGTAGAAATCCTGATATCTACTGTTCCATCTGTCAAAAGAGCTGACTTAAGCTCAACAAATATTTCCTGACCGGAATTATCCACCGAAAGGGTTGATGATATGAACTGATTAATGTAGATTCCCTTTTCATCACAAGCATATAAATACTGAGAAAGAGAAGCCAGCGTTCTCGCAAGATTAGGAGGACAGCAGGCAACACTAAACCATTTCTGCCTGACAGGTTTAACGTGATCCATATAGGTATTCTCAGTACAAAACTGCGGAATCATCTCTAGTGGATTTACGTAAAAATATCTGTCTCCTTCCAGATTCATAGCTGCCAGAATAGTGTTGTACAATACTCTTTCAACTGTGTCATAATAGCTTGCATTTTTCTTTAGGGCAGCCATCCTCTGTCCAAACATCATCATTCCCACAGAAGCACAAGTCTCACAATAATTTGTGCTGTTAGGCAGGTCGTAATCTGTGGTAAAGCACTCCAAAAATCCACTGCTGCCAATTCCTCCTGTGATATACATTCTCTTGCCTACCATGTTATCCCACAGTCTGTCACAGGCTTTTTCCATTTCTTTATCCTGCTGCCATTTTGCCAGGTCTGCCATAGCACTGTACAGGTACATTGCCCTTACTGCATGACCTTCAGCCTCAGTTTGTTCTACTGGAGGTTTCTCTGCCTGTGCATACTTCATAGAATAGTTTCTAAACTCAGGAAAGAACTCAGGGCCTTTTCTGCCATCAATCTCATTCTGCAAATAATTAGGTGCAGTTCCCCTCTGCCTGACAAAATAATCAGCCTGCTTTAAGTACTTGTCATCCCTGGTCCACCTATAAAGCTTGATCAAAGCCAACTCAATTTCTTCATGCCCTGGGACTCCAGGAATCTGTCCTTTCTTTTTTCCAAATACCCTGCAAATAAGGTCAGCATTCCTCATTGCAATTTGAAGAAATTTCTCCTTACCAGTGGCCAGTGCATAAGCAACTGCTGCCTCAATCATATGTCCTGAGGTATATAATTCGTGTCCCTCAACCAGGTTTGTCCATTTCTTTTCCGGAGCTGTTATCTGAAAGTAAGTATTTAAATATCCGTCTTTTTCCTGAGCCTTTTCCAAAATATCGATCACCTGATCAATTTTACCTTCAAACTGAGTCCCGCTACCTATTGCAATGCAATAGGCAGCTGACTCTATCCACTTATATAGATCAGTATCAAGAAAAACTACTCCTTGCCGTTCTCCCTCTTGTAGTCCGGCAGCTATACGGAAGTTTTTGATACATCCCGTAGGATCAGTTCCTTCCAGTTCATCATTTAGAGCTTTCCACTGATGAACCAGCATGACTTCACTTACTTTATTGATATAATGCCCGAATAAAGGATCAGTGACTTTTACCTGCTGAAGTTTCAATGGCCTTATTTCTTTTTCCATGCCCAATGCCCCTTCATATTTTTTAGTTAATAAGCACTCCGTTTTCATCAAAGGTGTACTTCTCTCCTTCTAGTTGTGTGCAAAGTTAACGTTTTCCCTTTTCATATATAAACCTGTAGTCCTCGCTTCAACTCATAATATTCTTTTAACTCATCTCCCAATTTCATTACGAGTAAACGTTTACCTTGATTTGGATTTTATATTGTTGCATTATATATGTAAATAGCAATTTTCGATAATATTGCGAGCAATTTTTTGGTTGTTTTTTATTAAGAAAACGTTTACCATTATCTTGTAATTAGTATTTTGGAAGTGAGGACGAACTGTGTCTAATATGAAGGACATCGCCAAAAAAGCCCAGGTATCTGTCGCAACAGTATCCAAGGTTTTAAATGGCACCGGAAATATAAGTGAAGAGACCACCAGGAAAATTCTGGAAATTGCTGAGGAACTTAATTATCATCCCAACCTCTATGCCAGAAATCTAAAAACTGGTTCCAGCAGGACAATTGGGATCCTTGCAGAGGACCTTACCGTATTCAACACTCCTCCAGTAATAGACGGCATCGGAGCCTGTTGTGAAGAGAAGGGTTATCGTTATCTCTTGGAAAATCTTCGCATAAACACTCTTGGTATTGATCCTGACAATGACAAGGATAGATACTCAGAAATCAAAAACAATGCAGTTTCGCACATGAGTTCCATGCAGGTTGATGGAATTATTTATCTTGGCTGCCATTCTCACAGAGTAGTACCAAGCATATTTGAAAACAATATTCCTTTCGTATGCGCTTACTGCATTTCTCCATCCCTTGCGATTCCTTCTGTTTTGTATGATGATCAGCACGCCGCCTATGAAGCAGTTTCTCTTCTGATCAAAAAAGGGCACAAAAAAATAGCCACCATAACTGGCAAAGTAAGCAGTGTTCACACCAGATGGCGACTAACAGGTTATCAGGAATCCTTATATAATCACAACATACCATATAATCCGGGATATGTAATCAACGGAGACTGGTCAAGAGACAGTGGCTACAGTGCCACCAAGAAACTTATCAGACAGCATGTGACTGCTATTTTTTCCCACAACGATGAAATGGCCATGGGCGTAATAGATGCCTGCAATGATGCTGGGATTCAGGTTGGCAAGGATATTGCACTTATTGGCTTTGATAACAGGGAATTATCAACAGTGTGTCGTCCAACACTCACAACTGTTGAGCCTCCACTTTTTGATATCGGCTACAAATCAGCCGAAGGCCTGATTTCAAAAATTGAACATAAAGAAGACATTCTGCGAGGCGAAGTGCGACTTCCTTGCAGGATAATAGAAAGAGATTCTACCTGATTGGTAGAATCTCCTTTTTTCACTCCGCTCTTCCTACTCTTATAAGGCCTCTGAAAAACTCTACTGCATCTATCAGATCCACATCAAACTCATTTCTTATGAATAAAATTAATGAAGTTTTTAGAATCATTTAATAGCTGCTGTTGGGCTGATTGATATAATAATTATATAAGTACTTAATATTCGTAAGATATGCTTACATGTCACTTTTAAATAGTAATCTTTGTTATTCAACTTGAGGAGGCAAGAAAAATGGCAAGCGAACAAAACACAAAACAGGAAAATAGTGTAAAAAAAGGAAATATTTTCCAATCAATTGTGTTCCAAAATTTATCTGTAAATCTGGTTATACTCCTGGCATTTGTTATAGTTACAATTGTTCTTATTAACAGCTTAATAGGAATGAAGGAAATGGCTGTCATTGCCAGCCAGGGTGAAGCAGAAACTCTTATAGCCGAAGCAAAAATAAAACAGGCAACTCTACTTATCGACGGCAGACTCAGCGCTCTTATCGGAGCCTCGACTATCGATTCCGTTGACGAAGCTACAATACAGGGGTATCTAAGTGATATAGACGCTGCCAAGGCACAGATTCCTGATGCGCTAAATTACCTTAGTACCAGCCTTCTTGTAACTCAGGGTCAAAACGGTGATCAGATTTTTAACGAGCTCTCCACTGCACTGGATACATATCTTGCTGATGCCGATAAAATCGCAGCGGGTTGTAAAGCCAAGGATATGAATACTGTATTTGGCATTCTGTCTTCAACTTATTATCCCAACATGAACGCTATGAATGCATCCTTTGATACGGCCGAAGCAACCATCAAAAGCCTCTCTGATGGAATGAATGCTTTTCTTCAATTAAGATTAGACTCAGCAAAAAGAAATGCATATATAGGTATGATCATTATTGTGTTGTGCATCCTCGTAAACCTTGGCCTTGGTATTGTAAGAATCAGCAATAAGATAAGTGCTATTTCTTCTGAAGTAACATCAATCATTGATAATATAAATGCAGGAAAAGGTGATCTTACAGTACGTATCAAAACCACCTCAAAAACAGAGCTGCAGTCCATTATCATGGGTATCAACCAGTTTATAGAAACCCTTCAGGTGATCATACGTGACGTAAAGGATGGCACCGTTGTACTAAGAACTTCATCTGACGAAATGACAGATAAGATTCAGAGAGCAAGCGACAATATCACAAACACTTCTGCAGCTCTTGAGGAATTATCAGCCAGCATGGATACAGTTGCAACTACAGCAGATCAGATCAACGGCCGACTTGAAGAAGTTAAAGATGCAGCTGATGAGATAAGACACGAAGCCTCAGAGGGTGCACAAACAGCCATTGGTATCAGAAACGAAGCTGATGAGATCAAGGCTACAGCTGCACAGAAGAAGGAAAACACAGGCAGCAAGATCTCTGAACTTGGCAATGTACTACAGGAGTCTGTAAAGAACAGTGAAAAGGTTTCACAGATAAACGAACTTACAAATGTTATTCTGGACATCGCTTCACAGACAAATCTTCTTGCTCTTAATGCTTCCATTGAAGCAGCAAGAGCGGGTGAAGCAGGAAAAGGCTTTGCTGTTGTAGCAGGCGAAATCAGTTCTCTTGCTGAAAGCAGCAGACAGACGGCAGGTAACATCCAGGTTATCAGCAATGAAGTAACAAATGCAGTTAAGAGTCTGTCAGACAACGCACTTGAAGTCATTGATTTCATCAACAATACAGTTATTGCAGACTATGACTCTTTCGTAGAAACCGGCGATAAATATGAGCAGGCTGCTATCCTAATGGATGAGATGCTTGAGAAATTCACCAGCAAGGCTGACAACCTGAATATCATCATGGATAAGATGGCTGATTCTGTCGGTTCCATCACAGAATCCGTAAAACAAAGCTCAGAAGCCATCGGCCTCTCTGCTACCAACTCAACTGAGATTGTAGGTGATATCCAGGGTATAGACAATGCCATGAGCGAGAATAATAAAGTTACTGAAACACTGAACCAGAGAACAAGTATTTTTGAGAATCTGTGATGGGGATGCATAGGCTTTAATCGTCAAAAAAAGCCAATTTTATTCATCCTAAACGAAGTATTCCTGAAAAAAGGACTAATCAGCCACTCCTAAGCATCCTAAAAGGCGTGGCATGGTTAGTCCTTTTTCAGTATTATCCAACTAATTCTTCAAGGATTTCAAACCTGAAGCTGTCGAGCTCTTTCTCTTATGAAAGAGCACTACAAACTCCGATCGAACAAAATCGCTGCGCGATGGCCTGCCTAGGCTGTGTGCAGTGATTTTCTTTTTATCAAAAAGGCAGTAGAAAGTA
>SVFV01000062.1 GCA_015056655.1 Butyrivibrio sp.
TTTCAAGGTACAATTGTTGTTATATTTTATGCGAAAACATCGGCTGAAAAATCAGCCGGTTGTTGAGCATACACTACATAATATTCCCATAATTCATGTAGTATAGAATATTTCCACTTCATTCCCTCAAATATATAGCTTACCTTGATCTATTTCTTTCACGTTAAGCCACTGTAATTATTTCAGATACTGTGAAACAAAAAGGGGCTGTCGCTTTAGATGATTAAATCATCTTAGTGCGACAGCCCCTTATCATTTTACTTAACCTTTACATTCATTACCTTACTCCACTTAGAATATACCTTAACACCCTTCTTCTTTGTAAAGGTACGAATTCTAATGTAATACTTGGTGTGGGATTTAAGCTTTTTAATTGTAGTTTTACCTGTTTTTGCCTTATTTATCGTGATTGTCTTTGTCTTGCCAGCCTTGAATTTCTTATCAGTGCTGTACTGGATTTCATAGCCCTTAATACCGCTGCCAGCTTTCTTATCCCAAGTCAATGTGATCGATTTCTTTCCAGCCTTAGGCTTTGAAAGAGCTGTTGTCTTAAGCTTCTTATCAATCTTCTCTGAAGTCTTAGCCTGGTCATCATTGGAAGTATTATTTACAGCGCCGCCATTTCCCTGCTGAGGAGTGCCATTTCCCTGTGCACCATTTTCAGCTTGGCCATATTCTGTAAATTCATCATCCGAATATTCCTCTTCAGGATTGCCATATACATTCTCATAGATTGCCGTAAGCGAAACATTTGCATTAGGCATTAAGAATGTAGCGGTTGATGTGGTCATATTTCCAGAGGTGAATGTCAGATCTTTAGCACCCTGCCATTCCTTGAACTGTTTACCAGGGCCCGGTTCATTTGCAGTTATTGTAACTGATTCACCAACTCTGTATTTTCCATCACCTGTACCATAACTTACCGTTACATTATGGATAGGAACATATTCGAAATTCACAAGGATTTTTACATCAGAATCTCCCATAGTGAATTTATTATCTTTTATCGTTACACCGCCGGATTTAACCTGCCAGCTGACAAATTTGTAGCCTTCTGAAGGTGTTGCAGTAAGAGTTACTACTGTTCCGGCTTTTGCTTTTGAAGGAGAAGCTGTAGCTTTTCCTCGTCCACCATAAAGGCTATAGTAGAATGTCACTGAATGGTATTGAGCCTCTTCTACTCTTTCAATGCTGTCAGGAAAAATGTATCTGTGACTTTTATTAGCCTTAATAAAGTAATTGTATTTTTCGTCACTATCAGCTATACCATCTTTGTTGTCATCTAAAAAGGCTTCTCCAATAGAGCAATTTCTTACATATTCTGTATCTTTGTCATAAGAAAAGTTCTTTGGAACCTTGCAAGGAGCATCAACTGTAATTAGGAAATTACATCTTCCAAGCATTCCGCCGGAATCCTCATCCACTACCTTTGACAGATCAAATCCGCTTAAATCAAGGTATTTAAGCTTGGAACAGCCATAGAACATTTCCTGGACGTTTTTTACATTAGGCGTCTTAAAGCTGCTGACATTGAGAGTTTCAAGGTTTCTGCAATTATCAAACATTCGATACATATTAGTTACGTTTCTGGTATCGAAATTCTTAAGGTCCAGTGTCTTAAGTGAAGTCAATCCTTCAAACATCTGGAAAGTCATTGTAGCTTTTGACGTATTAAAGTTACTTACATCAAGTGTTTCGAGGGCAAAGCAATTAGCAAAAACAGTCTGCATATCTGTAACGTTAGAAGTATTGAAAGTACTAAGATTTATGCTTTTAAGCTTAAGACAGTGATGAAACATCTGACACATGTCATTTAAATTAGGAGTTTTAAACTGCGTAAGGTCAAGTGTTAATAAGCTATCGCAGCATCTGAACATGTATTCAGCGTTTTCCATAGGTGCTGTGTTTATAAGATTAGTGCCAAAATCAATGGATTCTACTTTTGTAAATGCAATAAACATAAAAGAACAATTTTTGTTGAACTTCATTTTGGTTGCGCAGCAAACATATACAGTATTATCTGTTGAATCATAATACGCGTATACGCCATCACCAACCTTCTTCTTAGCAAGATCCTTCTCAGGCTTTGGAGGTTTTTTGGCAAATATTATCCTTTTGATTGTGTGGTCATCAGTGCTAAAGCCAACTTCAGTGTTGGTAAACTTCTTAATAGTCTGATTAAATTCGCTTCCGGTATACAGATCACCTGTTGCCGCTTGAGATTTAATCCTACCAGGACCTGGTAGAAAAAAAAGACACAGTAAAACTGTGATGAATAAAAAAACATTCCCCAATGATTTCTTCATTATTTTCCCCTTTTAACTTTATTCAAATTTTTTCGCGTGTTACGCTGTTCCCTCTCGGAATAGTATAACACGCGAAATGCTATTAGAAAAATATTTTATTTTTTAGCCTTTGTCTTTACACCTTAATCTTTTCTTTCTGCCTTCATTGCCTTCTTCATTTCGTACATGGCATTATCAGCACGTTTAAATACATCCTCTACAGTTCTGTCTATTGTCTTGTCATAGGATGCGATACCTATTGCTGCAGAAATCTGATCCCAGGGATCAAGATAAACAGTATCAGACTTATCCTCATAACCTGAGGTCATTTCAATAAACAAGTCTTTTAGCTGATCTCTGTTCTCATAGTCCTGACCACGAAGAACTACAGCAAACTCATCTCCACCTATCCTAAATACGGGAGAATGAGCAAAAACAGTGCAGACAATTCCTGAAAGCCTCTTAATTGCTGCGTCACCTTTGGAATGACCATAGGTATCGTTTATCTTCTTTAAGAAGTTGAGGTCGATCATTCCGATGCCAAATATGTAATCCTCGTTAAAATCGAGTTCAATCGCAAGCTTTTCAAGCTCCTTGTCATACGCAGTCTTGTTTCTGATTCCAGTTAAGGCATCACTGTTAGCCAGGGTCCTCATCTGAGCTTCACGCTGCTTGACAGTGGCAGCTTCCTGCTCCGCATGTAAGATATCCGTCACATAATCCTGCATATCTTCTGTCATTTGAGTAACAGCATGCGATAGGGATTCTACCTCGTTATCTGTGTGAATGTCAGGCTCGTCGAACTTAAGATTCTCAATATCCCTGGTGCCATGGCTCTTCTGAACGAATTCAGCTACTCCTTTTTCAAGTAATTGAACCGGATTGATGATATTCTGCGTAGTCCAGAAAAGGAAAATTGTGGTAAATGCAGCTCCAAACAAAATGATAACAATGGCATTCTGCAAAGCCTTCGCCAGAATCTCATTATAAAGCGTAGTGACATCCACATCTACACACAGAATCGCATAAGGAATACCTTCCTCTGTCCTAAGTGGCAAAGCGCCTGTATAATCAGTGCTCCACTCTGTCTTTTCAATGAAGAAAGTTATTTCCTCCTTGTCCATAATCTGGTAAAACTTCTTTACTGTTGCCAGATCATATTCATCATCAGAAACCCATCCAAGATATAGATTTCCTTCAGTATCTACATATCTGTTGTAATCATCCTCAGCACTTAATATGACCTTGACATTACCTGTTTCATTTAAGTTAATAGGCTGTAAGCAGTATAGATAGTGAATACTGAAATCATTCATTATCTGATCCATAAAAAGTAGTGTCTGCTTGTACTTTTCGCTTTCAGTGTTTGTCTCTATACAGTTAAATAGATCTTCGTCATCAATATGATGATCAACATAGTAAAGAATATCTGAAATGTATTGCTCGTAACGCTTATATAGTGCATTACGCTGCATAAAGTAATTCAATACACATAACGAAACGCATAATAAGACTGTATAAATAATACAAACCTTTGCTACACTTTTATTTAATGGTTTCTTAAATGTTCTACTACTTCCCATTCACAATAGTTCCTTGTATTACTCTTCCTTGAAGTAATTAATCGTATCTGCCATACTATCAGCCAGAATCTGGAGCTGTTCAGCAGAATGACTGATTACATTGAAGGTAGCATTAAGCTCCTGCATGGATGCATTTGTCTCTTCTGTAGATGCAGCATTTTCCTGAGAAATAGCTGACAGGTCATCAATTATCTCAACTAAAGTATCCTTAGCAGATGAAAGCTGCTTCGTTAAAGCCGCAATATTATCTGCACTTTCTGATACATTTACTACATTGTCAGACATGGTCTGCATGTTGATCTTTGTTGCTTCTAGCTGTTCTGACTGCTGACTAAAGCTCTCGTTAAGCTTTGCCATAACCTGTACGGAAGCTTCCGCATCGGATACAAGCTTATCAACGATCTTTTTGATTTCATCAGCACTCTTACTTGATTCTTCAGCAAGTGAACCAATTTCTGTAGCTACAACAGCAAAGCCTTTTCCGGCCTCTCCTGCTCTGGCAGCCTCGATTGAAGCATTAAGGGACAGCAGGTTTGTCTGAGATGCAATACTTGTAATGGCTTCTGAGAAAGAAGAAATAGATCTTGCAGACTCGTTTGTTGAATCGATAGTCTGACCAATCTCCTGCACAGAATTCTGAACCTCATGGCTCGATGCGATCAGATTATTAAGGGCCGCCATAGCCTGATCACAGGCACCCTTCATCTCTGTTGCATAGCCGTCGAGCTGTTCAACGTTATTAGTGATATTTTCAATCTCATTACCAATGTTCTGAGTATTGCTTGCAGCTGTTTCAATGCTCTCTGCCTGAGTAAGAGCACCCTTGGAAATCTCTTCAACTGCGATACTAACCTGACTGGATGCATTAGCAGCCGTTCCGGCAGAAGTAGAAAGATCACTACCTTCTTTCTTGAGTTCGTTACTCATTTCTGTGGTAGTCTTAATTACATCACCGAGCTTAGTACTAAGAGTCTGAGCTCCATCGGCGAGCATTCCGAGCTCATCCTTTCTCTTAATTGCTCTCTGATCAATCTTGATATTAAGAGTACCCTGTGAAAGCTTATCAAGCTCATCCGCAATACCCTGCATTGTAGATGATGTTCTGTTAGCAAGCCAGATACCTGCAATTACAATTGCAATAATGATCACAAGAGTGATAAGTGTGAGAAGGATAATTATGTTCATGATTGCATAGGTAACATCCTGGCTTTCTCTTCCTGAGAAGATAAGTCCGATAATTGTGCCATCATCATTTTTTAGCGGAACATAATATCCGTAATATGCTCTTCCTTCGATAATCAGATCATCAGCATAATAATCCTGTCCACCCTTTAAGGTTGTGCTGATAACTTTATCTGATGCCTTTGTGCCTATAAATCTTTCGTTGGAATTAGATTTAAGAATAGTGGTGAGTACACCGGTATCACCAAAAAACAGAGTATAATCGACATCAGTCTGTGAATGAAGCTCATCCATAAGCTCCTCATATTCTACTGATACAGCTTCTTCGCCCTTCATAAGGGCACCATCAGTATATGCCCAGTCCCCATCCCAGGTACTGTTCATCTGGCTGCAAAGATGCTCTGCAGTAGCCTTCAGCTCCTCCTTGATCAGCTTTTTGTATGTTTTAGCAATTTCAACACCACTAATAACATTCAAAAGCAAGCCAACAGCAACAATAGCTCCAACCGCTATAAAGATAAGCTGATTAATGAGTTTCTTTCTCTTCTTTCCATTCGCAGCTGCCATATTACATCCCCCTCAAAAATGAAACAATGAAGCAATTAAATGAAATTTATATAATTTAATAATATCTTAAATCACATAATAATAGAAGCAATTATCCGTGTAATAATTATTACTTTTTTGTAAACTTGCCCCATATTACACGAAAAAATTAAACCAGATTAATCGGGAATAAGACTCTCCTCTTCAAATGTAAAAGTGAACTTTTCACTATATGGTAATTCTTCCCATTTTTCAATTATACGGTCAATGGGAATCTGATAATTATCGTCAGTTGTCTTAAGCAATATAGCAAGAACTCTGTTATTTCCATACCTGGTCAGACAGTCACTACCTCTAAGGCAGCTTGAAGCAACTTCAATAAATCTGCCTGCTCCTTCTGCTACATTACTACTTCCATCCTTTGCTGTTATTGTGAAAGCAAGGAACTTTATATCCCAGGCGTAATTTCTCTGGAATCTTACAAGGAAACGATATATGAGCTTAAACTGATTATCGTCAAGTACATAACCGCCTCTCTTTGATTCTCTTTCACCGAGAATCATGCGGATTTCATCCATATCATTGCATTTTCCAGGCTCTTCACCAGGTTCAGCAGTCTTATAGAATGCATAGTTATGTTTTCCGGCTCTTTTTACGGTATAAAGGGCCTGATCAGCCTTCTTGTATAAAGTAACATAATCAGTTCCTTCATCAGGGCATACAACAGCACCTATAGAAACACCTATAGGTATATTCATGTCATCCCCCATTATGCTCTTGCAGAATTCAGTTATCTTTCTATTTAGGAATTCGGTTCTTTCTTTAACAATTATCTCGTCCTTGGTATTCTGACAGAAGGCAGCAAATTCATCACCGCCAACACGTCCGATAATGTCACTTGATCTCATGATACTTCTGAGGGTGTCAGCAAACCAGATAAGTACTTTATCACCCATTTCATGACCATGAATATCATTGATAAGCTTGAAGCTATCAAGATCGATCATCATGAAAATACCAATACCTTTAGATGCAATATTGGTGATCTCTTTGGCAGTTGTTGTCTTATTCAAAAGACCAGTCATGGGTTCAAGTTCAGCAGCCTGCTGAAGGCCTCTTATTTTCTCCAGATTATTGAATACATTATCAACTCTCTGAAGCAGAATGTCTGCCTTGAAGGGCTTTCTGATATAATCTACAGCACCAGTTTCAAGTCCCTTTTTCTCTGTATCGTCGCTTGAATATGCAGTCATGAAAATAACGGGTATTACAAACGCATATTTCTCGCGTAGAATATCCATCATCTCAAAGCCGCTCATTCCTGGCATGACAAGATCAGATATTATCATATCCGGCTTTTCAGTCTCATAAAGTTCAATGGCCTGTTGTCCCGAATCGGCACTTACAATGGTGTAAGTCTTTGACAATATCTTGTTAGTCATCATGCGGATCATCTCATCATCATCGACGATCAGTATCTTTTTACCCATGGCTATCTCCCCTAAAATCAAATACCTTCCAGATATCCCTTATAGCTTCTGTACTCTTCTAATAACTTTGCGTTATTAGCTCTGACAAAATCCCAGTCCTTATCATTCGAAGCTTTTTCAAGTGCCAGTGCATGCTCTGAAAGTGATTTAGCACCAATGATTCTTGCAGAACTCTTTAGAGCATGTACTTTTGTTGAATAAACCTCTATATCCTCTTTTAAGTAAAGCGTTTCTATTTCATCCGCCTTCTCATCGATTGCATCTCTGAAGAACTGTACTGTAGCTATAAACATATCATCGCTTCCAGCGTAGGATATTCCGTCCTCGATGTTTATAAGTCCCTTTTCTTCAAGCTCTTTTAACTTCGGATTATCAATTGTAGTTTCTTCAGAAGTATCTTCTACTATTTCAGGTTCTGTAGCTGCTTCTGCTATTTCTTCGGTAACATTAGTATTTTCTGCAGGTGCTTCCTCAGCACTCTTCATCAAATCCTTAGGCAGATATTTTGCTATAGTATTCTCAAGTGTGGTTCCATCTATTGGCTTTTCAAGATAATCATCAAAGCCTGCCATGAGACATTTCTCTTTTACACCCGTTACAGCATTAGCTGTAAGGCAGATGCAAGGCTTATTATTGTTTGGATTATCAAGGTTATGTCTGATAAGGCCAATGAGTTCCATTCCATCCATTTCTGGCATTCGCTGGTCTATAAGCATAATATCGAAGGTGGTATCATTCATATACTCAAGAGCTTCAGCACCACTCTTAGCAGTAGTTATCTGCATCATGGTCTGTTTGAGAAGTCCATTAACTACAAAGAGGTTCATCTCTGTATCATCGACAACCAGAATCTTCGCATCAGGTGCTACAAACAGAGCCTCATAGTTAGCCTCCTTTGCTACTTCCTTTTCAACAGTCTTTTCATAAGCTGCTTTATAATCCCCAATTGGCTCCCAGTTAGAAACTTCCTGTATTACAGAGAACGAGAACTTACTTCCGGCTCCATAAATACTTTCTACATCAATGTGAGAATCCATGAGGTCAAGAAGATTCTTTACAATATTCATTCCAAGGCCAGTGCCTTCGATTGTCTTGTTTCTATCTTCTTCTATTCTTTCAAATGCGTTAAACAGCTTAGAAATGTCCTCAGGCTTCATGCCTATTCCTGAATCCTTAACTGCCACATGCATATTTATATGCTTATCATCTACCTGATCAAAATCGATGATAAGATTCACAAAGCCTTTCTTAGTGTACTTAAATGCATTAGTTAAAAGGTTGATAATAACCTGTTTAATACGAATTACGTCGCCAACGAGTTCTTTTGGAAGGTCTTTATCAATTGCAACATCAAAATTAAGCTTTTTATCAGTCGCCCTGTTACCAACGATAGACATGAGGTCTGTAATCATAATCGATGTATCATAGGGCTCATTTAAAAGCTCGATTTTTCCAGCTTCCATTCTGGAATAATCAAGAACATCATTAACAAGATTAAGAAGCGTCATCATTGAGTTCTTAATTGTATAGGCATATTGTTTTAGCTTTTTATCCTCATAATCCCGGAGGATCAATTCATCAATTCCAAGGACAGCATTTATAGGCGTCCTTATTTCATGAGACATATTTGCAAGGAAATCACCCTTTGCTTTACTTGCTGCCTCCGCTTCGTCCTTCGCTTTCTTTAGCTCATCACTTTCACGAACCTTAACAGATGCTACAAACAGGTAGCCTGAAAGGATAATAACTATCGCAACAAAAGCAAAGTAAATACCCATGATAATAGGTGAAAGTGCAATGAGTGAACCGTATGCATCTTCCTTAGATCTGGTACCTACAAGTACAAAGTCTGTATTTTCAATATCTGTAACGTAGAAATACATATCACCAAGAGTCGTTCTTTCAAGTGAAATGGCACTACTCTTAGTAATATCCTGTGTAATAAGTCTTAAAAATGTAGCTTTTACTGTTGGTGATTCATAAAAGCTTCTTTCTACTGATGATAAGTGTTCAAATGGAACAACTTCATCACCGTTTTTGGTCATTATCATTACATGTCCAATACCATCAAACATGCTTGTTCCATGATTTTCTGCTAAATAGCTTGAAGAGCATAATGAGTAGATTACATAACGAATATTTTCGCCATGATAAACAGGGTATGCAAAAAGAAGTCCTCCTGTATTGATGTAAGAAATCGAAGCTCTTCCCTGCATCGCATTAAGTATTCCCCTGTATTCACTTATAGGAAGTGATTCTCCATAAACAGGCGAACAGTTACCAGCTAAAAGGCCTATAACAATTCTGGGGTCATTACCAAATACACTATTTATCAAAGCTACAGAAGCATCAATATTGCTTTGCTGAGCTTCTTCCCTGGGATTACTTAAAAGATTTCCAATGTGAGAAAGTGTATTATATTCAGAATTTAATTCCTCCTCATAATATAATGCAGCAGCTCTGGCTTCTCTTAATACCTTTTGATCGACCATTTTGCTGATCATGTCCTCAATGCTGTAGAAAAAAATAAAACCAAGAGCAGTAAACAAAATGGCATACGTTGAAATCAACCATATTAATCTTTTGCTGAAGAAGCGAAAATTAATCATATACTTCCACTCCTTCCACATACCATAACATTGTGTGAAGCATAGCATCATCTCCGATTCTCTCGCCCTGCTTACACATCAGTTTTCCATCGTTACTATATATTTCATCTACAAAGACATCACTTCCAGCCTTTATTTCATCTTCTTTTTCAAATACAAGATCAATTACATCCTGAGGAATTTCAGGTGAAAATCTGTAAAAGCTTACAGTGTCATATAATACTCCAAGCCAGTAATATTTATCTTTTCCTACTGTTGACTTCTGGAAATCACTAAGAAACTGCTCATATATTGGTTCCCACTGATAAAGAGCAGCTGTAAGGAACTTGTCAGATCTCTCAGTCCTAACAAGATTATAGCCAATTGAATAGACACCCATCTGCTCTGCTATATCAATAGCAAAGGGAGATGATGTATGATACGAAATTATATCTGCGCCATGATTAGTTATAAAATCCATGGCAGCATTCTTCTCTTTTTCGGGTTCATACCATGAACCAACGAATTTAACCTTTACAACAACATCGGGATTAACTGATCTGGCACCGATTGTAAAGGCATTAAGCTGTCTTACGCACTGGCAGCTTGGTGTTCCACAGATATATCCAATGACATTGCTTTTAGTCATCTTTCCAGCGATAATGCCACATAGATATCGTAGCTGATATAGTCTGCAAAAATATGTATTAACATTATAATAATCAGCTTCAGGTGAAACTGTATAAAATCTTATATTTGAATATTTTTCATATAATGGTGCAAGGTTATCTCCAAAACCATCACTGGTAAGCAGGATTACATTACACTTCTTCTCATTAACAAGTTTGTCAACAGCTGGCTCTGTTGCCTCTAAGGTCTCTGCGATGTCTTCTTCTATGAATAATGGAAGCTTTAATTTTTCGCATGCTTCTTTAATTCCTTCATAGTGAGCCTGGTTCCATCCTTTATCTTCTACAGAACCAATAAAAACCGCACCAACCCTATTCTCAACAATTGCAACATTGCGTGTGCTGAGAATAAGATATACTGCGATTCCTATAAGAGCAAATAGCACGATCATGAAACTAAATGAGAATATCTTTCTGACAATTTGTTTCATAATAAATCCTTATTTTTTGCTAGTCTTCAATCTCCTCTGTAAGCAGATACTTTAAAACACCTGCGTCCCCAATTACACAATCAACTTTTCCAAGATTCAGCTTATCAATACAATCCGCCTGATCCGGACAAGAATCTATAGTCAGACCTGCATTATTTAGCTGTATAAAATCTTCACCTGTAGTATTAGCTTCAACTGCAACTTTATAGCTGGAGTCTTTTGTCGCAAATACATTATTTATATCTTCAACAGTCTTGCAGTTGTCAAAATCTGTATTGTCAGTTCTTACAGCAACTTGAAGACCATCTATATAATATGGATCACTAAAATCAATGTACTTTTTTCTCTCGTCTGTAATTGTAATTCCAGCAATGCAGGCATCTGCCTTATGGTCAGACACTGTAAGGAACATAATGTCAAAGTTTACATCTACAAGGACAAGCTCTTTACCTAATCTATCAGCAATTTCCTTTATAAGTTCCTTGTCAATTCCGTAGGCTTGTCCATCCTTTTCATAATCAAAAGGTGGAAAATCACTAGTGGTTGCTACAACCAGTTGGTCTTTACTTGAATCTAATTTTGCTGTTTCAACAGGCTCTGGAACAAATTCCGTCTCATAATGACTTATTATTTCATCATAAGTCCCATCGGCCTTAATATCTGAAAGCGCTGAATTTATTGCTTCCAAAAGATCAGTATGCTCTTTATCTACACCAATTCCATAGGCTTCTTCAGTGAGATTAATATCAATAACTTTAATATCACTATGGCTTTGAACATCAGCACCAATTATATTATTATTCAAATATGATTTTGAGCATGCACTGGTACTAATAAGTATCAGACAGGCAAATACAGATATAATTCTTTTAGTCATAGTTTTTCCTTTTTGTTATTGATTTACAACTATTGAAATCCGTAATAACTCTATTTAAATCATATAGTATAATGCATAAAAGCAAATTAAATGCCGATTAAAAAGTTATTAAATTACAGTAAATATATATACTTTAATGATTTTCCATATCAAAATGATACAGTTCAATATGATATTAGAAACGTGCGCCGTCGGTCGCACATGTAAAAAGGTCTGCACCATACGGCACAGACCTTTAACCTCATAAGAAAAATATATGTAATTCCTCCCAATTTACAAACTATTTAAATACTGCTAATTACAGCAGTTCCTGGAATCCAGGTACAAACAGATGACGCGGAATACCATCAACCATGATAGGTCCTACATCGCCCTGGATAAGAGGACGAACGTATGTGATAAACTCATCTGTTACATAAGTACCTTCCTTGTTGATCCATTCTCTGGGAACAAGACGCTCGTCGTTAGCAATCTTGTGAACATCCTTAACCTCTGTTCCAGCCTGATAAGGATCATCAGAAAGTCTCTCGATAACTACCATCTTACCGCTGTCGCCTTCATCAGCAGCCTTCATAGCAGCACCACCAACCTCGTAAGCTTCAAGAATATCTACACGAGATGAGCAATGGCTAGCAGCTCTCTGAAGAGTTGAAAGCTCGATAGCTCTTGTCTTACAACCGATCTCAGTTGAAAGAACTGTGCAAAGGTATCTGGCTGTACCTGTAAGCTGCTTATGTCCAAATGCGTCTACATATTCAACGCCGTTGTCATACTCGCTGATGTACTTGCCATCCTTATCATGGATACCTTCAGAGATTGCAATAACAACATTTGCCTTCTCCTTAAGGAGCTTCTTAACCTTATCAACGAACTTCTTAACGTCGAAAGGAAGCTCGGGAAGATAGATTGCATCAGGTCCGTCACAGTCCTCTCCTCTTGAAAGAGCAGCTGCACCTGTAAGCCATCCAGCATTTCTACCCATGATCTCAACGATAACTACCTGACCATGCTCGGTCTCAAGACTCCATCCATCACGGATGATCTCTTTTACAGAAGTACCGATGTACTTAGCAGCAGAGCCATATCCGGGTGTGTGGTCTGTAAGAGCCAGGTCATTATCAATTGTCTTAGGACATCCAACGAATCTTACTGTAGAACCAGAAATGATAGCGTAATCAGAAAGCTTCTTGATAGTATCCATTGAATCGTTACCACCAATGTAAATGAAGCAATCGATCTCGAGCTCAGTGAGAATAGCGAAGATCTTCTCATAAGTTTCTTTACTCTCAAAAATCTCGGGAAGCTTGTAACGGCAAGAGCCAAGGTAAGCTGACGGTGTTCTCTTCAAGAGCTCTGCGTCAAGACCTGTCTTGATGTGATCAGCAAGATCAACATATCTGCCTTCCATGAGTCCCTGAACACCATGAATCATTCCGTAAACCTTTTTGTAACCACGATCCTTAGCTGTACGATAAACACCTGCAAGTGATGAATTGATTGCAGCTGTAGGGCCTCCTGACTGCCCAACAATAACGTTTCTCTTCTCCTTCGTTGCCATGGTTTGTGATACCCCCTTATCTAGTATAATTTAGGAAAATGCCTTATATATATTGCGATTCCTTAGCATTTCCTTATGCAACATGACTATATTTTATCAAACCAAACGCCTGTTGTCATTAATATTAACCAATTTTTTTGGGTACCATAATTTTCTTAGAAAATTTGGTATCCATTTCCATACATATACAATGATAATATACAATAATCGAGTAGGAGGCGGTCAATGACCGCCGACCTCTCACACCACCGTGCGTACCGTTCGGTACACGGCGGTTCA
>SVFV01000063.1 GCA_015056655.1 Butyrivibrio sp.
CCGCGCACCCGCATAGCGGGTGGTTGATATTTCGCACGCTTCGCGAGCTCAACTGGGTCACGACCCATAACAAAAAATCCCCGGAAGCCGCTACACAAGCGGCTTCCGGGGCCTATCACTTTATTCCATCTCAATTGTTCCCGGCGGTTTAGAAGTCAGATCGTACATTACTCTGTTAACGCCCTTAACCTCGTTGATTACACGGTTCATTACCGTCTGGAGAACTTCCCACGGAACATTAGAAGCATCAGCTGTCATGAAGTCTGAAGTGTTAACGGCGCGGAGTGCTACAGCGTAATCGTAAGTACGGAAGTCTCCCATAACACCTACAGAGCGCATGTTTGTGAGCGCTGCGAAGTACTGTGCAGGCATCCAGGATGGCATGTGACCATTCTCAGCCTTGTAGGCATCTGCTGCCTTACCAATCTCCTCGCGGTAGATTGCATCAGCATCCTGAACAATCTTAACCTTCTCGGCTGTAACCTCACCGATGATACGGATACCAAGTCCGGGACCAGGGAAAGGCTGTCTGAATACAAGATGCTCAGGGATACCAAGCTCAAGTCCGGATGCTCTAACCTCATCCTTAAACAACATACGAAGAGGCTCGATGATCTCCTTGAAATCAACATAATCCGGAAGACCACCTACGTTGTGGTGAGACTTGATTACAGCGCCTTCACCGATTCCACTCTCAACTACATCAGGATAAATTGTTCCCTGTACAAGGAAGTCAACAGCGCCAATCTTCTTAGCCTCTTCCTCAAATACACGGATGAACATCTCACCGATGATCTTTCTCTTCTTCTCAGGCTCCTCGACACCCTTAAGTGCCTCATAGAATCTGTCCTGAGCATTTACTCTTATAAAGTTAAGGTCATACGCACCATTAGGTCCAAATACTGCCTCAACCTCATCACCTTCATTCTTACGAAGAAGACCATGATCAACAAATACGCAAGTAAGCTGCTTACCAATAGCCTTACTCATAAGTACTGCTGCAACTGATGAATCAACACCACCTGAAAGAGCACAGAGTGCACGGCCATTTCCAACCTTCTCTCTGATCTCAGCGATGCTTCTCTCAACGAAGTCTGACATCTTCCAGTCGCCTGCGCAGCCGCAAACCTTGTATACAAAGTTGCGAAGCATCTTTGTTCCTCTCTGAGAGTGCATAACCTCAGGATGGAACTGAACTGCATATATCTTCTTTTCAGCATTCTCCATAGCTGCCACAGGACAGTTGGATGTATAAGCTGAAATCTTAAAGCCTTCCGGCACTTTAGCTATATAATCTGTATGGCTCATCCAGGTTGATACTACGAACTCGCCCTTGTCATTCTTCTCTACAGCTGCATCTGTGTCCACCATTCCGTAGCCATCAAGAAGTGTTGTCTCGTCAGCGTCTTTCTTATCAATATCTGCAAAAAGCACTGAATCTGTCTTTAAGAATGTCTCTGTCTTACCATACTCACTAACAGGCGCTGTCTTTACCTCGCCTCCATTCAAGAAAGCTGTAAGCTGCGCACCATAGCAGATACCAAGTACAGGTACACCAAGTTCATAAAGTTCCTTCTCGCACAATACCGCCTGGTCACCGTACACACTATTGGGACCACCGGTTAAAATAATTCCCTTGGGACTCATCTCTTTAAGCTTATCAAGCCCGATATTATATGGATGAATCTCACAGTAAACGTTGCACTCACGAACACGTCTCGCAATAAGCTGCTTGTACTGTCCGCCAAAATCAAGAACTACAACCATTTCTCTTGCCATATTTTCTCTCTTTCTGCTCTGTTTCTTACTGATGAATCATGAATCAGCATATAGCCAAATCACACTTCATCAAACCACTTAACTTAACATATATGCTGCATGCCAAAATTGCAAGCACAAATCCACTAACTGCCACGCTAAAATAGTCTCATCAAACAGTCTCCATTATGTAAGACCATTCAGTTCCTGATAAAGCCTCTTGGCATAGCTGTCAGTCATTCCACACACATAATCCGTAACCAGAAGGAGCCTCAAATACAGCTTTTCGTCCTCGCTCTTTCCCTTGGAATAGATATGGTAAATTCTTTTGTAGTTATCTGAAACAAAAGAAATCATCCTGCTATCAATGGGCTTAGACTTAATATTCGTATCATAGTAAATCGCAGCAGGTACCAGCCTATCCAAAAGGTATGAAAGAATATTGTCGGCACAAACTTCTATCTTTAAAATCTGCTCTGAATTAAATACATATTTAATCGCAATCTCTCCAAGAGCATCAACAATGTGCTTCCCTTCTGTACCTTCCAAAAGCTCCTGTCCAAAGGAGCCATCCATGATTTCCTTATAGTGCTCAGCAAAACTGTCAGTTGCAAGATAAATAAGTCTACCCTGAACTGCAATGATCCAGTTCTGAACAGCATACTCGCCAGGGTCATTGACTCCCTGCTCTATTCCCTTGCCAAATCTATATTTAAGCGTATCAATCAACTGTCTGTAGATCGGGTCAGACTGGTCAGCATAAGCCATTTTTTCAAGCTCACGCACCAAAAGGCCATAGCTTATCTTACCCTTCTTATAAGCATCCTCAATATCAGCTGTTCTATAAGCTATATCATCAGCAGCTTCCAAAATATAAGTAAGCGGATGCCTTCTTCCATTAAGTCCGCAGGATTTCTCGATATCCTCAAAAATATCTTTATCTGCATAATAATATCCCATCTTATGGCGGCAGATATCTGGGCTGTCCTTGTCCACATCCAGCGAAGAAACTGGGTACTTGATGATAGTTGCAAGAAGTCCTTTTGTAAGATTCATACCATGCTCATCCACCAGATAGTGCAGTTTTGACACCACTCTAAGCGCCTGAGTATTACCTTCAAAATGATAAAAATCCTTTTGCATCTGAAGATTGAGGATTTCCATAAGTGGAACCTTTCCATCTTCATCTACGTAGCCACTTCCCTTTATTCTCTCAAAAACACCCTCAGCCGGAACCTTCAGCTTAGGAAGATTTTCTTTAAACCACTGCCTTATTACAGTCTCTCCAAAATGTCCAAAGGGCGGATTTCCTATATCATGAAGAAGCCCTGCACACTGCAAGATATCACAGATATCCTGCTGATATGAAGGCTCAAACTTTTCATCTTTTATCTCTGTAAGGATTTTTCTTGAAATATTCTGTCCCAGGGATTTGCAAAAAGAAGATACTTCCAGCGAATGCGTTAACCTGGTTCTGATGAAATCAGACTGATCCAGAGGGAAAACCTGCGTCTTATCCTGAAGTCTTCTAAATGATGCACTACCAATAATTCTGTGATAGTCCTTTTCAAACTCACTTCTAAGATCTGAGGATCCCTCTTTTTTAGCAATAGATCTTATTCTATCTCCACAAAGGAGTTCATTCCATTCCAATCAGTTTCCTCCTGATTAAATAAATCTTCTGATAGTTAAAATTGTTCTATATGTTGCACTTTCGTATTTAATGCCTGTTCTTGCGGTACTTGCATGCACAATTCTTCCACCACCGAGGTAGATTGCCACATGTCCGCCATAGTAAATTACATCTCCTGCCTGTGCGCTGTCATAGGACACTTCTCTGCCATATTGAGCCTGAGAGTAGGATGATCTGGGAACAGTTATTCCAAAAGCCTTATATACAGCATAAACAAATCCGGAACAATCAGCTCCGTTTGTAAGACTTGTTCCTCCGGCAACATAAGGATTACCTACAAACTGACATGCATAGTTTGCTATGTTTGATCCTGTGGCCGAACCTGAAGGCGCAGGCGCAGACTGTGAAGATGTCTGAGTAGAAGAGCTTTCTGAACTACTCTGGCTTGATGCCTCCGTAGCACTAGCTAAATCCGTATTATCGTCATCATTATTAGTATTTTCCTCAGGATTATTTGCAGCTTCCTCTGCTTTCTTAGCTGCCTCTTCTTCAGCCTTTTTCTTTGCAAGCTCCTCTGCTTCCTTTGAAGCTGCTGCCTCTGCGGCCTTAGCTGTATCCTTTACCTCTTTTTCCTTTTCATCAATCTTAGCCTGCAAATCTCTTATCTGTGCTGTCTGTTGCTGAAGCTGCGCTGTGTAGACTGCAGCTTCCTGCTTAGCCTTTGCAAGCTGAACATCAAAATTCGCATACTGCTTCTTGTAATCAGCAATAACCTGCTCTGTATATTTCTGCTCCTCTTCAAGCTCGTACTGGGATGTCTCCAGCTCAGATTTAGCCTCAGCCAGTTCCTCTCCATAAGCTTCTGCAGCATTCTTGGCTGTAACGTATTCGTTCAGCTTTTTCCTGTCATATTCATAAAGGGACTCAGCATAGCCAGCCTTATTCAAAAGGTCATTAAAACTCTGTGCCTGCAAAAGAAGCTCTGCATAAGAAAGCTCGCCCTTCTCATACATATACTTAATTCTAAGCTTCATAGCCTCATAAAGAGTCTCCTCCTGAAGCTTAGCCTCATCATATTCCTTTTGTGTCTGGACTATCTTCTCCTCAGTATCCTCAATATCTGCCTCAATCAAATCGATACTTGCAAGAAGTCCGACAAGTTCCTCATTAGCCGCAGCAAGCCCTGAAGAAATCTCTGCCTGTTCATCCTTAATATCGCTAATATTGGCATTTGCATTATTAAGTCCGCTCTGGCTCTGCTCCTTCTGAGATTCTATCGCATCCTGCTTTTTCTCGAGGTCCTTCTGCTCCTTCTCCAGCTCCTTCTGCTGCTTTTTAAGCTCTTCACTGGTGGTAGCAAAAGCCACGTTGCCTGCATTTAAAAGTATCGTGCTGGCAAGTATTACACATGCGACTCTTTTAAGGCCGTAGGCTCTATTTAAATACTTAATATATCTGAATAATTTCATCTATTCCCCATTAACAAATTACTTTTTTCAATACAAAAAACCTATAAAATATTATAACATAGTATAATCAAGTCAGATAAAATCTAATGAAAAAGAGACAATTATGGATAAAAATACATCTCTAAACAAAAAGAAACTCTGCATGATCGTCCAGAATCCAATGGTAAAGGGCGGCATAGCAGCTGTAATAAGTGGCTATTACAACAGTCGCCTTGAAAGTGATTACGATATCACCTACATCGAATCCTATCGTGATGGCTCTAAATTCCAAAAGCTTTTTAAGGCACTTTCAGCCTACAAGGCTTTTCGAAAGCTCTTAAAGACCAATCCGCCAGATCTCGTACACGTTCATTCGTCCTTTGGCCCGAGCTTTTTCAGAAAATATCCAATCATAAACATGGCCTACAAGCATGGCATTCCGGTAGTTAACCACATCCATGGCTCTGCTCTGGATGAGCTCTACACCAATGCTCCCAAGTGGAAGCGCAGAATGGTCGAGTCCTCCTACAATAAATGCACAAGGATTATCGTCCTTTCTGAAGAGTGGAAAAAGAAAATCTCCGCCATTGTTCCAGCAGAAAAAATCGAGGTTGTCTCCAACTACTGCAAACTCTATGAGGATACTGTTTCAGAAAAGTCAAAGGACCTTCGCTTTAACAAAAAACAAGTCCTTTACCTTGGTCGTTTCGACAACTTAAAGGGTGTAATAGACATCCCCGACATCGCTACTATTGCTAAAAAAGCCATACCCGAAATCACCTTCATCCTTGCTGGTTCAGGTGAGACAGAGCCTGTTATAGAGAAAATCAAAGATCTCGGGCTCGAGGATACTGTAATTCTCCCCGGCTGGATAAGAGGTGAGGAAAAAGAAAAGCTCCTTTTAGAAAGTGCTATTTTCCTTCTTCCCTCTCACATGGAAGCGATGCCTATGTCCATCCTTGAAGCCATGGGATATGCACTCCCTATCGTTTCTACAGAAGTAGGCGGAATACCACAGGTTGTTCAAAAGGATTACAACGGAAGACTTTTAAAACCAACTGATTCCAAATCCATGGCCGAAGCTGTCATTGGGTACCTAACCGACCGCGATTCCTGGGAAAGCGCCAGCAATGCAAGCTTTGAAATAGCAAAGCAAAAGTACAGCTTCGAAGCTCATGTGGAAAAACTTGAATCCATTTACGAAAGCATACTTAACTCATAAGCAATATTTAAGCCCTGACCGATTGATACCGATCAGGGCTTTCATTGTCTAAAAATTAAAGATCGCAGTTACCAACTGTTCTAGGGAAGGACTCAACGTCACGAATGTTACCCATACCTGTGAGGTACATTACGCAGCGCTCAAAACCAAGTCCGAATCCAGCGTGTCTAACTGAACCGTATCTGCGAAGATCAAGATAGAACTCGTAGTCTTCCTTCTTAAGTCCAAGCTCATCCATTCTCTTCTCAAGAGTTTCAAGATCATCCTCTCTCTGGCTACCACCAACGATCTCACCGATTCCAGGAACAAGACAGTCAGCTGCAGCAACAGTCTTTCTATCCTCGTTCAGCTTCATGTAGAATGCCTTGATTTCCTTCGGATAATCAGTTACAAATACAGGCTTCTTGAAGATCTGCTCTGTAAGGAATCTCTCGTGCTCAGTCTGAAGATCTGAACCCCACTCAACCTTATAGTCGAACTGGTCATTGTGCTCCTTAAGGATTTCAATAGCCTCTGTATATGTGATACGACCAAAGTCGCTGTTTACAACATTCTTAAGTCTCTCGATAAGACCCTTATCAACGAATGTGTTAAAGAACTCCATCTCAGCTGGAGCATTCTCAAGTACATAGTTAATTACATACTTAAGCATTGCCTCTGCACAGTCACAATCATCCTTAAGATCTGCGAAGCACATCTCAGGCTCGATCATCCAGAACTCAGCTGCATGACGAGTTGTGTTTGAATTCTCAGCACGGAATGTAGGTCCAAATGTGTAAACGTTCTTGAATGCGAATGCATAAGTCTCAACATTAAGCTGACCAGATACTGTAAGGTTTACAGGCTTTCCAAAGAAATCCTTTGAGTAATCAACCTCACCATCCTCTGTCTTAGGAACGTTATTGAGATCCATAGTTGTAACCTGGAACATCTCACCAGCACCCTCGCAGTCGCTTCCTGTGATGAGAGGAGTATGAACATATACAAAGCCTCTCTCCTGGAAGAATGAGTGAATAGCGTATGCTGCAAGTGAACGGACACGGAATACTGCCTCAAATGTGTTTGTTCTAGCACGAAGATGAGGAAGTGTTCTAAGGTACTCAAGAGAGTGGCGCTTAGGCTGAAGGGGATAATCAGGTGTTGAAGGTCCCTCAATCTCAATGCCTGTTGCCTGCATCTCAAAAGGCTGCTTAGCATTAGGAGTCATTACAATCTTACCAGTAGCAATGATTGCAGCACCAACATTAAGCTTACTAACCTCTGCGAAATTATTAAGCTCATCAGAATATACCACCTGAAGGGGTGAAAAATAAGTTCCATCATTCAAAACAACGAATCCAATCGTCTTTGAATCACGAATATTTCGGATCCATCCGCCTACTGTAACTTCCTTATCTGCGAATTTTTCCGGAGCTGCAAAAAGCTCTCTGATATCTGTCAGTTCCATATCATTGCCTCCATCTGCTTTATATAAATATTTCTTTTCTTATCAATCTGCGTTCTCTGCTGACTCACCTTCAGCTGCATCATCAGTCTGCTCTGTTTCCTCAGAAGTCTCCTCTGCAGAAGCATCAGCAGGCTCAACAACATTTGCATTATCTGCAAGGAATTCTACAGCCTTCTGTGTAAGAAGCGTCTCTCTGACATCCTCTACATCAACCTTCTCCTTGTATGCATCAAGGCTGTCTACCTTTTCTTCATCTGATGCTGAAGCATTAGCTGATTCCATATCTGATGTGAGCTTCTCATTAAGCTCATCCTCTGTAACCTCGATACCTTCCTTAGAAGCGATTGCACCAAGCATAATGTACTGCTTAGCAAGCTCAAGAGTCTTCTCAGCCTTGTAATCCTCAACCTCTCCAGTGTAACCCTCCTGAGCCATAAGTGACTGAAGAACTGACTCTGTAGTCATCTGTGAACCATAGGTTGCTGAGTAATAAGCTGCTACTCTACTCATCTGATCATCATAATTAACTGCTACTCTGTCAAGAAGTGCCTGCGGAGGATTCTCAAACATGCAGCCATTTGTAGCCGCTTCAAGTGCCTTGTTCTTAACATTATTGTTGTAAGTATCCTGCTTGTCCTCAAGAAGATTTGTCTTAACATACTCTCTAAGATCATCTATTGTTGATACGCCATCAACTCCAAGAGAAGCTGCATATGCATCATCGAAATCAGGCTTAATCTTGATCGCATTTACTGTAACTGTGAAGATAACATCTACACCTGCAAGATCAGCATTTCCATAAGTATCAGGGAATTTAAGATTAAGATCTCTTGTCTCGCCAAGCTCTGCACCAATAAGTCCATCTTCAAAACCATCGATAAATGTGTGTGAACCGATTGCAAGGTCATAACCCTGTGCTGTACCGCCGTCAAAAGCCTCGCCTGACTCAGCGTATCTTCCAGCATAATCAATATTTACTGTATCGCCTTCCTGAACTGCTCTGTCTGTAACCTCAATACTAGCTGACATAGAGCTCTCTACATACTGAAGGTAGCTCTCTACCTCTGAATCTGTAACCTCAGGTGATGCAACCTCAACAGTTACTCCCTTATATTCTCCAAGTGTAACGTACTTATCTAATTCAATATCCTTAAGGTAAGCCGCGTTGTCATTCTTCCCGCCATTGGCACATCCTGCTATAGATGTTACAGCCAAAACTGCTGTAAGAATTGCTGCTATTGTCTTTTTCATAATATCAAATACTCCTCTTATCAAAACATAAACTTGTTTAATACTAGCACACATTTACCTATGATTAAAGTATTTTGTTGCCTGCCAGAAAAAAGAATGATAAAATACACTTTGCTACTTAAATAGAACAGATTGTATTTGGAGGATAGTTTTGAGCCCGGCATTAATAGTTTTTTTAGTTATAATCGTAATACTTACAATTGGAATTATAGTTCTTACTATATTAGGTAAAAAGGCACAGAAGCGTCAGGAAGAACAGCAGGCACAGATGGAGACAATGAAACAGAGCGTTTCCATGCTGATCATTGACAAGAAGCGTATGCGTATCAACGAAGCAGGTCTTCCTTCCGCAGTATTAGAGAACACACCTAAGCTCCTTAGAAGATCAAAGCTTCCAATCCTTAAGGTTAAGGTTGGTCCTCAGATCATGAACCTTGTATGTGATGAGAAGATTTTCGATTCAGTTCCTGTTAAGAAGGAAGTTAAAGCTGAAGTAAGTGGTATCTACGTAATCTCTGTAAAGGGAATCAGAGGTAACAACAATGCCCCTGAGGAAAAGAAGAAAGGCTTCTGGAAGAACCTTGTTGCTAAGGCACAGGAGAAGGCTGGAGCAAAGCCTGTTAAGTAATTACCTGCATTACTAAAATAAGATAACAAAAAATTAGGCCGGACATTTAAGTCCGGCCATTTTTATGCATTATGTAATTTTAGAATTTTACAACCTCAGGCTCATGTGTGAATGAACTAAATGTTGCTGTTGCATTCTTAATGTAGAATACTTCTGTATTTCCATCATCAGCAGAATACATATTCTGAAGAGAGGGATATGCATCAAGCATTGACTGTTTTGCTTCTCTTCTGTCATCCTCAACTAGTTCGCCTGCAAGTCTAAGCCATTCGCCATTCATGAAAGCACAAATCTCAACCTTAGGGTTAGCATGGATCTGCTTTGAAACATCCTTAACTTTTCCAGTCTGGATATAAAGCTTATCTTCGAAAATATGTGCTGTTCCGAAGGGTCTTACTCTTGGCTGATCTCCGTCTACTGTTGCAAGGTAATATGTACCGGCATCTTTTAAAAACTTTTCTACTCTCTGCATACTCAGTTTCCTCCTTTTTACCGGTAATTATACCATATTACTTTACCTTTTCTGTTATACTTTTTTCCTTAATAGCTTCTAATTTGCAGCCCCTGAAAACAGATACATTTGTTATTCCGATCTCTCTTGCAAAGGTTGGCTGCTCGCTCATAAGCTCAAGTACTTTGCAAATTCTGATTCTCTCTTCCACTGTCATTTTCACCTCACTAATAACCTAATTTCTGTGAATAGAGTTTCTTTGACAATTAAATTGTAACTGCCTGAAATCATCATTTACATAGCACTATCAGCAAATACCAAGCCTCTATTTCTCCATTTTGGGGAAGTAGTTAAAAGCTCAGATTTATCCAATTGTAAATCTCTCAAGGTTCTCGTTAATCGTATCAACAGCGTCAGATACTGAGGAAGCAGCATTTGCAACAAGCTCTGAAGATGAAGCAACGCCCTTTGCCTCTTCTGTGACTCTTTCAACGTTTTCTGCGATCTCCTGAGTAGATGCAGACTGTTCTTCTGATACAGATGCCATGTTGGAAGCAACATCATTAACCTTCTGCATCTGGTCTGCCATCTCAACGAGAATGTCATTAGCCTCTGACAGCTCCTGAGTGATAACCTTGAAGGTCTCAGCTGCAGTGTTAACTGTCTCAGCACTATTATTAATAAGAGCGGTGTTAGATTCAGATTTCTCAGAAAGCATACGAACCTTCTGTGACATATCCTTGATAATCTCACCAATCTGATTTGTAGCATCTGCAGAGTTCTGTGCAAGTGCTCCGATTTCAGAAGCAACAACCGCAAAGCCTTTTCCTGCCTCGCCTGCTCTCGCTGCCTCAATTGAAGCATTCAGTGAAAGGAGGTTTGTCTGTGAAGAAATGGAATTGATAAGGTCAATAATCTGTGTGATCTTATCTGCTGCCTCATCAACATTTGATACTGCATCAGCCATATCCTTCATGGACTCAACAATGTCGGACATTCCATTAGCCACTGTAGACATATCCTGCTGTCCACTATCTGCCTTTTTAACAAGGTCGTTCATGGATGCTTCAATTCTCTGCTCCTGATCTGTAACATTAGCAACAGTCTGTGCAAGAATAGTAGCATTTTCTGCAACCTCATTAACGGCCTTAGCCATATTATCAATGTTCTCTCTGATCTGAGTCATGCTTACTGACTGATTATTAGCTGCATCTTCCAGATCTTCAGCGGTACTCTTAGATGTCTGAGCTTCTCCTAAGAGCTTTCCAGAAACATCCTTAATCTCGCTAAGTGAATCCCTCATATGAACAATGAATTCACCCATAGCGGTATTCATATATGCAATCTCATCATTGCCCTTATTCTTCTTAGAGATATCTATTGTGAAATCACCATTAGAAATCTTCTCAATGTTATCTGTAAGTGAAGTTACAGGCTTCTTGATCATGCTGTGGAGCACTCTTGTAATGATAAGAAGAACGATTATAACGCAGACAACAGTAACTATGAAAAGTGCCAGGATCAGCTGCTGAAGTGCTGCAAGAACTTCCTTCTGCTTAGCGTAAATAATAACCTTCCAGTCTGTTCCGCTAACAATATTAGTTGCAGCATAGTACTTGTCTCCGTTCGCCTTAAACGCATGTACAGAACCAATTTCTTCTTCAGTCTCTGTCTGCATAATATTATTAATCTCTGCAAAGAACTGATTATCCGGGCTGTCTGCCAAATTAGTTCCAACCAGGCTGGCATCATCTCTGTATGAGAGGATCATTCCGGCTGCAGTAACCATCATCGCTCCGCCTGTCTCATACAGCTGAACCTCATTCAGCTTTTCCTGAGAGCTTCCCATCATAAGGTCTGCAGCAAAGCATCCTTCTCTGCCATCCTTAAGATGTACGTGTCTAATAACTGTTGCACAAAGCGCACCTGTTACCTCATCAAAATAAGGCTGATCATAGAAATAGAACCATGTATTGTCGTATCCTATAGCCTGTTTATACCAAGCCTTTTCTGTTATACCTTCCATTGTAAAGCCAGGATCACTGGGATAAATAAATGTCTCATCGTTAAGAGCAAGATATGCACCTGTCGGAATCATGGAATATCTGCCAACAGTTCCTGCCATGTACTCCATGATGTCTTCATTGCTACTAAACTGATTTTGCTCTATTGCATCTCCCACACCATTCAGGTAATAGAATGTTGCATTCAACTCTCTGTTTACCTTTGATGCGTCTGCAGAAACCTGATTAGTCAATGATGTATCAATCAAATTCTTAACCAGATTAAAGCCAAAGCCCAAAACCAAAACCTCAGCAATTAAAATACTTGCTACCAAAAGCCCAGCAAACATAAGCGAAAGCTTCAGGCTTATAGCCTTTGTTGCACCCTTCTTTTCACCGCCATTAATTACCTTTACATCGCTACTCATCAGAACGCCGACCTCCTAGTTTTTATAATTCAGGTTGCACAGTACCAATAATAAGCGTACAACATGGCAGTTATTCATATGTGAACAAACCATTTATATTATCTAAAAAACGATAAAAAACTGCGAAAATCATATTATTTTTTTATAAAGTCATTTACATGATAACCAAATTAACACTGCTGCGCCCAAGTTCCTCCTGCACTCTCGTTCTTATCTGTCCCGCAGTTTCACGAACCGTCTGATAATCCATATCCTTATTGAACATAAGCTCAATATCTATATACTTAACCCCGCCATTTATCCTGCTTTTTATATCTCCGAGCTCTTCGTAGCAATCATAAAACTCATTAAGCACCTTGATTATCTTAAGCTGGCTTTCTTCATCAATAGTTCTGTCTATCAGCTCCTCTACTGATGCCCTCATATGCTTCATAACTGTAATAAAGAATGGAACTACCAGCATCAGACAAACTACTGGTGAAAAATATCTGATCCAGTTCTTGTCCCTAAATATCATGATGATTATCAAGGTCACTATAGAGACTGCGTCAAAAAAGAATTCCTTCTGCGCACTAACATAGGCCGTGTGGATCATTTTGCTGTGACTTCGTTCTGCTATTATTTTCTGTCTATGTAAAATGAAAAGATCTATGAGCACGCCAATTATACTAACTACAAGGGCCAGTGTAAGATATTGTTCTCTTGTTTCATCCCTGACAAGTGCCTTAATGGAGAAAAAGGTGATACAAAAAAGACCTGCTATATCGAATACTTCTATGCTTAGCGCAGTTATTGCTTCCACTTTACCTGTCCCATAATTGAACTTGAATTTCAGATTCCTGTTCAGTTTCCCTGCAAGAATAGCAAGCAAAACACCAGGAATCAGGACACTAGCATTTTCAATAAATTCAAGCCAGACAACGACAGATCCACTGGCTACAGCTGCTATAAAAGATGTGAAAAAATCTGGAAGTCTCCAAAGAATTAAAAGCAGAGCAATTCTGCGCTGTGAATCAAGATTTTCGTTTTTCTTATTTACCATAAATCCCCCTACATGCACCATAAAAATATTAGAACTAAGCATATGATGCATTACACTAAACATTTTATCATAAAACCAATAAAAGCAATTTATGACGAGAGAATTTTCAGACACATCGTGATATAATCCCATCTTTGACACCTAAAAAGCCGCAATCCCAGTATACATCTAGGATTCCGGCTTTATTTTTATCTCG
>SVFV01000064.1 GCA_015056655.1 Butyrivibrio sp.
AAAGCCATTGGCGAGCTACAGGAGAAAATCTTTGCGTTGGAGGGCAGAAGGAAAGAACTTGAAGAAGAACAGGGGAGAATAGAGGAAAAGACTGCTGAACTTAAGGACGAGCTGAATGGTGAAGAAAAGCGCTTACAGGAGCTCACGATTTGGCTCGAGTCATTTTCTGAACTCAGTATCATGCTCGCCAAAGAAAATGAGTGGTATACAAAAGTGCAGGAAGCGTATGTTGCCCTAAAAGATACAGAAAGCTCATATAAAAATGTATGTGATGCTGTGGAGAGGTGCCAGGAGGAGCTGACATCATTAGAAAATGAATGTAAGCAGAAGGCTGATTATTTGAATCGTGTCAATGAGATTTTAGATAATACCGGTAATGCAAAGGAAGCAGAGATTGTTGAAGGAGCATTGGAGGAACTGTATACACAGTACCAGACACTTTTGGGGAGCCTGAGTGAAAGCCTTGATAATCTCAGGATCAGCCTTAATACATCGCAACAGGATAAAGCTGAATATGAGAAAGAACTTATGGATTATGGGTGTGATAGGCCTGAATATGAGGATGTCCATTTTTCATCTGAAGCCCTTAAAAATGCTAAAGACGCAGTAAGAGCTGCTTCAGAGAAAACGGAGAAAGCGCAGTCCATATTTGGTGAATGCAATGTGAAAGAGGCATCTGCCAAGCAGAGATATGATGCAGCAGGGAAAGCACTTGAAGATTTTGACGGTGTAGCTCTTCCACAAAATGAGATAGGAGAGGATTTCAAAGCACGGATAAAGGCCGCCAAACAGGAGATAAGGCAGTTAAACGAAAGGAAGGATTCATTTGAGCAGGAAAAACGCTCACTGGAGATAATCTTTTATCGGGTAAGAGACGTTTTAAAGCCTATTCAGTTTGGAAACATAATAAAGACTGTTACACTTTCCGAAAAACCGGATGCTCAGTGGGAGTCTATACATAATAATCTCATCCATGTAGAGAAAAACTTCCTTTATCAGAAAGAAAAGCTTAAGAGTAGCATAAGAGCGACAGTAGCAGAGTTTAAGGACATAGCTCTTTCTGAAATAGTGAATAAGCTCGGTGCCATCGGCGAGATGCTTGATGATTCTGAGATGAAGGGCGACCGTCTCTATACGGTCAGCGAGAGCATCAGCACAATGACAGCTTCCATAGAGAAGATTAATAGCAGGATTGAGACTGATCTAAGGGAGATTGAAAATGACTTTAATGACATTGTAGACCAGTGCATGAATCAGGGAAAGAGGATGTATATTGATCTTCGCATGATAGCAGCCAGCTCCAAGGCTCATATTTTTGAGGGCAAGCCACAGACCCAGATGGTGAAAATGGATCTTCCTGAGGAAAAAGAGATATCCGAGGAAGCCTCAAGAGTTTCTATAAAGACGGAGATTGAACAGGGGGCTAATGAGATAAAAGAGCTCCTTCGAAGCGGTGCGGAAGAAAAGCAGATCCTGAAACGCGCCAGAACTATAGTATCAAGTGAAAGGCTTCTTCATAAATATATACGCCAGGAATCCATAAAAATCAGAGTCTACAAGATTGATATGAACAGCGCAAACTCATTATACAAGGGCTGGGAAGAAACCCTGACACAGAGTTCCGGCGCAGAGAAATTTGTGGTATTTTTCTCAGTGGTACTGACACTCATGAATTATACTAGGTCATCAGCAGGGATTGTCAGCAAAAACGTGGGGAGTGTGTTGATCCTTGATAATCCTTTTGGAAAAATAACCTCAGCGCATCTTTTGAAGCCAATGTTTGATATAGCAAAACACTTCAATGTACAGCTAATTTGTCTGTCAGATATCAATAAGAGTGATGTTGTCGGCTGCTTTGATTGCGTTATCAAGCTTGTTATAAAGGCACAAAACCTTTCAAACTTCGAAATAATGACGCATGAGGGTAATGAGAGGATAGAGCATGGCTACTATAAGATCATGAACGGACAGATGAGTTTGTTTTGATGATAAAGACTTTTTTATTTGTCTAAACATATTAGTTGGAGGTATTCATATAATGAATGAATATGGGGAAGTTATCATCTACCAAACAGATGATGGCTTAACGAAACTTAATGTAAGTCTTCAAAATGAAACTGTATGGCTTACTATTGACCAAATGGCAGAATTGTTTCGGAGAGATAAATCTACAATCTCAAGACATATAAATAAGATTTTTAAAGAGGGAGAGTTGGTTAGAGAGGCAACTGTTGCATTTTTTGCAACAGTTCAAATTGAAGGTGGAAGAAAAGTTGAAAGAAACATAGAGTACTTTAATCTGGATGTTATTATTTCTGTTGGATATAGAGTTAAATCTAAGCGTGGTACACAGTTCCGAATTTGGGCAAATTCTGTACTAAAGGAGTATATCATTAAAGGATTTGCAATGGACGATGAGCGCCTGAAGGGTAATGGCGGTGGAAATTATTGGAAAGAACTATTAGATAGAATCAGAGATATCCGTTCATCGGAAAAAGTTCTTTATAGGCAGGTTCTAGATCTTTATGCAACCAGTGTGGATTACAATCCCAAAAGTGACGAGTCAATCCAATTCTTCAAAATTGTTCAGAATAAATTACACTATGCAGCACATGGTCATACAGCAGCTGAAGTGATTTATGAAAGAGCAGATGCTGAAAAGCCATTTATGGGATTAACTTCATTTGCGGGTGAGTTACCCGCTCTTAAGGATATTGGAATTGCAAAGAATTATTTGAAAGAGGATGAGCTAAAGATTCTAAATAATCTTGTATCCGGTTATTTTGATTTGGCAGAGATTAATGCAATAGAGCATAAACCTATGTACATGAGCGATTATGTTGAACAGCTTGATTCGATATTGACTTCCGGAAACAGAAAACTGTTGGAGGGACCGGGAAAAGTAAGTCATGAAAAGGCTCTTAGTAAAGCAAAGGAAGAATACAGAAAATATCAGGAGATAACCTTTTCACCTGTTGAAGAAGAGTATATGAAGAGCATAAAAGATGTTGCAAAAGAAGCAAAAATACAAAGCAGGAAAAAATAGGAATATGCTTTACTTACGAGGACTCTTGTAACAGAATAGTTATGTCGGTGCAAGACCATCTATATTGCACCTTCACGTGCACCTTTTGCCGGTCAAAATATGCCAAATATTGCCAAGGATTGCCACGAAAATGAGAAAAATAAGTTGGACAAAAATAAGCTTAAAGCCAGTAAATACGTGAGAATAGAGGTTTTTTATTAAGATGATAAAGATTTTATTCGTCTGCCACGGCAATATCTGCCGTTCTACAATGGCAGAATTTATTATGAAGGATATTGTGAAAAAACAGGATCTGGCTGATAAGTTTCATATAGAGTCATCAGCGACACACACAGATGAAATATGGAATGGTCAGGGAAGTCCTGTTTATCCGCCTGCGAAGGCTAAGCTTCGGGAGTATGGTATTGGAACACCGGATAACGAGCTTGGAGTTTCAGCAAAAAGGGCAAGACTCACATCCAGGACGGACTATGATAAATTCGATTTTATCATTGGAATGGACAGTGCCAATATCAGAGATTTGAACAGACTCTTTGGTGGTGACCCGGAGAATAAGGTCTATAAGATGCTTGAGTTTGCTGATAGGAGCGGAGATGTAGCTGATCCCTGGTATACTGGGAATTTCGATGATACCTGGAGAGACTGTTCTGATGGATGCCATGGGCTTTTCAGAGCTATTGTCATGGATCCGAAGTACATCCCTTATCTATCAGATGATACAGATAATTTTTCTCATGATGAACATTTTAGTGAAATAAGCGAGTATAATGAAACAGGTTTAATACATGATGATTTCCCCAGAGGATGAAACTGTTTAGCATTAGCATTTTACTTGCGAGAGGATGACTAGAATGAATTACGTTTATGAGACACATTTACACACATTAGAAGCAAGTGCCTGTTCAAAAACTCCGGCTGCTGATTATATCGAGTATATGTCAGGCATCGGATATTCAGGCATTATCGTAACTGACCACTTTTTCAACGGAAACAGCTGTGTGCCCAAGAATCTTCCATGGGCAAAACGAGTAGAAATGTACTGCAGCGGATATGAGCATGCTCTTGAGGAAGCGGAAGGTACTGACCTTACAGTAATGTTTGGAATTGAGTTCAACTTTCAGGGAGATGAATTCCTTCTTTATGGAGTCGATAAACAGTGGCTTTTAGATAATGAAAGCATAATGAAAATGACAAGACATGAGCTCTTTGATGCAGTTCATGCTGGTGGCGGAATCATGATCCAGGCTCATCCTTACAGAGAACGTGGCTATCTTTCAGAAATTCACCTTACACCATCTGTATGTGATGGTGCAGAGGTTTTCAATGCTGGTAATCCAGACTACCAGAACTCTCTTGGCTATCAGCATGCTAAGGAGTTTAAACTCAGGATGTCCTCAGGATCGGACATTCACTATTTTCATCTTGATTCCATGGGAGGTATGAGTTTCCCATACAAGATAAACAACATTCAGGAATATGTTGAAGCATTTATGAAGGGCGATGGCACTCCGGTTTATAAGCTTGATCCGGAGTCTCCGAATTCAGAATTTGTACCGGTGGAGACTGTGCCGGCTCTTACAGAGATTTCGCAGAGGCAGACGCTTCCTGTTATATGGCACTAACTGAAATGCCACAAATAAATTTATTCAAAGACTTTAGAAAAAGATATGAACAGAGACGTAGATATAAATGAAATTTCAGATGGAAAAACCTACGAAGCAGGAGATATGGCAAAGCTAGGGGTAGATGATTGCAGCGGATGCCATGCCTGTTGCTGCGGCATGGGGGACTCCATAACACTGGACCCTTATGATGTTTATCGTCTTGAGAAGGGACTTGGAAGTAGCTTTGAGAAGCTTTTAAGCGACAGTCTGGAACTTAGAGTTGCAGACGGAGTCATTCTTCCGTGCCTTAAAATGGGTGAAAACGATAGTTGCATTTTCTTAAATGAACAGGGGAGATGCAGTATACACACTCATAGACCCGGAATATGCAGGCTCTTCCCGCTTGGAAGAATTTATGAGAATAAAACACATAAATATTTTCTCCAGGTTAATGAGTGTCATAAGGAGAGAACCACAAAGATTAAGATCAAAAAGTGGATTGATACTGCTGAATTTAACCGCTATGAAGCATATATTGACAAGTGGCATTATTTTATAAAAAATATAGCTGATAGTACATTTTCAATATCTGAAACTGAGTTAAAAGATAAGAATATGACTATTCTTAAGCTCTTTTATTTACTGCCTTATGATATTTCAAAGGATTTCTATGATCAATTTGAGGAGCGTATGAAAAAAGCAGAATCAGCTTGATATTAGCTGGGAGGGGGAAAACAGTATGAAGACAGACAATAGCATAAAAAGGAAAGGATTTACAATAGCAGAATTGCTGATAGTTGTGGCGATCATATCGGTTCTCATAGCTGTAGCAATTCCTTTTTTTAGAGAAAAAGTGGAGCGCTCCCGTGAAGCGTATGACATAAATGTTATGAGACAGGCGGCATCTGCGGCGATAGAATTATACTACTCGGGAGTTACAGATGCGGCAAGTGCAGGAGAAGCCGGGCTTAGTTGGTCAAGTGCCGGAGGAGCGGCAGGAAATAATGCATATGGGGCCTATGATCCCGGTTCCGGGACATTTTATCCAAGTAGAGACGCTTTACCTGCCAATGTAAAAACATATGGAAAAGGGACCAAACAAAATGGAGGCACCACATATGTTATGGGGAATGATGCAGGAGCATATGCTGCGGATCAGGATTATACAAACGCAGTGGTCATGGTTTCGCTATATCCAAATGCAAGTCCCAGTTATGCTGATATTTATTGGAAAAATAATAAAGGCAACACCCAGTATGTAGGTGGTCAGGCCAGGACTAATGTCCCTAAATACAGTATTCGAATTTATCTTGATTGATATGGCAGATTAAACAAAGAAAGCCCTTCGCCGTTAATGGCGAAGGGCTTTTGCGTAAATACTTTTCAAGAATGATCAGGAAACTTTTATACTTCCTTCTTCCACAAACCATGGAGGTTGCAGAATTCATAAGCAGCAATTGCTTTTTCGCCGTCTGCAAGAACGAACTGAGCGCAGGGCTTTTCGCCGGGCTTTAAATCCTTCTGCATGAAGCCTTTATCGGTCTCAAGCCAGATATACTGAATGTAGTGCTCGTCAAGCATAGGATGCTCTACCTCACCAACCTGCACTGTAACTGTACTGCCATCTACAGTAACTACAGGAACGTGCTTCTCATGCGCACCATCAGATGTTCCGGGGATAAGCTCTGTCATGGGCTCTCCACAGCATACTGGTGAACATGCAGCGTTGTTGATCTTGATCACAAAGCTTCCACACTTGCTACATTTGAAAAATTTCATAGTCATTCTCCCTTCCTCATTTAAAGTTTTATTTTTGTTTAAATACCCAAATTAATAGTTCTCTGCCTTGATCTGGAAATATGCCTGAGCATGTGCACAAACAGGGCAAAGTTCCGGAGCACTGGGACCGATTACGATATGTCCGCAGTTACTGCACTGCCAGATGCAGTCGCCGTCTCTTGAGAAAACAATCTTGTCCTCGATATTCTTAAGAAGCTTCTTATAACGCTCCTCATGTTCCTTCTCGATTGCTGCTACGCCTTCGAAAAGCTCTGCGATTTCATCGAAGCCTTCTTCTCTTGCTGTCTTAGCGAAAGAGGGATACATCTCTTTCCATTCGTAACCTTCGCCTTCAGCTGCATCCTTGAGATTTTCTACTGTGCTGCCAATTCCCTGAAGAATCTTGAACCAAATCTCAGCGTGCTCCTTTTCGTTAGCTGCTGTCTCAGCGAAAATGTTGGAAATCTGAACAAATCCATCTTTTTTTGCCTTTGATGCATAGAAGGTGTACTTGTTTCTAGCCTGTGATTCTCCAGCAAAAGCTTCCTGAAGATTCCTTTCTGTCTGTGTGCCTTTGAGATCCTCTGCTCTGCATCTCCACTTGTTGTCTGCCATTATAAATTTCTCCTTTCCCAACTAATAAAACTATTGCCTATTTAATTGTAGCATAAGAAAGATTGCAAACAACTTATTTATTCTTAAATTTCTATTAAAATAACTCACTCACCGCCAGTTGCTGTAATTGACGATGAGTGAGTTACCTATAAAAAAGGAAACAGAACTTCTAATTTTGTAACTGAAGATGTGGTTATTTAGCCTTAAATTTCACAACCTTTGAATACTTTCCGTATTTATTGGGAGTAGCTGCCCACTTTTCGGAATTATAGGCTACAACTCGTACATACCAGGTCTTACCTCTGGTCAGGTAATGATAAGGAAGACTGTTTGATTTAGTGCTGAACCTCGTTACCTTTGAAAATTTCTTGCTATTCGAAAACTCAATAATATATCCGGTACATTTCACTTTTTTCCAGGTGAATTTAAATTTTGCCTTATTATCCTGATTGTAGACTAATTGCGATACTTTAAGATTTTTAACCTGTCCGGGCTTAGCAATACTCTTGTAATCTTCATCGATCATTTTTTGCTGCTCTTCAGTCCAAGCCTTAGCCCTTATTGAAGCACCCTGACCAAGTACCAGGGAAAATGCAAAAAGTAAAGCAAATAAAAATATAATTAGCCGTTTGCTGTTTTTCATAAGAATTACCTCCGTCATAAGAATTTTTGATAACTTAATTTTCTCAAAACAGAAGTGCATTTTCATTATTTTAGGTGCTTTTGTCCGTGACTATGATTTTGTCATGAAATAGGACATACGATTTTATAAAAAATTATTAACCTATTCATAACTTTTTCTGGAAAAAACATGACAAATCATTTGTCATGGACAAAAGTCCCTAAATGCAGTTTTTGGCTGATGTTTTTGAGAAAATATAAATTGAAGGATTGTTCATAGGAGGGTGACTTATGACGAAGATAAAATTACTTACACGGACATTTATAGCTTTCGTCACGGCGTTTACTATTCTTTGCGGAATGGGATTTGGCGCTATAGACGCAAGGGCGGCAGTATCCTCTGTACATTCTGAGTACATACAATCAGATGGTAATTATGCACAGATTGTGACAGATATTTATAAGCAGGGATATGAGTCGGCAAAAACTCTGGCAGGCAGCGCACTTTGGGATAATGCTCACACAGGGTATAAACCGGGAACTTATGTATATGCCTTTGACCATCCGGCTATTTTTGATTCTGACGCATGTCTTAGCGTAGATAAAGCAACAAGAACCCTGAATAAAGCTGCAGGTATCGTACAAAGTGTAAAAGGAACGACGAAGTTTGAAAAAGCTTTGGCCTTACACGATAAGCTGATGGCAGTTACAAAGTATGATTCCAGGGGAGTTAATGGTGAGCAGACAGCCTATGCAGCACTTATTGGCGGAAAGGCAGCCTGCAATGGATATGCTATGGCATACAAGCTTTTGTGCGACTTAAGTGATATACCCTGTTACGTTGTTGTCGGAACCGGGGCTAACAATGGTGGTTCAGAGAATCATGCCTGGAACGTGATTCAGCTTGATGATGGTGCATGGTATGAGGTTGATGTTACGTGGGATGATCAGCTGGGAAATCACGAATTCTTTGGTTTAACGACTGCTCAGATGAAAAAATATACTACTCCAAGCGGAATCAAAACTTCTCATGTAAGAAGAACAACCGAGCAGACCTCTAACCAGTATTTTAAAACAGAGCTGGAGCTTATATATAAAAATGTACCTGTTGCAACAGGCACAAAGTACTGCTTTTTCAAAAACTATCTGGAAAAGGACGGACTTTATTTTGAGATAACCAATAAGTCTAAAAAGACAGTCAAGGTTATTGGTATTTCTGATAAACAGAAAAAGAAGAAGGCAGCGATAAGCCTTGATAATGTAACAGTAAAAGGTAAAAAATACACAGTTACAGAGATAGGAAGCGGGGCTTTAGAAGGAGCAAAGCTGTCCTCAGTCACAATCGGAAAGAGCGTTAGTGTGGTTGGCGCGGAGGCTTTCCTTGGATGCAGTAATTTAAAGACAGTAAAGATAAATTCCACAAAGCTGAAGACAGTAGGAACAGATGCTTTCAGTAAGGTTGCAGGCAAGGTTAAGTTCAGTTGCCCGAAGGCAAAATTAAAGGCCTATAAGAAGCTTCTTAAAGCAGCAGGCGCTCCTAAAACAGCTTCTTACAAATGAAAAAAGTGAGGTGAACTTATGAGGATGAACAAGATATTCAAGAAAATTTTGGTTTTCGTAATGGCTCTGGTAATTGCTTTTACTGCTGCAATAATTATTCCTACAGGTGACGGAAACGTGGTTTATGCTGCATCTATAAAAAAGCAGCAGGCAAATGCATATAAAAAGATCATTGCCATGAAGAAAAAATATCCGGAAGGAACGAAGTGGAATGATAGTAATAAGTACAAGGGGAAAACAGCCTGCCAGGCATGGGCTTTACTTATGAGTGATACTGCCTATGGGAAAAACGCAAAATATTACCAACACTATGATTTTGGTGATCTTAAGGTTGGCGACATTATTTATCAGGTACCGGGAAGCACAACCTCCGATGGAGCGACAACTTCAGGTACCCATGCTCTTGTGGTTTTAAAGGTGGATTATAAAAATGATAAGCTTGTTTTATGCGAAGGCAATTTTGGCGGAAAGGTTCACTGGGATGCAGAGCTTACAATATCGGAATTTGCAAGCCGCTGCGGCGCCTCTGTCCTTTCCAGATTTAAGCATAGCGATAGCCGTTCAGTAAAGGTGAAAAAGCCGGGAAATCAGACCAGCGTCACATATAAATATGAGGATGGCTACGGACATTTTTATGCAAAGAAAATGAATTGCTCAGCATATCAGTTTGTAATCTCAGATAATAGTGGCTTCCCTTATGATAGAACAGAGACCTATTATTCATCTGTAGCTGAAGATAATTACATTTATTGGGAGGGCGACAAGTCACTCTGGACAGCTTATGCTAAAAATCACACGGCATATGTTAAAGTCAGATCTGTTAATATAAAGGGCGGTTATGTAAGCTATGGTAAGTGGTCAAAGGTTCTTACAGTTAAGTAATCAGATGAAAACATGACCATTTAAAGCATCATTTTTTTAACATTGAAATATAGTCATCCAAAGAGAGAGTCTGCCTTTCGGTGGACTCTTTTTCTATGCGTGTAAGGTATTCATAGAACGCATAAGAAAACTGCTGGTGGGCTATCACAAAAGCGATAGTTGGTGCAGCAGAGTTCGCTATGATAGTGTCTGACTCAGAGTGAGAAAAAATAACTATGCTGCTTGGCAGAGCACCGGAAATAAGCACGTGATAATTTGGATATTTTTCCGTAAGGCTCTTTATTTCGAGTAAATGGTCTATGAAGTCTTTTTTATCGTAGCTGAAGCCGGCGCATTCCAACATATCGCTCATGGGGAGAGAAACAGGAGAGCTCATCCTGTCATCAATCCTGTTTATGGAAAGTATCTCTGTAAGCTCGCCTCCATTCTCCAGAAGCTCTATCATATTTTTCTTTTGTTTATTTGCTATTGTTAAAGCGGATTCATTTCCGGATTGCTTTGAAATCTTTTCAAGTATTTTGCCCGGTGTTGTCCATAACGAAGGAAGAGGGGATGCCATTATGAACCTGCCAAGTGACATATCCTTTTTAAGGAAAACGTCTATAAATGCGTCCTTGTTAGCAGATGAAAACATTTTCATCAAAGGTTTGCAGATTGCAAAGTAGTTCTGGTACTCAAGTTCAAGGGCATTTACAACTTCTTCTTTTCTTATAAGGAAATTAGCCATTCCTTCAGTTTCACTGTTCACTGACGTGGATATCAGGGCTTCGTGTCCCTTCGCTATAAATAGGGACCTGTTGTATATTCCGTCACGAAGCTTTGGACAAAAGTACGGTTCAATTGCACCTGTGGCGTAGATTGGAAGCCATTTTCTGATAGCCTCCATAAGCTCTGACAGATCCCGGCTTATGGTATGAATTATCTGGATCCTTGAGCCTGTTCTTATAAGCTGAATAAGCATGATGGCCCATTCCTTAGCAAACTCCGGACTTTCATACAGCCAGGACATATCTTCGTCCGAGAAAAGATGAAGTGTGAATGGCTTTTTCTGGGTAATAAGGAATGATAAAAATTTCTTTACAGCATCACGTTTTCCCTGATTTCCATAAAAAACTGAAACGGGAACAATATTGTCATCATTTGTCATGATGATTTCTGATTGCTTGAATTCAGGAAGTTTTGCATTTTCAGAAGAAGGCGCAAAAAGCTGAGTGATGTCAGAAAGCAGCTTATAAACCGGCTCATCAGAGCTTTTGCCCTCGTCAGATTCTGTCAGATATTTTCTGATATACGTAGAAAGCTCTGCCTTATCAGATGGCAAAGTACCTACGGGAAGTATCATATGGGAAGCCGCTTCAAGCTGATAGCTATCCTTGATATTTTTAGCAAAAAACATAGCTATGGCACTGGCAAATTCGGGATTCTTAGGAACACTCCGACTGCCTGAACGAATTTTACTTATATAGGATGGATCAAAGGACACAGCCTTACCAAGGTCAGAATTTTTAGAACCGGTAAGCTTCATTAGAAAGTCAATCTTTTCGTATATCTCCATATCGGATACCTCTGCGCAATCTAACTGACTTTGTGATTAACGGATTTCTAAAATGATTATAACATTTTTCTTATTTTCTGTGTCACAAAACATGACAAAATCGTTGTCACGGACAAAGGGTTAAAACTAATGAAATTGACGTAATGTTTTGAGAAAATTATGGTATCGGAAAACTTCTTATGATGGAGGTAAGGAATATGAGGAAAATGTGGAAGAAATTTACTACAATTTTGTTATCGTTATGTATTGCGATGACAATGTTTATAGGCACTGGCGGTGCTGTGGTAAGAGCATCAAATCAATCGCCGTATGCATTGTGGCTCTTCAAAAATGGAACGAAATCTACTATAGACTTTTATCAACAATTTGAATTGAATACTCAGTATGCAAATAGTGGTAATGCAGTATTTGAAGTAAGGCATGCAAATCCAAATAAATATGCAGGTGTCAGTTACGATGCTGAAAAAGAATTGGTCGTTTTTGATAACGTAAATATCAGTTCCACAGAGGATGATGGGACATACTTTTACGCAAACATGATAAATTTTCATGATTGTAAAGGAATATATGGAAAAGGTAATACTGCATTAGATGTTCCACTTTATTGTACTGATTTTCATGGTTTGCAGGGAAATACAAATAAATTTTTAGTAGATTTGGAACCTGGAGCAAAAATTACATTGATGTATGGGTTAGTAGAAGGCGCTGAATTTGATATTGAGGATAGGCTAACACTTGGTGAAGGGGTAGTGAAGGAACGTAATGTTGTAACTACAACACAAGGTTATGGGGATCAGCAATATCAGGTTAGTGTGGCTAATTATACTTTTACTAAATTGATAGATATTTCTACATTAGCAGCTACATCAACACTAAGTTTTACAAGTGCTGAGTATACCGGTAGTCCGATAGAACCAACAGTCACTGTTCCTGGAATGACAAAGGACGTGGATTATACTGTTGCATATGTAAATAACACAGAAGTAGGAACTGCTACGGTTACTATTACCGGAAAAGGTAAATGTCAGGGCACATTTACTCTCAATTTCACCATTACAGCAAAGCCTGTGATAGAGGAAGCAAAGGATGACAAGGGTTCTGACTATAAGATTTCTACTAATGGAGACACTCAGGAAGCAACCTATACAGCACCTAAGACAAAGAATGAGAAAAAGGTAACAGTTCCTGATGAAATAACGCTTCCTGACGGATCAACAGCAAAGGTTACTGCAATTGCGAAGAATGCTTTCAAGGGAAATACAAAACTTACTAATGCAACAATCGGCAATAATGTAAAAACCATAGGCGATAACGCATTTAATGGATGTTCAAAGCTTACTAGCCTTAAGCTTGGCAATAAGGTTGAGAATATTGGAAAGGGTGCTGTAAGTAACTGTAAGAGTCTAAAGAGCGTTACAGTTCCAGCATCAACAAAGTCGATAGGAAAGAATGCATTTAAAGGTGATACTAATCTTAAAACCCTGACTATCAATTGCAAAAATCTTAAGAGCGTAGATAAGGATGCAATTAAGAATATAAATCCGAAAGCAACCATCAAACTTAAAGGATCAACTAAACAGAAAAAAGCAGCCGAGAAGCTTATAACTAAAAGTAAAACAGGCTATAAGAAGTCAATGAAAATCAAGAAATAATATCAAAATAACAAGCCCTCTGCCAAAAACTGGCGGAGGGCTTTCTGTAGTGCGCCTAGCGGCGCACGTTTCTAACGGGTTAAAGTCCCGTATCCGCCCGGTAGTGGGAAGGATATAGCCGA
>SVFV01000065.1 GCA_015056655.1 Butyrivibrio sp.
AGCCTGGTGGATCTTTGATTTTGTATCCATGAGAATGACCTCCTAAATTTGGTAGCGCGAATTGCGCGAATCGCGCAACGCGATACATGATATTTGGGATATCATCTCAAAAATTTGGTACAATCATAAGGTACGTGTGATTGAGGATTAACGTGTAGCCGGAAAATAGCGCCTGCTAGAGGCGCCATATCTCTTATTTGTCTTTAAACGTATGATAGGTAATAGTTATTTCTGCATCCACTCGAAATGAAGATGTAGTCTTGTACTTGACATCGCCATTTATTGAAACACTTTCAACAGAACCATCTTTAGTTATCCACCCAGTTATAAGATCTTTTTCCTGTACAAGTTTTATATTTCCAAAACCAGCATTTTTAAATTGAGTAACAACATCATTATAATTTTGTTTTTTAGCCTCCTTAGATGTCATAGGCGGATATTCATTTTTTAAGCTATGGTACTCGATAACAATATCAACATCCTTATCGTATCTTGCTAACGACGAAAAAGTCTCATCTCCATCCACTTCAATTTTCCCAATTGTTCCTTCTTTATTTCTTTCGGAATAATCCAAATCATACATTTGGTAAGACACAACATACGAAAATCCTGCATCTTCAAGCTGTTCTTCTACTCTCTTATAATCCTGTCCAATAACTTCAATAGAAGATACACCTATAGCGATCCTGTTATCTATCTTTTCTTTTTGCTTCGTTGACCAAGAATCATAAACATATACCCCAACAACAAGCACGCATATTATAACAATGCATATAATAATACGTTTAATCCATTTCCAAACAGTACTGAAAAAGTCCTTTATTGAGTCAATAAATCCTGCGCTTCTATATGATGTATTATACGAATAATTGACATCAGCTTCTTCATCGTAAGATACCCTACGACTATTCTTTGATGCCGAATGCGCGGCCATAGCAACAAGTCCCAATCCTATAGCTGCTCCCAATAATGATCCACCCGAACTCTCATCGTTTGATGTACTAGAGGAACTATAATCCTCATCCTCATCCTCATTCCTCACACCATCTTCTTCGTCATCTTCATCTACTACATAGACGTCATCGTATTTACTATAGTATTTGCTATATCCATTGGAACCATAATAGGTTCTACTTCCATCAGAGTTAATATACTCTGTGCTTCCGTCCTTGCCATAATATGTACCACTTCCATCGGAATTTCTATATTCAGTACTTCCATCTTTCCCATAATATGTGCCACTTCCATCGGAATTAATGTATCCCGTACTTCCATCTGCAGCATAATACGTCCCACTACCGTCAGAGTTTATATAACCAGTACTTCCGTCTGCACCATAATATGTGCCACTCCCATCTGAATTTCTATAAAATTGTGCATCTGAATCTATTTCTTCATCAGATGAAATCAAAAAATCCCATCCTTGATCCCTTTTTCGCATAGCAAGACCTCATTCTTATCATTTTTACTCATTATAGCTCTCAAAAGTCGAAATATAATCTGCCAAGGAATCCTGTATTTTTATCGGTTTTTCTTTATACTCTGATTGGTAAATCTCTCCGGATGGTGTCTGCCATATTACTATTCCATCTATATGAGTTTCTTCAATAACATAGAATGGTTCTTGGACATTTGGATTTTCTTCGTAATTGCAAAGTGTAGCGGTAACAACATCCAAATTTCGATCTTCACTGATTCCGGTTAATTCATGACCTGCACATGAAACTGAACCATAAAGTTTAAGATATTCCTTATAGTCGTCAGCAAATGTAATCCCAATTTTCTTTTCTGCATTTTCTATCGCTTCATCAGAAGCGCTCTTTTCACAGTAAAAATCTCTTTTGTTCTCAAATATCTCTAACATCTCTCCCATCACAGTATACCTCCTCATTATCCAACTATTGCTGCATACGCCTTCCAAAATGCTTGCCTTTCCGCATCCCAGTTGGAATCTGGGCCATGTGCCTCTGTCCTTTCAAGGAAACCATGTATTGAAGGATTTTTATGCTCAGCTTCAGAAAGAATTGCTAATGTACCGTCCTTCTTTTGACCAACATGATGAAGTTGATAAGATGCGCCTGTTGAATCTTGTGGTGCCAATCCTTGCCGCATTCTCTCTAAATTTGTCCGCCCCTTTGAGTCTACCCGCATTAGGTCTATATCTGTTCTAACCAATGCGGATTTATTTCCCACCATTGTTGATTTTAGATTGGCATCTTTAAATACCTGATACTCTTCCATAGTGTGAAATTCTTTAATCACATCCAGTGGATATCCTGTCTCTTGCTGAATCTTAGCATATTGATTCATAGTGAAGTTCGTTTGTTTTGCAGCTCCATATAGCGCGGTACCTTCACTAGCACCTCCTACAATCGCACCCGAAATAGCGCCCCATTTAAAGCCTTCACTTGCTGCATACATACCTTGCTCAAATGCCTGTTCAACATCGGATGTTTGGTAACCAGTTGTTATTGCTGTTGCAGCTCCGCCCAAAACAGAAGATGAAAGCGCAAAGGCTGTTCCAGTCTTTGCACCGGCCATAAATATCATGCTAACCGCTGGCGCACCAAGGCCACCTGATACAACTGACACAGTTACGCAAAGTAGAATAACCCCGCCACCTATAGCAACATTCTCAAGAATCTTTTGAGCAGAATCATCATAAAATGTCTCCATTTCCTTCACTACTGTCTCACCGTTACTATCTACGGTAAAAATGTAGCGTGATCCCTGGAACAACTCATTTAGTTCATCCAATGTATATCCGAAGAAAAGATTAGACTGTGTATTATATGCTAATTCCTCTATGTATTCTTCAGAAATATATATTGCTTCAACATTCTCTACAAAGTATTCTTCACTATTGAGTCCACTTACCAGTTCAGAATAGACAGTATTTTCAACATAGGTAAGTAAATTTTCATCATCTAGTCCTGAAAATGAAACATTTTGTGGTGAAGCCACCACAAAATCAGAAGCTTCTTCAATTCCTTCTACAGATGCTTCTTCAGCTGCTACATTATTCTCATCCACCACTTCAACAGACGAACCAATAGAAGGTTCCCCACTTCCCTGAGACATTGATGATGCACAACCAGATAAAACCAACACCATACTTAAGATAAGGGCAATTGACTTTTTCATTATTCCTCGTCCTCCTTATCGTTATTACCAAGGCTTATATTACTAATAGAGTTATCTTCTTTGGACTCTATTCCTTTTTTATTTGTAGACGTAGGTGCACTCTTTCTTTTCATTGCTACAAATATAATTATGACTACTACTATGGCAACAACCACTATTGGAATGTAAGAAGGTGTCGCATTTTCGACCTTTTCTGCATCCAAGTTGTTTTTTTCGACATCCTTCGTATTCTCTGTATTACTTTCACTTACCTGTAAAGACGATGCGTCTTTTGCAACCTCCACATTTGATGTTCCTGTAGAAGAAGCTTCCCTTGCCACTTTATCCTCAGACTCTGACGTTTGCTCTGTAACCTCTTCCGGTTCCGGCTCAGGTTCTGGTTCTGGTGGCGGAACCAATGTACCATCATCCTCTATTGTTGCACCAAGAGCTAACTGATCCTGAATCTCAGATATGGACATGCCTGTAACCATGTATGCCTTAAGTACATTATCCTTACCCACATACACTCGTTTTTCTGTAGATGCATTATTATATTGGTTAGATACCGTAATTGTGTATACTCCTTCTTTGGTGAAAGTATCACCATTAGTAGCGCTACTATTAAACTTTGTGTCTTCTGTAAGTCCATCGAATCCATCTTTAAGCACTTCGCGCTTAACGTGAACTTTTAAATATTGAGAATTTGCTAAATCAATAGTGAAGCCATTTTCAGTTATAGCTCCATTAGCTAAGTCCGATCCTGTTTTTGTGTCCTTCAAAAACACAACAGTATTTCCATTTCGAACTTCAAATTCAAATGAAATTCTATAATGATTTGTCTGTGGTGCTATAGCTTTTCCGAACAACTTTGTCTTGTTATATTTAACGGCATAATCCAATGCAACTTCATAATCACCCTCTTCAAACAAATCCACCTTCGTATTAGCATCAGGTGAGGCGCCTGCTTCTAGAAAGTTCGTATAAACCTGCGGCTCAGAATAAGTATTATCCTTATATTTCTGCCTAATCATAAGGACACCCTTACCAAAGTCCATTGTCTCATTAACACCACCCGGGACATCAAACCCTTTATCATACCCCTTTGTGTCTGCGACTATCTTTATATCAGGATTATCTCTACACTGATTAATATTTTGCTCTAAGTTAAACCAAAGACTAATTCTATCTCCGTTGTTTTTTAAGAAAACTGTTTGCTTTGTTTGAGAATCTATTTCGCTATCTGTATAACCACCTACAAAAAAAGATCCAATTGACCATCCAGAATGTGGATCTTCATTATCTATATCCTTAGCCCCACCATATGAATCATAATCAGTACATCTTACTAGTTTTCCCATATTCATACGGTTATCATCTTCTGGAACCTTTACTTTCACAGCTGTAGAATCATAAGCATAAAAGGTATACACTTCTGCATACTTATGGTACTCTTTATCTTCCGTTTGGATAAATAGCACCTTATTAGTTCCTACTGTTTTCTCTGTCTTATACGCTATAATTATCCTATAGTAACAACCATTCACTAATTGCGTATCTGTAGTGACATAAAAAGGCTCCGTTCTAGTCTTGTCAGTAGCAAACAAATTGGTTTCTGTTTCATTTGGAACCGTGTACCATATTTTCCCATCTTTTGATGTCTGAACGACCAATGCACCTTTTAAAATATCGTTATCGAGACTTAAATCATTAATTGTCTTTGATTTATCATCAACTAAATGTTCCTGCTCTCCGGTAGCATTCAACTTTGTGTCATCATAGGTATATGTAAACTGAAGATTTCCACCATTTACACCATAAGATGGTAACCCATCCTTTGTAGTAGTATTAGAAATCTCACCTGAAATTTCAAAAACGCCATAAGTATTATCCTTTGTTGTTGCTTCTGAACTATCAGGTGCAGAAAAATCATACTTTGCCTTTTCGCCAAAAACATATGTCAAGCCTGAAACAGACTGCTTTTCCACAGACTCTGCAGCATAAATAGATAAACAATCTAATCTAATCGACGCTAATATGATAATTAGAGAAGATAATATAACAAAAAACTTTTTCCTCATTAAGAGTTCCTTCCTTGAAGTCTGAAAAATACCATGTACTTCATCATTGATTTCTTACTAAATAATAAACCAATTTATTCTTTCGTAAAGCCAGAGAAAACTACTTCACTTCCACTGTATACCTAGATCTCTTACACTTCTCGCCCTTTTCAAAAGCAGGAAGGAGCATCTCCTTTTCTTTTTCTTTCCTTGCTATCTCGTCCTGCTCATTTCGTTCACTATCTTGCAACTCATCTTTCTCTTTAAATATTGATGTAGGTCCTTCATCTTCGGTATATTCCATTAACTCATCAAAAAGAATCGCATTCACAAATTCACGAGCCTGAGAAAGAGGATCAGCAGGGAACAAACCATCTAGGCCAGCTCTCTCAGAAAGATTCATCTGAATTCCATTTTTATATTCCGGATCATATGGATCTTCAAACCAACCATCAAAACTAGAAAATTCACATAGCCCTGCTCTATGAGCAAGTTCATGCCCTATAGTTGCTCGTATTCCAGTATTCCTTGCTTCCATGAAGGTTCCCTGTAATTCATAAATATTGTCTCCGCTGCCAATATTCATTCTTACGTAGTAGCTAACACCGCCAAAGTCACCCATCAAAGTCTTCACAATGCTATAAATGTATTGATATCCTCTCTTGGTCTTGCCTGACTCTACGCAAATCAATCCCTGCTGGTCACTCATACTCTGATGAATTCCGTCTATAACTTCCTGCTTGCCGTCAAAATTCATGCTCTCTTCAGCAGATGTATCAAATAACACTACAACGCTGTCGCAAGTGCTTACAGATTTTCTATAGAAAAACTTTTCTTTTGCCTTATCAACTCTCGGATCTCCTGTCTTAACAGGCTTAAGCTTTTCATAGCCTTCCGGAATAAGGAACCTCATCTTACTCTTCTTTGCTTCAATTACTGTATGATTGGATTCATCCGTGACATCAGCTTTCTTACGAGCCTTCTCCGCTTCTAATTCAGCTTTTATCTCTTCCTGAAGCGCCTTCTTTTCTTCCTTCTTTTTGGCATTCTCTTCGGCATTGGCCTTTATACTTTCTGCAGCTTTATGTGCTCCAGTAGATACACCTTCTGCTGCAAACTTTGCTCCTTTAGCCACACCATCTGCCGCGGCTTTTGCACCATTCTTAACACTGTCCGTTATTTTTCCAGCAGTTTCGCTCTCAGCAAAGTCCTTTATAGCATCGCCTGCCTTAACGCCCATCTCTCCGACCTTGGATACTGCATTTCCAACAGCAGAAAGGAAACTCTTCTTTTCTTCTCCATTCTTAGCCATATGCCTTTACCTCACAGTTCGCTTATCCAATGCTATTTAATAATTCTTTCGTTACATCCAGGTACTTTACGATAGCTTCTTCGATGTTCTTCTTAGCTTCTGAAGACACTCCAAGCTTAGTTGCCAGATCCGCTACAAACGCTTTCTCTTTTTCATCATAGCCACCATCGGCAAACATCAAGCCAATGGTCTCAAGTATAACTATCTTCTTAATCTTATCTGAAGACTCAGAATATATCTTTACAATTTCATCTACAGTCTTAGTATTTCTTGCGTCAAAAAACGCTATTCCCATCTCTTTGCAATAATCTTCTATCATCTGATATTCTTCATCAGCAACAGTTCCATTTGCTTCTGCTGCATTTAAAGCTAAGCTGATAAAAGCTTCTTTTTCAACAAAATCTAATTCTCCCAAAAACATATATCAAACCTCCTATGCCACATTAGTAATATCGTTAAGAACTTCCTCAGCATCTCCGATCGCATCATCAATGCCTTCTTTATTTACCTTGTTCATCTCTTCCTCTTCCTGCTTTAAAACAAGGTTTACCTTGCACATCATGTACATCAATCCAACAAGAAGTACAGCATTTTCAGTAGCCTTCTTTTCTTTATCAGTGAACTCATCCCAATTAGTCTTCTCTTCAAAATTCACTATATGATCGATAGTGTTCAAGTGCTTCTTGTAGATACCTTCTACCTTTGTAAGGCTATCCTTAAATCTGGTTGCAGCCTCTGTCAATTCGTCAAAGTATTCAACTATTGTATTAACTTCCTGCTCTGTTCTTTTTGCCTGGAGATATGCCTCATCAGCTTTATCGGAAAGCTTGCATCCGGTAATATTTATGATTACACCGCCGACCAATAAGCCTGCACCTAATGTCGCTCCAGTGAGGACTGCTGATCCCAAAGCCATTCCACCTCCGCCTGCAGCAATGCTTCCCCCACCAAGTGCTGCCATTGCAGCATTTGTAGCTGCGGCGCCACTAAGCGTAGATATTGCAGTGCCAGTAGATGCCGTTCCAAGCGCCACAACAGCTGAAGTAGTTGCTCCTGCAGCGGCAACTCCACCTGCTGTTCCTGCTGCGGCTCCGCCCAATCCGCCAAGAAGCGCACCCGCTCCTGCAGATACCTTCTTGAGTTCTTCTGCTTCATATTCAGGAAGGTCAATTCCTTCGCGTTTGTAAGCCTTAAATTCTGGCCTACCTTGAATCTTTTCAATAATGTCAGAGAAGTCATCAAATGTTGAAAGAATTTCCAATTCCTGCTTGCCAACAGCATCCATAAGCTCTGTAGTCGTATCATTTTTAGTATTAAAAAGATTTACTGCTCTCTCCTGCTTTGTCTGAGCAAGTTTCATGGTATCACTGGCATCTTTCATCTTGATTCCACCATGAATACCAGATCCCACTCCGGCCACTCCAGCCACAGCGGCAATTCCACCAATTATCAATGGTAATGGCATTTTATTCCTCCTTGAGCATGGTTTTACATGCTTCGTAGTTCAATTTATAATACTCATCCTTCGTATAAAGGTCTGAAAAGTATTTCTCATAACAATCATCGACCCTGCACAGATCTGGCCTCTTATCATAGATGGAGCACAAATTCCCTTCCAAATACTTACACACTCCATCTCCTCGGTCCAAATCACTGTATAGCTCATGTTCCTTAAGATGCCGGCAACAGTTGCCACATTTTTGACATTCAAACATTACTCGAATACCAGCCTATTTTTCTTGTTTCCCATGAAGGAGTTAAAGTCTCCCTCCCAAGGAATCTTAATGCCAATCTGTTCGTACAGATCCTTTAGCATATCATTGAGCTTGTCATCATCTTCAATCTCTGATATATCATCTACTGCTTTCGCAAACTTGGCAGTATCCTCTTTGAACTTTTCTATATCGAGATTGGCAATCTTAGCAGCAAGTGCTTCCATTGCGTCCGCTATTTCTTTATAGTTGTTTACCTCTGAAGGAAGCTCATTAAGCTTATCAACAAGCTCATTTATAAACTTACTTCTATCAAGAAACATAAGAAGCGTGCATGAGAGCAGTCCGCTTACCAAGCTGGAGCAGAATGTGATAGCTATCTGTCCCACCTCAGGTATTGCGCCTATTGGCGTTTTAGATAACAGATCTCCAACTGCTGTTCCTGCAAGTACACTTGCACCGGTCGCAAGAATTACTGTAGAAGTCTTAATTCTGTCTCCCAGATATAAGTTATCCGGATTAAGAAGTAATACTCTTCCCGCCTGTACTACAGACGCATATACCTGCCTGATACAACGTACAAGGTTCTTGGCTGTAGTAAAGAAGATATTGCACAGTGTAGTTGTAATACTTGCAAGTGCTCCTGAAACGAAGCCTTCTTCCAACTTTGCTATTATTTCTTTATATTTCTTACGAGCGCTATCCAAGCCTTTTTGTATGCCTCTGCCAACTGCGTTTAACATTTCCTCAAGATCACTTCCAGCTGGAACCGCCTGTAATTCCTCTTTAGCACACATCCAGATCTCAACAAACACAAATCCAAGCGCTTGTCTTACTCCCATTTCAGCACCGCGCTTTGCTGCAGCAGTAGCTGTATCTTTAGCAAACTGTGGACTGGTATAGTACTTTTGAGCCAGTTTCGCGTCGTACTCCTTCTTAGCTCTGTTGTACTCTTCCCGCATCTTATCTTTTACTTCATCAGAAAGTGGCTCTCCCTTTTTGCCACCCTGATTCACCTTATCAGGGTTAGCTTCGCACCACTGAATGTATTCCTCAACAGTCATATCTCGTTTATTGAGATTTAAATCCGCATTTGTAAATCGCAAATTACCTGGATCATTAGCCAATTCAACTCCATCCATATCCGCCAAGACACGTCCTCTGTCATTATGGATCTCATGAGCTGACATTACATGGTCTAACTGGCCCTGATGTTCTCTATCTATAGTCGGATTGTTCCTTGGAATAAGAGTATTCCCTTCAACATATGCATCAGCTATCTTAGTTCCATTCTCATCGAAAGCCTTTCTTGCATCTCTCTTTGTCTGAATGAATGTTTCATGAGAATGATATGCCTTAGTATCGTAATCACCACGCCCCTCATAGCTTGCTTCATTGGCAGCATTCTTATACTTCATCTGAGAGTCCACGCCAATTTCTCTGACGTTGTGAATAGTATCAACATCTCCACCGTGCTGATCATGAACTATAAAATCAAGCCCAAATGATGTGATAAGACTTTGAAGTATAACTCTTTCATATTCTGCCCATATAGACTGAAAGACGTTATCCTCAGGGTTCATCTCTGGACCATTTTTCAATTCTCCAATAAATGATGTTTCACTCATCGATATTATCCCTTCCAAAGGCTTACAGCCTTAATTCCATAAGCCCTCACTATACATTATATTCTATCAAAATGATGTATCCTTAAAAATAATCTTAATATTCCCTTAAAGACGCACCGCCTCGATAATTATCCTTAATTATTTACATTCTTAATCTCTGCAATTATCTGTCTTACCCTTCTCTCTGATAGCCCTAGAGCCTTTGCCATTTCTGAAGGTCTCATAGATTCCATATTTTCCATAATGAAATCTTTACGGAAATCAATTGAATAAAGTTTCTGCGGAAATGTAATATTTAGTCCAGAAAAAGCGTTTCCAGATTTTCATTGTCGCAGCATCACCAATTAGTTCAGCTAACTCTTTATATACACCGCTATAGCGCTCCGGATTGCTGTTCATTGCCGCCACCTCCTCATCAATATTCAATTGTAAAGAATCCTTTTTGAAAATATCACTTGCATTATGCCCTGTATCTTTCATGTGAAATTTACACTGCCGTTTTTCCATAATCTTTTGCAGTGCATTCCTCCTTTCACTACAGGACATGATTTTTTCGCGAATCAAAAAATCAAAAAGGATATTCAATTGTTCTGAGGAAGCGAGCTATTTCAGCACCAGCTTTTATGCCAACACTAACCCGGCAAATAAATCTCCCATGCAGAAACTGAGATGATCAACATCTTCTTTTCTTGCAGTTTCATAATATTCATTGAGCCTATAATCAGGATCTGTCTCCAGCTTTGTAAAGAGGACTGCTGTATTAGCGGCATCAACCAATCCATCATGTGCTCTGCCTTCAGGAGCAATGTTTGAGATGAAAAGAGCTTCTTCAAGACTGTAGGACTTCTTTCTATCCATCTTTTCACCGAAGGTCTTCTGGCAATCAATCCAATTAGCAAAGACAATCTCCAGGCGATCATCCTCTATGCCCTTTTCAAAGGTTTCATGGATAATCTGCTTAGGATCTGAATTGCTCCAGGATACGCATCTGACATCATCTGCAGGCAGCCAATCCAGGAAAGCTTCTAATGCTTCTTCAAAACAAGGCGCATCAGCAACATCCTTCTGAGATATACCTGTCAGGTTCTCGATAAAGCTGTCAATGCAGCCGTATTCAGGCTTTACATATGTATTAAATTCATCAATGACCTCATAGTCCTCATCAAGAAGAACTGCTCCGATCTGAATTGTTTCCTGGCGATACTTATAACCAAACTTTCTATATCCCTTGGGTACACAACACATTTCTAAGTCAACTACTGCATATTTCATAGGAACTCTTGTATGATGATTTCAGAAGCTAAATCATCACATTTTCCTTTCTTTTAGTGATGTGACAGTACAATACATTCAGATGCTGTGGACTTTAGATTTATTCCTGTAGTCCAACTACTTGAAGGAGTGTATTGCCACGGTTTTATCTGAATTGTTTATAAGCTGGATGTTGCCAGGAGATCTGTCTCCTAAGCACTTATTTCAATCAAGTCTATGAGGATAAACGCCTGTGGATTGTCACAGCATCCAATACACTCAGAAAGGAAGGTTTTATGATCTATGTAGGCATTGATATTGCCAAACTCAACCACTTTGCCTCTGCGGTATCCTCAGATGGTGAAGTAATGCTTCAGCCGTTCAAATTCACAAACGACTATGATGGCTTCCATAAGCTGAAGTCCAGTCTCGATTCCCTCGATCCTGGCCAGCTCATCATAGGTCTTGAGTCAACGGCCCATTATGGCAACAACCTTGTTGAATTCCTTGTTCTTAGTGGCTACAAGGTTTGTGTCATTAACCCTATCCAGACTTCGACCCTACGGAAGAACAACATCCGTAAGACCAAGACTGATAAGGTCGATACCTTAGTCATTGCTAAGGCTTTGATGATGAACCCTACACGTTTCTTTACGAAGTACGATATCTCTCTGCTTCATCTTAAGGAACTCGGCAGATTCAGGATGAAGCTGATCAAGAAGCGTACACAGGCTAAGATCCAGTTGACTTCTTACGTTGATCAGGCATTTCCTGAGATCCAGTACTTCTTTAACGGAGTTCATCATAAGAGCTGCTATGCGCTTCTTAAGGAAGCCCCTACCGCCGGTATGGTTGCTTCTATGCACATGACTCATCTTGCTCATCTTCTTGAAGTTGCTTCCCACGGCCATTTCAAGAAGGATACGGCACAAGAGATAAGAGTTCTTGCACAGAAATCTGTCGGTATCAATGACAGCTCCGTTGCTCTCCAGATTACTCAGACCATCGAGTTGATAGAGCTTCTGGATAAGCAGGTTACTACTGTGGAATCCGATATGGAATCGCTTGTTGAATCCCTGGATTCCGTTATAATGACCATTCCCGGCATTGGTGCAATCAATGGGGGAATGATACTGGGGGAGATCGGGGATATATCCCGTTTCTCTAATCCCTCGAAGGTACTCGCATTTGCCGGTCTGGATCCTGCTGTATATCAGTCAGGCAATTTCGAAGCCAGGCATACCAAGATGTCTAAACGCGGTTCAAGGCCGCTACGCTTCGCACTGGTAAATGCTGCTCACAACGTTGTCAAAAACAACAAAACTTTCAATGATTACTATGCTCAGAAGCGTTCTGAGGGTAAATCTCATTACAACGCATTGGGACATTGTGCCGGTAAACTTGTTCGCGTCATATCAGACATGCTGATATTTCCCTGCTTCGGATGGTTGCTACAAGCTTCTCCAAATTTGGAATTGTTCCGCAGTTGGCGCACTCATCAATAAGGCACCTGACATGAACTGGAAGCCTTCCGCCATACTCATCATCAGCTTTCTCACACAAAAGGTTAAAAAGCTGAGTGTAGATCATGCTGATAAGGAATGAAAATGTACTATCCGTATCTGACATAATCAGGAAAAGAGCTGTCTTTTCATCGCCAAGAGTATCAAGCTCAAGATCATCATAGGCTGTAAGCTCTCTGAGCTCTGCAATATCAAAAGGCGCTAGTCTCGCACCGGCTGATACAAGAATTGACTTGGCTGTCTTGCCGGCTGCCAGTTTGAATTTCTTGTACTGCCTTACTGCAAAGTGATCAGGCTTTTCTTTTTCCAGATCCTCAAAAATAAGGTCGATGGCGTTCTTAAAGCTCTCATCGTCCTCCCTTACTTCCATAGAATTGATCATCTCAAGAAGCATCTTGAAGTTCTGCTCATTCTCAGGCGCTTCGTAGTGGATATATCCAATGAGAGCTGCGTACAGCATGGATTCCGCTTGTTTCGATAGGTAAGCCTTTGAAGTTATCTCCAGCTTTTCCCCCGACTAGCACCGGACATGCGACTTTCACCG
>SVFV01000066.1 GCA_015056655.1 Butyrivibrio sp.
CAATACACAACATTCAAATTTGCGCAAAAAATAAAGCCATCACTGGCTTCTGAGGATTTTGGGTGTCAAACTTCCGTGGTACAAATTTGGTACAAAAAAGAGGCGTGGTCGGCGAAGCCCCTTTCTCTGCGGGTTTTGGGGACTACTAAAAGTTCGATCCCGGTCGCCGGCAGTAAGAGAGAAGCGTAAGATGCTTCTCTTTTTTTTACGATGTTTGTAAGGTATAATAAGGCTATAAATCATAGTTATTGATGGATAGGTGGTGATCATTTATGTGCAAACTTATCAAAGTTAATACAAATTATGATTCATCCGTAATGGTTGCGGATTATAAAGCTGAGATTATCAGGCACATCATTAGTACAGCAAAAAAGTGCCCGGATATTGATGCTATTATGCTGTTTGGATCCGTGTTGGAAGAGAGATGTAAAGAAAAATCTGACATAGATATTGTTATCATCAGTAAGAAAACAGTCAATGCGCTTAGTGATAGAAAATCCTTTAACGAATTTATGAAGGACTTGTATCTTTTGGATTTTGCCCAGGAATATGATTTCCTATATTTTAAATCTATTGATGAAATTTATCAGAAAAAAGAAAAAGCTCCTATCTGCAAGGAATTAGCAGAGAAGGGACAGATTATTTATAAAAGGCAGGCTGCGTAATGGGGAATACTTTGTTATCAATTGCAAAAGCTGATATAAAAACTGCTAAGAACCTTGTTAACAGTGATGATAAGTATCAAAAGCATCAGGCTGCCTATTTGACTCAGCAGGGTGTAGAGAAAACTTTAAAGTATGCTATTTCTCTAAAAACGGGAGGACAGCCTTGGGGACATGATATTACAAAACTTGTAATTTTAGCCCAACAAAATGGCGTTGATGTACCTGATTTTATTTGTAAAAAGGCTAAGATGATTACATCTTGGGAAGTGGTGTCCAGATATTATCCAACAAGCGTTATCAGGAGAGATACTATAGCACATGTCATTAGGGTCGCTGATGAATGGCAAAAGAAATTAAAATGATATTTTGTGGGTATGGCTTATGCCGTACCCATTTTTGACAAATGGAAGGATATTTGAAGAGATAACGTATATGAACGAAGATCAATATATTTCACGAATCAATCAACTTGAAAAAGAGATAGGTTATTTGCATAGTTTGCTCGATGAGGTTGGTATTACTTATAGAAAAGAAGCAAAGAATATTGAAGATCTATCTCCTGACAAGAACATTCTATTTGAAGATAATCAAGGTGCCAGAGTCAGACCTTTGGAAATAACCAAGCATCGAATAAAATTCTTCCGCAACTTGTTTAACGGACGAAACGATGTTTATAGTCTGCGTTATGGAAAGGTTAATAAGAAAACCGGAAAGCACAGCTACTATACTCAGTGTTGGTATTTTTGGAAAGATGGATTGTGTCCAAAGAGAAATAATCCCAAGTTTTCTTGTGGTGAATGTAGAAATCCGAATTATAAGGAATTGACGGATGAAGTAGTTTATGAGCATCTGAGAGGAAAGAAGGAAGATGCTTCGGATGTATTAGGGGTATACCCGCTACTTCTTGATGAAACTATAAACTTTCTTGTGTTTGACTTTGATTGTCATAATGATGATGTTTGTGGTGATGATTGGGCAAATCCTGATTCTGAATGGATGAATGAAGTAAACACATTTAGGAAGATATGTGAAGACAATGACGTGCCGATTTTAGTTGAGCGCTCAAGATCTGGCAAGGGAGCCCATTTTTGGATATTCTTTGAAAAGCCGATATTGGCATCTACAGCAAGAAGATTTGGAACAGCTTTGCTAACCAAAGGTGCCGAATCTGTTAATATGAAAAAATTCACATATTACGACAGAATGCTCCCAGCTCAGGACCATATTCCGATTAATGCAAAGACTGGGAGATCTGGATTAGGAAATCTGATAGCGCTGCCATTACAGGGACTGGCTTTACAGGCTGGGAATAGTGCTTTCATAGATGAAAACTGGAATGCATATCCTGATCAATGGGAGTGCCTCAAGAATGTTAAAAGAATCTCTAAAGAGATTGTTGAAGAAAAGATAAAGGCCTGGGGAGCAGATGGCTTATTAGGGGGCCTATGTAATGATTTTGATGAAGATGCAGATGATACCATGGCGAGAAAACAGAAGCCTTGGGAAAAAGTGAAACTTTCTTTTTGTAAGGAAGATGCACCTTCCGTAGTAGAAATCATCATTTCTGATAAGATATACATTAATTCAAAAGGAATGCAATATAAAATGCAGAATGCTATAAGGAGAATGGCTGCATTTAGCAATTCGGAGTTCTATAAGACTGCAGGTATGGGCTTTTCAACGCAAGGTATGTCTAGGATCATTTCTTGTGGTTATGATGATGGAGATTATATTTGTATTCCGAGAGCTCTTTTAGATTCACTAATTGAAAAATTAAATGCATCTGGAATTCCATTTTCTCTTACTGATAACAGATGTAAGGGAACTCCTTTAGATGTTTCTTTCAATGGTGCTTTATATGAGGAACAGATGAGAGGTGCACAAGCAATTTTGGAGCACGACAACGGCGTACTAGCAGCCACGACATCTTTTGGGAAAACGGTTGTAGGTGCATATTTAATTGCCCAAAGAAAGGTGAATACACTAATTCTTGTTCATAACACAGAAATTCAGAAGAACTGGATTGAAGATTTAAGCAGATTCTTAGATATTAAAGCTGAATTACCTGAATATAAAACAAAAACAGGAAGAATTAAAAAGAGAAAAAACTTGATCGGAAAACTGTATGCCGGGCATGACTCGATGACTGGAATAGTTGATGTTGCTATTTTTTCTTCTCTTGGAAAAGGTGATGAAATCAATCCAATTATCGAAAACTACGGAATGGTAATTATGGATGAGTGCCATCATGGAGCAGCGCAGACGGTTGAAGATGTAATTGGGGCAGCAAAAGCAAAGTATGTATATGGATTAACAGCTACTCCTAAACGGGAAGATGGACTTGAAAAGAAAGTGTTTATGCAGTTTGGACCTATTCGGTTCAGATATACTGCTAAAGAGAGAGCGCAGAAACAAGGCATAGCGCATTTTGTATATCCTCGATTTACGAGGCTTGTAAGTTCTACAGATCTGAAGATAACAGACGCAAACCGGGCTGTAATTGAGTGTGATTCTAGGAATGATCAGATAATATCTGATGTGGAAGACTGTATTAAGGATGGTAGAACTCCGCTGGTATTAACCAAATACAAAGAACATGCGGAGCTGATTTATCAGAGATTGCAGGGAAAAGCAGATCATGTATACCTTCTGCAAGGCGGAGGAAGTAGAAAAGCTAAAGATGAAATGAGATTGCAGATGCGAGCTGCTTCTGATGATGAATCTGTAATACTCGTGGCAATTGATAAATATGTTGGTGAAGGGTTTAATTTTCCAAGACTTGATACATTGATGCTGGCAATGCCTGCAGCAGCTGAAGGCAATATTGAGCAATTTGCCGGGAGGTTACATAGAGATTATAAGACAAAGACGGAAGTAATAATATATGATTACGTAGATTCGCATATTCGAGTTCTTGAAAAAATGTACCACAAGCGCCTTAGAGCTTATAAGAAGATAGGGTATGTAATTTGGAATAATGCGATTATAGACAAGCAGGATGCAAATTCTATCTTTGACATGGATTCATATGAAAGTGTTTATGAGAAGGATCTTTTGGAAGCAAATAAGGAAATTGTTATTTCAAGTCCAGGCTTAAATCATTCTAAAGTTGAATCTTTTATTAGGCTTGTAAAGAAAAAACAGGAAGATGGGATCAGAATAACTGTTGTCACCCTTAACCCAGAAGGATATCCGGAGGAAAGGATTAAAGATACTAAAGGCATTGTGCAGTTATTAAAGGACAACGGAGTAAACGTCAGAATACAGGATCACATGCATGAACACTATGCAATTATTGACAATGAGATTGTGTGGTATGGAAGTATGAATCTACTATCCAGAGCTAAGCCTGATGACAATCTGATTCGAGTTAAGAGTAAAGAAGCAGCGCTTGAACTATTGGAGCTTACTTTTGGATAATCAAAGATACAGATATGATTTAAAGATTGATATCGCTGCTGTAAATATTGTTTGTTATTCAATAAATATGAATATATCCTTTATCATACGAAAGTGGGTCAGGAAATGGACCAAAAAAGAAGGTGAGTCCGCAAGGCTCCTTTCCATGCGGGTTCTGAGATGTCACAAAAGTTCGATCCCGGTCGCCGGCAGTAAGAGAGAAGCAAGTATTGTGCTTCTCTTTTTTATTTGATATAATAAAGAACATGTGTTCGTATAAATGCTTTAGTAACTGTCATATAGAAATGCTTAGTTAGTTGAAAAATAGTATGTTATAGTGAGGATCACTAAATGAGTGTGTATGAGAACTGTCCGGTATTAGAGAACGATAAGTATTTACTTAGGTTTGTGAAAAAGGTTGATGCAAGCGATCTGCTAAAGGTATACAGTGATAAGCATGCCTTGCCATTTTTTAATAGTGATAATTGTGATGGCGATAATTTTTATTATTCGTCAGTAGAGCGTATGGAAAAGGCAATTGACTTTTGGCTAAGCTCTTACGAAGCAAGGTGGTTTGTACGTTGGGCCATAATCGATAAAGAAACATCAAAAGCAATTGGCACAATAGAGTTGTTTCACAGAGTGGCAGATGATGATTTTAATGGTGTCGGGGTCCTTAGGCTGGACGTTGGCAGTAATTATGAGAAAGCAGAAGTATTGGAAGGAATTCTTTCACTTATTTTAAAATCTGCATTTGAATTATTTGAGTGCGATACGATCATCACAAAAGCACCAATTTATGCAGTTGAAAGAATTAAAGCACTTCAGCAGTGCGGTTTTGAAAAATCTGATAGCCTGTTAGTTGGAACCAATGACCATTATGCCTATAACGGTTATTGGAGTATCAAGAAATAATTGAGTTTTATATTTTATAGAGGAAGTAACCGTGATATCACAGATTGTGATTTCGTGGTGATGAGAGAAGTGGATTATGTTATAAAGTAAATTTTAGCTTAACGTAGGCGAAAACCCACAGGCTCGCCTGTGGGATGAAGCCGATTTCTTTTTGACACATACATAGAAATAATAAACAATCTATGTAATAAATACATGAGGTACACAAAAATTATGGATAAAACCTACAAAGCAATCAAATACAAAGTAACCACACATCATGATGCAGTTGTGGACAAGGAAGAACCTTGGAATAATTCTCCCGCATATGACACATTTGAAATGAGATATTGTATAGTGTCAACCGATACCGGTGAGGTTCTTGATGATGCTCAGGGGTATGGGTATAAAACAGCACAAAAGGCATATGCCGCTTTTGCATATAAAAATAGAGACAAGAATAAAGACAATGAACGTCTTGCAAAAAAGCGACATATTGAACAATGGATGAAAACGAACAAGCCTTTTGTAAAACTGATGGATTCCTATGCATTTGAGATTGCTAAAGGAACAATGGCTCCCGACGATAAATTTGATGCAAAGTTTGTGAGGAATCTTTTAAGAGAAGAAAGTTTGGAACCCGATTTTACAGCTGGTGAATTATTGAAAGTATGGAGGGGTAGATAGATGGCACGACCTAAAAGTAATAACGTACAGATCAATATTTCTATTCCTTCCGAATGGAAAAAGGAACTGGAAAACCTTGCACGTATTTATTCCGTTGAGGAAGGTGAAACCATAACATTTCTTGACCTGATGCGTAGGGGAATTCAGGAAAAATATCAGTTAGGAGTTAAGGACAATGAGTGAGGAGCAATATCATAGTGCTTCGCATTGCAAATATCTGATACAGTGCCACATTATATGGTGTCCTAAATTTAGATTTTCAGTATTAAAAGGTAATGTTGAAGATACACTCAAGCTGATACTTCAAAAAATCTGCAATGATTATAATTATCGTATTAAGACACTTGAAGTAATGCCTGACCATATACATATTTTCATAGATGTCCCACAGACTGTTGCACCATGTGATGTTGTCAGAACTCTTAAAAGTATCAGTGCAATAGAACTATTCAGGACATTTCCGCAGCTTAAACAATTCTATGCAAGATGCGGCGTTTTGTGGTCAAAAGGATATTTTGTATCAACAGTAGGGCATATAAGCGAAGCTACGGTAATTAGGTACATTGAGGAGCAGAAAAATCATGATTGATGGAGAATGCAAGAAGATTCTGAAACAATATCATAAACTTTCTGATAGGCATATTTTAGTCGCTGAGACTGATATGCCTTATTCTGATGTGCTTAAGATTGTGATCCTTTCTGATAAAATCCGCAAGGCAGGCAATGAACTTGTTGGCCTTATGAGAAAGAATTATGATCAGCTTTTTCGTACAAAGAGGTATCGCAAACTATTATCCCTGTATGGTAATACAGGAGATAAGACTAAACGCAAAATTCTTGCTAATCAGCTTAATGAAATGCAGAAATTCTATAATGTTACATGGGATCACTGTAGAAAATCTATGATTCCAATAGGCAAAAAGTATGGTGTCGATGCTGTCTTTGCTCTAACCAAAGCTGAAGATGTTTGGCGAGGTATGGAAAATTGCCTTTATGGTAATGGTAAAACCATCCATTTTTCAAAATATGGAGAACTGCCTTGTATCCGAGCAAAACAAATAAACCGTGGTATTCCTATATCTGTAAAGGATAATAGATTGCAATTCAAACTTGGAAAGACAACTTTCGGGATACATGTAGATGACAGGTTTCAAACAGACGAAGTAAATGCTGTTTTAGCTTATCTTGCTGAACCTGAGATTATGGATAAAAAAGCTGTTAATACACTCATTGAAGATGCCTATTGTGTAGATACATACAGACCTTGCTATGCCACGCTCGTTCCCAAAATGATAAGGGGTAAATACCGAGTATATTTACACTTAACTATTGAAGGTAAGCCGAAACCGAAATACGATAAATATGGCAATCCCCGTCATAAATACGTCAAAGGTATGATAGGTGCGGATATTGGCACTCAGACCATTGCCTACACTTCTAATATAGAGGTAGGGTTGAAGAACCTTTCGGAGCGTGGCAATAGTATACAGACTTCCGAACGGAAAGAACGTCTGCTCTATCGTGCTATGGACAGGTCAAGGAGAACAACTAACCCACAAAATTACAATGATGATGGTACTGTAAAGAAAGGTCATAAGACATGGAAATACTCAAATCATTATAAGAAACTGAGAGCCAGACATTCTGAATTATGTCGTATCAATGCTGTAAACAGAAAGCTTGCAATAAACGAGGATGTAAATCACCTGCGGAGTCTTGGAGATGTATTTGTTACTGAGTCTAAAAATGCAAGTAAGCTCATGAAGCGAGCCATGGAAACCACTAAGAACGATAAGGGTAGATTTAACAGGAAAAAGCGGTTCGGTAAATCCATAAAAAACAGATGTCCCGGAGGTTTTCAGTCAAATGTAGAGAAGAAATTTAAAGCCACAGGTGGCACATATATAGAAGTCCCGAACAACTACAGGGCTTCGCAGTATGACCATACAGCAGATGATTATATAAAAAAGAAGCTGTCCGATAGATTGTTTAAACTACATGATGGAACTGAAGTACAGAGAGATTGGTATTCATCGTTCCTGCTATACTGCTATGATCATATGACACATGATATAGATAAAAATAAATGCACTGCAAAATTTGAGGAACAATACAACAGAGAAAAAGCCCTAATCACTTGGATTAAGGCTAATAAACTTAAAATATTAAACAGCGGTATTAAAATAGCTTAACAACTTAATAATCAGGGAGATTGACTGTACTTCCTTGCTAAAAAGCAAAAATTTACCGCTAATGTGGTCGTTGGACTACTTGGTAATAAAAGTCCTGATTCAAACAGATTTACACTTGTAACTCCAAAGTCTGAAAATGATGTACGATTACAAGCTACACTTGCCAATCAGAACCCCACGGGTTTGCCCGTGGGTACAGTCAGTCTACTCATGGGTGTTTGCTAACGGATTGAGATAAAAAGATGATTGCAAAAAATAGAAGCGGCTGGATTCTACATGAATTTATAGATATTACTGAAAATCAAATAACCGAGTATTCTAACGTCACTGGTGCGTATGCCATAGTTAAGGTTGGAGATAAGTACCTAATTGGTTATAACAATTGGAGAAAACAGTGGGAGTTTCCTGCCGGGGGCATAGAAGCTGGCGAGACAGCCCGACAAGCAGCATATAGGGAGTTGTTTGAAGAAACTCATCAGAAGAATTTAGAACTAGAGTTTAAAGGGCTTTGTAGAGTAACTGATTTTCATGGTACACAGAAGTATCAGGCTGTTTTTCTTGGAGAAAAAGATGCTCTTGCTCCTTTTAAGTATGCTGATGGAGATGAGATGTCTAAGGTATATCTATGGAATCTTAGCGAAGATATCGGATATGTGGATGAAGTGGATGTGGCTATAGTAAAGATGCTAGGATAAAACATTATTGGGGAGTTGGTATGAATAAGATTAGTGTACACAGATTGACGCCTGATATGGCAGAACAATATGTGACATATTTCGATAACAGGGCATTTTCAGATGGTAGTGAGCAAAAAGGTTGTTATTGTGTTTGGCATCATTGGACTGAGCAGAAGGAAGCAGAAAGAAGTGCACTCCCAGAAAATGAACGACCTTTCAGCAAAAGAAATTATGCATATGAATTGGTGAAGAATGGAAAGCTTAATGGATTTGTTGCAATTTCTGATGGAGAGATTGTTGGATTCTGTAATGCGGATTTGAAAGAAAACTACTTTAGACACAGCAAAGATAATGATCCTGAAAGTTGGTATGGGATAGATTCTGATTCCAAGGTGTTAGCTATAGTATGCTATATAGTTGCCCCTGATATGAGGGGAAGGGGAATAGCAGACTCATTGTTGGAATGCTCATGTGATTATGCCAAAGAAAATGGCTTTGATTATATTGAAGGTTATCCGTCTGATGGAGCTTTTGATGCAAGAAATTGTGGTGGAACGGATTCCATGTATATCAAAAGAGGCTTTCAAATTCAATACATCGGAAATCGAATCATTGCAAGGAAACAATTAGGGAACTAGGCATAAGATAATATCTTTATAGTAGCATTATGCTAAAGAGTTGGAGGAAAAATGGAATATACGCATTTTGTTTCGGTAGCAGGTTTGGTGTGCAATGACAAAGATGAAGTACTTTTACTGAAAAGTCCACGAAGAGGATGGGAATATCCTGGTGGAATGGTTGAGCCAGGTGAAACTCTGCAGGATGCACTTAAAAGAGAGATTAAAGAAGAAACCGGCGTAGATGTCGAAATCACAGGCTTCATAGGAGTATGTAAAAATATTCAAAAAGATGTAGTCAATATTGATTTTTCATGCAAATACACAGGAGGAGAGCCTTCTACAAGTGATGAAAGCTTGGACGTAAAATGGGTTAGCAAGGATGAAGCACTGGCTCTAGTGACATTTCCTCTGACGAAAAAGAGGCTTAAAAACATGTTATCTGCAGTTGATACTGTCAGTTGCTTCAATTTCATAAGAGAACCGTTTGAGGTGGTTACTGAAGGAAAGTACGCTGTTGGATAATGGGAACATACAAGATTAAATTCATAAAGAACTTGAAAATTACGATTATGAAAGGGTAAATAGTCTATCATGGGGGCATATATGACAACAAGAGAAGCATATATAGGCTTTAAAGGTCGGAATAATTCATCATCTATGTTGGTTAAAGCATTATCGCAACATCATATTTTACTGACTAATTCTTTTACCGGGCTTAAGAAAGATATTGATCTGCTTCCGGCAGATTATGATGTGGTATATTTCTTTGGAGTGGATAAGAATTTGACTGACTCATTTCGTATAGAGCAATGTGCAGAAAAAGACAGGAGCAGGCTTTTTAGCGTTATTGATCTAAAGACTATTTCGGAACATCTGGCAGCAACTGGTATAAGAAGTAGCATATCGAAAACTCCAACTCAGTACCTTTGTAATGAGGCATATTGGTACTTACTTGAAAAGTATCAGGGAAGAGCGGTGCTAATCCATATTCCTACGATGAAGAATTTTAACAATATGTTTGAAAAAATGACATTTCCTGAGCACGAGTATGAATCAGTGCAGAACTATTTAAGCAAATTGGGATACTGCTATACAACGAGAGTATACAAAGAAGTCGGAAAATATCAGCTTGGTAAACTATATATTGCCCCATGGGGCGATATGCTGAAAATCGATGAAGTCAGCACATATCACAAAGTCAAGGACCGTCCTTTCTATGATGAAATGTGTGACGATGAAAAGGCGGAAATACGCAAGTATTCAGAAAATATGGGGCTGGAATATGAATTTATCAGGTTTTCAAGATTTTCGATAAACTAAGAAGATGTATTGACCTCTACCTTTGGGCAGCCTTTAGCATTGGAACAGACAATATTTTTATAAGGTCAGTATGGAAGAAAGAATGACATTGGGAGAGATTGCAAAGCAGGTTGGGTATTGAAAACCGGTACAGATTTCATTTGAAAGTTTGCATATTATTCAGTATTTATGAGCACCCTTTACTACACGAAAGTGGTACAAATTTGGTACAAAAAAGAGGCGTGGTCGGCGAAGCCCCTTTCTCTGCGGCTTTGCGAGACCACTAAAAGTTCGATCCCGGTCGCCGGCATTTTGTAGTGGTCGCAAACCTAGATATTATCTGGGTTTGCGACCTTTTCTTTTTTATATACTCCTGCAGCTTTCAAAGTTGAAGCAACTGTGAAACGTAATTTGTGGCTGGAGAGGTAATATAACGAGAAAGACCATAACGGAAGAACTTGGACTTACAATAGATGGAGTACGATATCATATTAAGAAACTGACTGAAGATGGCGTGATCAAATATGTTGGAACGAGCAGAAAAGGATATTGTGAGTTACTCAAAAAATAGGTCTTAAGTAAGGAAAGTTGTTGTGCTATCAGTACGATATGGCACAACTATATAATCGAAGATATTCTTGTCTTATAAGATTAGGCTTCTCAAATATGAGGAGCTATAATCAAAAAATAGTTTTAATAATCTTATTTTTTGTTATTATAGAAGAAGTTTGAAATACGTGAGAGAGTTTTAGATGAAGCTGGGAGCATTTGCTAAAAACTCAATATTGCTTCTCTTATTGTTTACCATTGTAATAGGTGGCATCTTTTTTGATGCTCATGAAAGTTTGGAGTTATCAAATAGTTTTGGCTATGGTACTGCTACAGAGGAGTCTCAGGCATCCAAGCCATTGACTGCAAACTCTTATGTAAACTATAGCATCGCTCATGTGCTTTCGGCTGCGGAAATAAAGGATGTAAGTATTCTAAGTGAAGTCATAAAAAAGTTGGAAAGAAGCTCTTCAAATAAGCGCATTGTCGTTCTGACACTGATTCTATGCTTCTTTCTGTCTATAGGTGTTTATTTTAAGTCTAATCTACCTTCAATCTTTCCCTGGGCAAATGTCATTTGTTCAAGGAACAATATCATAACCTTTATTCATGATAAGGACGGTCTAAAATAATCAATCCCCAAACAACTGAATAAAGAAAGTATTTGTCAATTTTTATTTGAGAAAAGGAGATTTAGAAATGGTTGCAAATGCGATTGCTGTTATATGCACGGGCCTTATAGTCGGTGCTGTTATTTGGGTGCTTATAGCTGAGCATAATGCCCCGGATTATGATGAAGACCAAATAAAGGAAAACAATGCCAAGAAAGATTCGAGGGACAGAAAATGATTAATTTTATAACATACATATTCATTATTCTTATGGTAATCTGTGGCGGTTTTTCTACATTATATGTTGTAGTATCACTTCCGGTAACGATCATACACAAGATTTATAGAAAGATTAAATTCGGGGAGAAGATTCTATAATATTATGAATGATGGAGAAATATGATGATAAAAGATGTATTTATACTGCTGATTGGTTTTATTGCACTTATAAAAGGTGCTGATATATTTGTTAAAGGAAGTTCAGATGCAGCAAAGAACCTAAAAGTTCCCTCAGTAATAATTGGACTTACTATTGTTGCTCTTGGCACAAGTGCACCGGAACTGGCAGTAAGTGTCTCAGCTGCACTACAGGGATCCAATGAAATTTCAGTGAGCAATGTTGTTGGTTCCAACATTTTTTAACCTGTTAGTTGTTCTAGGAGTTTGTGCGATGGTAAAACCATTGTCGGTAGAGAATGTTTTTGTAAAAAGAGATATTCCGATATCTATAGGAGCTGCTGCAATTGTTTTGCTATTATGCCTGGATTACAGGACGTTTAAGCCTAATATCTCATATTTTGCAGATGGTAGCGCTATTGCCGGGAATATCTCAAGATTTATAGGGCTATTCATACTGCTGTTATTTCTTTTATACATGTATCTCTTGATATTTGAAGCCCAAAAGAATCCGGAAGTACCGGATGATACGGATTTTCTTCCGCTTTGGAAGTGTGTACTGTTCATAATAATAGGACTGGCAATGATAATTATTGGTGGACAGGCAGTTGTTTACAGTGCTAAAGAGATTGCCCAAATGGCAGGAATGACTGAGACCCTGATAGGTCTAACGATAGTAGCAGTGGGCACATCCCTTCCGGAACTTGTAACGTCAATTGTTGCTACAAAAAAGGGCGAAACAGGATTAGCAATTGGAAATGTCGTAGGATCAAATATCTTTAACATGCTATTCATCCTGGGAGTTTCAGGTGTAGTTCATCCAATATCAGTCAATGTAGCATCTGTAGTTGACCTAGTTGTCTTGATCTTTACAAGCCTTTTAACGCTTATGTATTCGAGAACATCGAATAGGCTAAACAGAATTGAAGGATGCTCATTGGTGCTGATATACCTTATCTATATTGGATATGCCATTTACAGATGACAAGTGTAAGAGAAGAGTCAATATAGGGGCAGCATATTACTGCCCCTACATATGAAGGCTACATAATAGAAGAAGGTAGGGCTAATTGAAAGAGATTATTTCAAGCCATTCAGGTAGTTTCAGCACGGTGTCTACAATAGATGAAATCTTGAGATGATTCATATTTGCGTATTGACA
>SVFV01000067.1 GCA_015056655.1 Butyrivibrio sp.
TCATGGTAATATTTTACCATGAAAAAAGAGAAGTAATCGGCTGTTTCCAGCTATTACTTCTCTTTTTTTCATGGGCTGATTATTTCACAGCCCCTTTTTTGCTGCACATTTATATTATTTCTTGTTTTCGTTCTTCTTGATAATGGGAAGAATTACTCCAAGTCCAGTAAGAACAAGAGGAGTGATTACATTAAGTGCAAATGTAAATGGATCTGTATCGTACATACCAAGGATACAGCTTGCTGCAGTTACAAGGAAGCACCAGCCACCAAAGAAAAGAGCAACTTTCTGGTTTTTGACAAATCTGTACTCAGCAGGGAACTTGTCACCAGCCTTGCGAAGTGCCATGTATGCAAAGAATACCCAAAGGTAACGAAGAGGCATACATACAGAGTTAAGCTTTGTGAGCTGTTTAAGAACTGCTGCAGCACCAGGAACGAATGACTGGATAAGGATGATAGAACCTGAAAGAACAGCTACCATCTTGATTCCATTAACATAAGCGCCTGAAGCGTTCTTCTTAAGAAGACCAGAAGGGATGTACTCTCTTGCATCCTCGTTGTCGAGAAGCATACGAAGAGGAGCATCGATACTGATAACAAGAGTTGAAAGCTGGCCGATTACGTTACATACAGCATAGATGATAAGAAGTGTATCACCGATGTGGTAGTAGTTGCCAAGCTTCTGGAATGCCCAGTAGCTTCCGTTTGAGTTGTATGCGTTGAAGCTCTCAGCTGAAGCGTTGATATCAGCAGGATCAAACATCATTCCCATTGCAACAGTTCCAAGCATAGCGCAAACAACAACCATGATTGCAAGAGTGATCATTGACTTAGGGAAGCCCTTGCTGGGATTCTCAACCTTATTTACATAAGGAGAGATCTTCTCACATCCACCAACTGCAAATACAAGGATAGAAAGTGATGTGAAGTACTTAACATCAAACTGAGGAATAAGATTCTTTGCTGAGAAATCCATTGATACAAAACCTGCACCAGGATTGATTGCAGGAGCTGCGAACATCATGATGATGTAAAGAATGGACATTACAAACATACTTGTTCCAGCAAGTGTAGCAAGCTTTTTAAGAGGGTTAAGACCCTTAGATGCAACCCAGCAGAAGAAAAGCAGGATAGCAAGTGTTACAAGCTGTACACCAAGAGTAGGGAATGTATCATAAGTCTCGCCGTTTCTGAAGATAGCCCAGCTAAGTGCCTTAAGACCACCTGAAGACTTAGATGCAATGTAAGTGATATGGCAAGCCCAATATGTCCAACCAGCATAGTATGCAAGCTTAGGACCTGTTGTGCTGAAAATCCATGAACTTACGCCACCGCCTGAATTTTTGAAGGCTGAACCAAGTTCACCAACCATAAGTGCATAAGGAACAAAATAAAGTGCAAACATGAGTATCCAGCTGAAAATAACCTGAATACCATTGAAATAAATGAAACCATTAAGAACATTTCCGAAACCCCATACGGTTGAAAAGGCCATGAATGCTAATGTGGTCCATTTCATACGCTTTGAATCCATTTTATAAATACCTCCTAGCTAAATATATTTTTCTTTTATCAAATAGATTCGTTTTTGTAGTGCAACTTACCTATAATACTACAGACTTATACAATTGTCATTATAAACAAATATCACTTTGAATAAAACTGGGCATGTTGTATACTAATTAAGTGGATACAAACAGACTTTAAGGAGGCCATATAATGCGAGATATGCATGAATCAGGTGAGGATTACATTGAAACAATTTACCTTTTAAAAAAGAAGAATGGTAATGTAAGATCAATAGATGTAGCTAATGAACTTGGTTTTTCAAGACCTAGTGTTTCCAGAGCTGTTGGAATCTTAAAGGACGATGGACTTTTGACTGTTGCTGGTAACGGCGATCTTGAGCTTACAGACGAGGGGCTGAAAAAGGCTAAGAGTGTTTATGAAAAGCACACTAACCTTACAAAGTTCCTTATACTTACTGCAGGAGTTAGCGAAGAAATCGCAGAAAATGATGCCTGCAGAATAGAACATATTATTAGTAAGGAAACCTTCAAGGGCATCAAAAAATATGTAAAAGAGCATAAAGAAGAACTTTAATTTTGAATCATGAAAGCTATCGGAAATACCGGTAGCTTTTATAATGTACTTAAGGGCAATAGCTTTGACTACTTGTGCTTTTTGTGCAAAGATTATGAGTGCTATGAATTGCAAAAAAGGAGGATGAAAATATGCCATTTATTTCTACAAAAACTAATGTAACAGTTACTAAAGAAAAAGAGACTCAGCTTAAGGAAAGGCTTGGTCAGGCTATTTCTATTATTCCTGGTAAGAGTGAGAGCTGGCTTATGCTTGCAATAGAGGGTGATGTGCCTATGTACTTTAGAGGTGATGGTACGCAGCCTACAGCATTCATTGAAGTAAAGATTTATGGAAATGCTTCATCCGATGTATATGGAAAGATGACTAAGGAGCTTACATCAATTTATGGGGATATCCTTGGCGTTTCTCCAGACCACATGTATATCAGATACTTTGGATCTGATGATTGGGGCTGGAACGGAAATAATTTCTAAAAAAATAGTAGTGAGATTTTATGAATTTAGATAACAATTTTGAAAACAGAATGAAGGCTATCCTTGGGGATGAGTATGAGGAACTTCAAGAGACTTTGTCCAGAGAAAAGGTAAGCGCGCTTAGAATAAATACTTTAAAGAAGTGTTCTAAGGGCGAAGGACAGGAGACTTTGAATTTAGATAAGTCATCTAAGGAATCTGGAATTGATCTTCCTTTCGAATTATCTGATAAAGAAATTCCCTGGGAAAAGTGTGGCAAAGTCTACACAGGAGGAACTCCTGGAAAGCATCCATACCACGAGGCTGGAGTTTATTACATACAGGAGCCCAGTGCAATGGCTCCTGTGTATTTCCTTGACCCAAGGCCCGGCGAAAAGATACTAGACCTTTGCGCTGCTCCCGGTGGAAAAACCACGCAGATAGCATCAAAAATGCAGGGAGAAGGAATACTTGTAACTAATGAGATTGATAAAAAGAGAGCCCAGATACTTTCTCTGAATGTGGAAAGATGCGGGGTTAAGAATGCACTGGTTACAAATATGGAACCTGGTCAGCTGTCGGATGTTTTTGAGGGTTATTTTGATAAGATCCTGGTGGATGCACCCTGCTCTGGTGAGGGCATGTTCAGAAAAAATGATGAAGCTATAGAAAACTGGAGCATTGATAATGTAAAACTCTGTGCAGACAGACAAAAGACAATCCTTGATGAAGCAATAAAAATGCTTGCTCCCGGAGGAAGGCTTGTTTATTCAACCTGTACCTTTGCTCCGGAAGAGGATGAGGAAGCTTCACTTTACATCTACGGAAAAGGACTAAAGCCTGTCGAAGCAACGATGTTCCCTGGAATGGTAAGAGGCAATATAGAATATCTAAAGGCTGTCAGAGATAATCTGAATGGTTTAGGAAAAACAACAGAGGATAATTCTTTGGATGCCTCTATACAAACTGAGAACTTCGAAATGATAAAGAGCAGCACTATTCGGCTGTTTCCTCACAAGATAGAAGGCGAAGGTCACTTCCTTTGCGTTTTTCAGAAGGATGGAGATATCAGCCTGAATGAAGGCCTGCATGGAATTAACGGAAAACTAAAGGCAGCTTCAAACTCAGAAATGAAAATATTTGATGAGTTTGCAAAAGAGACCTTTACTGATGAGACATTTGATTTACTACATGTTGGGACTCCATTTATGTTTGGAGAACAGCTTTATCTTGCTCCGATCGGAATGCCTGGAATAAAGGGGCTTAAGGTTATGCGCCCGGGACTTCATCTTGGAACAATAAAGAAGGATCGATTTGAGCCTTCTCATGCACTTGCGCTGTTTCTGTCAGCGGATATGGTGAAGCGAAGCTATGATCTTCCGTCAGAGAAGCCTTCTGCAATGCAGTTTATTGGAGGACAGACCATCAGAGAAGCAGGAAAAGAAAATGGATGGTATCTCATGACTACAGACGGCTATAGCCTTGGGTGGGCAAAATATGCCGGAGGTACATTTAAGAATCACTACCCGAAAGGACTTAGAATTTTTACATGAAGAAATTACTTGCATATTTAAAGGATTATAAAGTTGAAACAGTGATGGGACCTTTGTTCAAGCTTTTAGAAGCTACCTTTGAACTCATAGTTCCGCTCGTTGTTGCGGCTATTATTGATACTGGAATTGGAATGGGAGATAAGCCCTATATTATAAGAATGGGTCTCGTTCTGGTGCTACTTGGAGCTGTGGGCTTTACCTGCTCTGTAATTGCCCAGTATTTTGCAGCCAAGGCATCAGCATGCTTTGCGGCTGCTGTAAAAAGAGATTTGTTTAAAAACATCCAGAGCCTGTCTTATGAGCAGATTGATAAGCTTGGCACAAATACACTTATTACCAGAATGACCAGCGACATGAATCAGGTACAACAGGGAATAAACTTAAGCTTAAGACTTCTTCTTAGATCTCCCTTCGTTGTATTTGGTGCGATGATAATGGCATTTACAATCGATGTACACCAGGCGATGATTTTTCTTATTACAATTATCATTCTCTCAATTGTTGTTTTTGGAATTATGCTCTGGCAGATTCCCAGATATAAAGAGGTTCAGGTTCGTCTTGATAAGGTGCTTGGCCTTACAAGAGAAAATCTATCAGGCGTTCGTGTGATCAGAGCCTTCCACAGAGAGAATGAGGAGGTAAAGGATTTTAGAAACAAGAACGAAAAGCTTACAGTCCTTCAAGAGCATGTTGGAAGAGTGTCAGCTCTTATGAATCCTTTAACCTACGTTATTCTTAACCTTGCAATTATTATTCTGTTAAAATCAGGCGCAGACAAGGTTTATGCAGGAGTGCTTACAACTGGTGCTGTAGTTGCGCTTTATAACTATATGTCACAGATTCTTGTTGAGCTTGTAAAACTTGCAAACCTGATAATTACGATCACCAGATCTATTGCCTGCGGTAACAGAATACAGGCCATGATGGAGGAGAAAAACTCCATGGAAGAAGGAACTCTTGATGCTTCAAAGGCTTCTGATAGTGACTATGTTTTAGAGTTTGATAATGTATCAATGCGCTATCAGTCAGACGGAGAGGATAGTATAGAGAATGTTTCTTTTTCTGTGAAAAAAGGAGAGTCTCTTGGAATTATAGGTGGTACCGGTTCGGGTAAAACTACGCTGATAAATCTCATCCCTCGTTTTTATGATGCTACTAAGGGATGTGTAAAATATAAGGGTGTTGATGTAAAGGAATACACAACAGAGTCACTTAGAAATGTAATAGGAATAGTTCCTCAGAAGGCTGTTCTTTTTAAGGGGACTATAAGAGATAACCTTAAGTGGGGAAATGATAAGGCTACTGATGCTGAGCTCATGGAAGCGATTGAAATAGCCCAGGCGGTTGATGTTGTCAAAAGTAAAAAGGGTGGCCTTGATGCCGAGATAACTCAGGCTGGAAGAAACCTTTCCGGAGGACAAAAGCAGAGACTTACTATTGCGAGAGCTCTTGTTAAAAAGCCGGAGATCATCATCCTTGATGACAGCTCATCAGCTCTTGATAATATGACAGATTCAAGGCTTAGAAGCGCTATAAGCGAAATAGACTATAAGCCTGTAATGGTTGTTGTTTCTCAGAGAGCTTCTTCAGTTAGAAACTGTGACAAGATAATTGTTCTCGATGATGGAATGGTTGCCGGAATTGGAACGCATAATGAGCTTATGACAAGCTGCGAAACCTACGCTGAAATTTACGAATCCCAATATGGAAAAGATGATCCCAATATGTTTACCAAGGGGACAGCTAAAACAGCAATTGAGATGTTAAGGGAGGCAGGCGCAAATGCATGAATTAAAGAGAGTGCTGCGCTATGTCGCAGCTTATAAAATACTTATTTTTGCATCAATTACACTGGCTGTGGTTTCAGCTGTTTTGATGCTATATGCTCCAATACTTGCAGGTAATGTAGTGGACTGCATAATTGGGCCAGCAAATGTTGATTTTGAAAAAATAGGAGAGCTTTTAATAAAGCTTTTAATTGTAATAATCGTTACAGCTGCTTGCCAGTGGTTCATGTATGGAGTTAACAACAGAATTACCTTCAGAGTCGTAAGAGACGTCAGAAATGATGCTTTTGAAAAGCTCCAGACTCTTCCGTTTGAGTATCATGATGGACATCCTCAGGGAGAGGTTGTAAGCAAAGTAATAGCTGATGTAGACCAGTTTGCGGATGGCCTTTTGATGGGCTTCACTCAGCTTTTCACTGGAATAGTAACTATCCTTGGAACCCTTGCCTTCATGTTTTACCTTAACTGGCAGATTGCTCTTGTAGTATTTGTACTTACTCCGCTTTCATTACTTATAGCCAGATTTATAGCTAATAAGTCATATACATTATTTAGAGAACAGTCAATAGCCAGAGCGGATCAGACAGCACTTATCGATGAGATGGTAGGGAATTTAAAGGTAGTTAAGGCATTTGGCCATGAGGATGAAAACCAGGTTGTCTTTGATGAAATAAACGATAAGCTTCGTGATACAGGACTTAAAGCTACATTTTTCTCATCCCTTACAAATCCAGGAACAAGATTTGTAAACAATATTGTTTATGCCTGTGTTGCATTAACTGGTGCTTTTGTCTGCCTCAGCGGCAAAATGAGTGTTGGTGAGCTTACTATTTTCCTTAGCTATGCAACCCAGTATACTAAGCCGTTTAATGAGATTTCAGGCGTTGTAACTGAGCTTCAGAATGCACTAGCCTGCGCAAAGAGAGTATTTGAACTCATTGATGAGAAGCCTCAGATTCCCGACAAGGAGCCTTCATTAAAGCTTGATCAGGTAGATGGCAATGTAAAGCTTGAGAATGTTTCTTTCTCTTATGATAAGGAAAGAAAGCTAATAGAAAATCTGAACCTTGAAGCTAAAAAGGGACAAAGAGTTGCTATTGTAGGACCTACCGGAAGCGGAAAGACAACTATCATAAATCTTCTTATGCGTTTCTATGATGTAGATAGCGGAAGTATTAAGCTGGAAGATAAGGACATCAGAGACTTAAAGAGAGAAGAGCTTCGCGGCTCTTATGGAATGGTACTTCAGGAAACCTGGCTTAGAAATGCTACAATAAGAGATAATATAACCATGGGCAGAGAAGGCTTTACTGATGAGATGGTTATTGAGGCTGCTGAAAAGAGCCATGCACACAGCTTTATTAAAAGGCTTCCTCAGGGCTACGATACAGTCATAGGTGAAGATGGCGGAACTCTTTCACAGGGACAAAAGCAGCTTCTTTGTATAACAAGGATAATGCTTTCAGTTCCTCCCATGCTTATTCTTGATGAGGCGACCAGTTCAATCGATACCAGAACCGAGATGAGAATTCAGAGAGCCTTCAAGAAGATGATGGAAAACAGAACAAGCTTTATTGTTGCCCATAGACTTTCAACTATAAAAGAGGCAGATAATATCCTTGTTATGAATGAAGGAAGAATCATTGAACAGGGTAACCATGAAAGTCTTCTTGCAGCAGATGGCTTCTACGCTAAACTTTACAGAAGTCAGTTTGAATAAAACTTTTTCTTGATGATTGAAAACATTGATGCTAAAATACATACTTTAAAACAAATCAGCCTTCATTAGTTATAGGAGTATGAAATGAAGAACAGACCCGTATATGTAATTGGACATAAGAACCCCGACACTGATTCTATCTGTGCGGCTATATGCTATGCGAATCTGAAAAATAAAATAACAGGAGAGACGTACGAAGCCAGAAGATGTGGACATCTCAATGAGGAGACTCATTATGTTTTAAATCGTTTTGGCGTCGAGTCTCCTATCTATACAAAGGATGTAAGGACTCAGGTTTGTGATATGGAGATAAGAGATCTTCATGCTGAGAATGCTGATATCTCACTTAAAAGAGCTTGGGAACAGATGAAGAAGGAAAATGTTGTCACACTTTGTATAACGAAGGATGGCAAGCTTGAAGGCCTTCTTACAACCAATGACATCATGGAGACCTGCATGGATGTACATGATGCGACACTTTTATCTGATACAGGTACTAGCTACGGCAATATCGTAGATACACTTGATGGTAATATGCTTATCGGTGATGAATCAGAGAAGGTTGCATCTGGAAAGGTGCTCATAGCTACTGCATCTCCGGAGATCATGGAAGAAGTTATTGAACCAGGAGATATAGTTATCTGCGGTAACAGATATGAGACACAGCTTGTTGCTATTGAGAATAATGCGGCATGTATCATTGTCTGCATTGATGCGAAGGTTACAAATACAATTCAGAAGCAGGCAACAGAGCATGGTTGCAGGATCATAACTACACCTTATGACACATTTACAGTAGCAAGACTTATCAACGAGAGTGCTCCCGTTGGATCAATCATGAAGAGAGATAAGCTCGTTACTTTCCATATGAATGACTTTATTGAGGACATTCAGCAGACAATGGCACAGGTACGCCACAGATATTTTCCTGTTCTTGATGAAAAAGAGAACTTTGTGGGAATGATCTCACGTCGTAATTTACTTGGTGCAAAGAAGAAGCAGATAATCCTCGTTGATCACAACGAGAAGAGCCAGACTGTTGAGGGTGCAGATAATGCTGAGATTCTTGAAATTATCGATCACCACAGACTGGGTACTTCAATAGAAACTGCAAATCCTGTATTTTTCAGGAATCAGCCCCTTGGTTCATCCTGTACAATCATATATTCAATGTATAAGGAAGCAGGCGTTGAGGTAGACAAGACAACAGCATCACTGATGCTTTCAGCTATTATTTCTGACACACTTATGTATCGTTCACCTACCTGTACAGAGATAGATAAAAATGCAGGAAAAGAGCTTGCTGAAATAGCTGGAATAAATGTTGAGGAATTTGCTAAGGAAATGTTCAGAGCTGGCTCAAATATGGGAAGCAAGACACCTACGCAGATCGTTCATCAGGATTTCAAGAAGTTCAGCGTTGAAGATAAGAACATTGGTATTGGCCAGGTTAACTCAATGAGTGCAGAAGAACTCGCTGAGATCAAAGAGAAGGTCCTTCCTGAAATTGAAGGTATTATGAAGGCTGACGGACTTGATATGATCTTCTTCATGATGACCAATATTATAGCTGAATCATCCATAGTTATTTTTGCTGGTAATAAAGCGGAAAATATTATTGATACTGGCTTCCATGTATCAGCAGGATCAGAAAATACAGCACTTCTTAAGGGCGTTGTTTCAAGGAAAAAGCAGCTTTTACCTACTATTGTAGAAGCGCTTCAGCAGTAATTAAATAAAACTATCAAAAATGATTGTCTCTTTGCGAAAAAAAGATTCAATCATTTTTGTTTTATATGGTATCATATAGTAGTAGTTTTATATTTTGATGAGGGTATGTAATGAAGAAATTTAAAAATAGCAGACCATATAGTTTGCTTGCTTTATGTATTGGTTTGATGTTAGCGCTTTCTCTTTCTGTTTACGTGGGGAGAGGATTTACTTCCTTTGCGTCGGAATCGCCTGATGATTTTGAGCTTAATTCTAATTCGGTAGTATATCAGGTCAATCCACTGTATTCTGGAATAATAACAGAGGCTGATCTTAAAAAGGCTGACAATGTTGATATTTCACCTGCAGTAGTACTTGGCTCTGACAAGTGCGGAACTACAGAAGAGATGGCAAATGCTCTAAGAACTGAAATGGTTCAGAGAACTGAGACAATACGTGTTTATTATAGTCTTGCCGGAACTTATACAGCTAAACAGCTGGTAGATATTGAATCAGAAGTATTCAAAATGGCTACAGAGCACACAGGAGTAGGAAACGAAGGTGACTACCTTAAATGGGGATATACCGGAGTTGGTATGCAGGTGTCCTATGGCGCAAAAGACGGTAATACTATTGGAACATTCTCTTACTTTGTTTCTTACTATACAACAGCAGCACAGGAAGCAGCTGTAACCAACAAGGTTAATCAGATAAAGAGTAATCTTGCACTTTCATCCAAGGGTGAATATGAGAAAGTACAGGCTGTATACAAATATGTATGTGACAACGTTAAGTATAATTATGGCAGCTCACTTATAAAGTATACCTGCTATGCAGCAGCTGTTAACAACAGTGCGGTATGTCAGGGATATTCGCTTTTGATATACAGACTTCTTAATGAATCTGGTATAGATTGCAGAATGATTGCAGGTAATACGAGTAGTGGTGCCCATGGCTGGAATATTATCAGAATAGGTAGTGTGTATTATAATGCTGATGCCACCTGGGATGCTGGAATGAAGCCTACAAATTACAGGTATTTCCTTGTGAGTGATTCAGAACTCAAGGGACGTAGACGTTGGAACGAATATCTGGAGGATTCTTTTACTTCCAGATATCCGATGAGTACATCAAGCTATGCCTCTCAGAAGGTTGATTCAGAAGTAAAAAGCCTTAAGTTTGCTAAGGATAAGCTTACACTTAAAGAAGGAAAGCAGGTCACTTTAAAAATCAAAGTTTCACCTAAGAGCGCTTTGAAATCATTAAAGTTTGTAAGCAGTAATTCAAAGGTTGCAACCGTTGATGAAGATGGCGTTGTGATTGCTAAAAAGGTTGGCGTTTGTGTAATCACAGTTTCTACAGAGGATGGTAAGACATCTGATAAGTGCTATGTAACTGTAAAGGCTGGAAAGCTTGTTGCGGTTAAGAGTGTAAAGCTGAATAAAAAGAAGCTTTCACTGAAGGTTGGAAAAACCTATAAGCTTAAGGCAACGGTCAATCCTAAGGGAGCAACAGATAAGACAGTTACCTACAAGAGCTCAGATAAAAAGGTTGCAACAGTGGATAAGAACGGAAAGGTAAAAGCCAAGAAGAAAGGCAAATGTACCATTACAGTTACAACCAAGGATGGCAAAAAGACAGCAAAGTGTGTAGTTACAGTTAAATAATTGATAATGAATAAAACAGGCTTATAATTTAAGCCTGTTTTTATTTATTATAAATGTAAAACTAAACTTTTCTTAAATATCTGTTAAATCAGCGATTTTGCTCTTTTTTGATTGTAAAATAATAGTAGTTGTACACAATCTGTTTACTATTTCTTTTTTATGTAAAGGAGAAAAAAATGGCTGAGAATGCAAGAAATCAAAAAACAAAAGAGGTTTCTGAGTCTAAAAAAATTCCGTTTTTGAAAACGGTTACCGGAATGACTGCTATATCTTATGCAGGACTTCTTTTATTGTTTATTATTACAATTGCAATAATCACAAGATCAATGATCAGTATCACAAACACTTCTCTTGTGACAACAGATATGGTTGAATCTATTTTGAATAATATAAGAATATTCGAAGTAGATATGAGAATAATTGATAATGATGGTTTTGCGCTTGCTTCTATGTACGATACAATTGTCGGAATTGGACAATTGGATTCTAAAGTTGATGAGATGCAAACATGTATTGATGATATGGATAAATCCATAGAAACGCTTGAACAATGCTTCCAGGCAATAAGTGGAAGTGGCTCTGATGCAATGAAAGCTATTGGGATTTTGAAGGAGAATTATCAGGGCTATAAAAGCGGGTATTCGAGCGTTATTACTGCTGCAAAGGCGGCGGACACAGATACAATAATAGGGGTTGTATATGGAGATGCTTCAACTCAGCTTGCAAATATGAAGGAGCAGCTTGTAATACTTAATGATCTTTCAGCTCAGACACAGGTGTCTATAAAGCAGTACGTAGAAAGCGGAGCTCATAGAGCAATAGCGATGGTTAATATTATGATGGTAATTTATGTGATCGCAATCATAATTTTTTTGTTCTGGAACTATCGTGTTGTTGGACGCAAGGTTACTCTTATAGCTAATGAGATCAATTCTATAATAGAGGACATCTCAAAAAACAAAGGAGACCTTACAGCCAGAGTAACGACTACAACTTCATCAGAGCTGGTTAACATCAAGGATGGCTTCAACCACTTTGTAGAGACCTTGCAGATAGTCCTTAAGGATGTAAAGGATGGAACATTAACCTTGACCGGGTCATCTGAGAATATGACTAATCAGATAAGACTTGCAAGTGATAATATCACAAATACTTCTGCTGCTTTAGAAGAGCTTTCTGCAAGTATGCAGAATGTTTCTGATACAGCTACGGTAATGAATAATAAGCTTGAAGAAGTAAAGGGTGCTACAGATCAGATCAATGCTGGTGTTGAAGATGGTACAGCTAAGTCTCAGGAGATCAGGGCTGAGGCTATCGAAATTAAGAATGATGCTCAGAGTAAGAAGGAAAACACAGGTTCCAGAATGGAAGAGCTTTCCGGAGTTTTGGAGCAATCTGTTAAGGATAGCGAAAAGGTTGTACAGATTAACGAGCTTACAAATGTAATCCTTGATATTGCATCTCAGACAAACCTTCTTGCTCTCAATGCATCGATTGAGGCAGCCAGGGCAGGTGAGGCAGGAAAGGGCTTTGCGGTTGTTGCTGAGGAGATCAGTGCACTTGCTGAGAATTCTCGTCAGACAGCCGGAAATATTCAGAATATCAGTAATGAAGTTACCGCTGCAGTTAAATCACTTGCTGATAATGCCATGGAGGTTCTTGATTTCATCAACAAGACAGTTCTTGGTGATTATGATGCTTTCGTTGATACAGGTGAAAAGTATGAAGAAACTGCAGAAATCATAAATAATATGCTTGAAGGAATATCAATGCAGACTCAGGAGCTTAATGGAATTATGGAAGAAATGGCAGATTCTGTTTCTTCTATAAGCAATTCTGTTCAGGAAGCTTCTGATGCAATAAATCTATCTGCTGAGAGTGCACAGGATATTGTTGATGAGATCAATGGAATTAGTTCTGCAATGGATTCAAATAATGATGTAACAGACAGACTTAACACCAGCACAGAGAAATTTATAAATATGTGATAGTTGAAAAGCTTATCAGAATAAAAGAGTACTATCTAAAAAGGGGCTGTGAAATAATAAGCCCATGAAAAAAAGAGAAGTAATAGCTGGAAACAGCCGATTACTTCTCTTTTTT
>SVFV01000068.1 GCA_015056655.1 Butyrivibrio sp.
CAGCATACCTCACAAAAAATGATATAAAAAGGGAGCTGGAAAAAATGATTATCTCATTTTTTCACAGCTCCTTATTTGTTAGTCGAAGTGACAGGATTTGAACCTGCGACCTCTGCGTCCCGAATATAGATACGAATTTCCCGTTCTGTATTATTTCGTTCCAAAGCCTGTTATTTCAAGGACTTTCCGATCCAACGATTATATGATAACACCATATAACACAGAATAAAATGATGAATAGAGCTTTTTTGGTAGAACAAAAGGTAGAATTGTCAGCTCTCTATAAACTTTCACACAAGGTTTATGGAGAGCTTTTTTGAGCTCTTTTTTAATGCAAGTAAAGGAGCAGTTTATGGCAGTATTAAAAAACAAAACCCAGGGAAACTACACATTGGTTTCTCAGAATATTATGAGAGACAAAAACTTATCGCTTACGGAGCGAGGCATGCTTCTGACTCTCCTATCATTACCGGACAGCTGGCAGCTCACAATCAAGGGGCTCTGCCAGATTCTTCCGGATGGAAAAGACAAGGTATCCAAGACCCTGAACAGTCTTATTGATAAAGGGTATATCACAAGAGAACAGAGCAGGGATGGCGGAGGCAAGTTTGACTCTACTATTCTTGAGGTCCATGAGACACCGGTAAAGCCTACTGAGCCAACACAGCCCACCGATCCCACTGATCCAGTTGATCGGTCAAGGAAAGTGATCAAAGAATTCCCGAGAAAACCAGAGACTTCACCGTGTCCTGAAAATCCGGATGCGGTAAACCCGTATGCGGAAAAACCGCAGCCGGAGAATCCGCCACAATATATTAATAATATATCTAATAACTATAAATCTAATACTAAAGAAGTGTGTAGTAAGGAGGACACACTCACAGATGATGAATATGAAGATCTGATAAAGGAGTTTGGCAAAGCAAGTGTTGACTATCAGATACAGCGTATCAGGGATCATGGTTATAAGGGATGCCTTAACCACGATACCATCAGGGCCTGGTGCAGGGAAAGGCTGAACCGTCCCGTGACAATGCCGGGAGCCCCGCCTAAAAAGAATGCCTTCTGCAATTTTCAGCAGAATGAGTATGACTATGAAGAGCTGGAAAGACTGCTCTTATGTAACTAAAAACAAATTTCAGAAAAAATGGAGGATTGAAAGGTATGAAAGATTTATATATTGATGGAAAGTTAGTGATCGGAGTTGATCACGGATATGGAAACATGAAGACGAGAAATACGGTATTTAAGAGTGGAGTTAAGAAGTACAGTGAGGATCCGGCTATAGCAACAAATGTGTTGCAGCTTGACGGTATGTATTACGTTATCGGTGAAAGTCACAAGGTATTCATAGCCAATAAGAATGCAGATGATGACTACTATATCCTTACTCTGGCTGCTGTGGCAAAAGAACTGGAACTCAGAGGCTTAAGATCGGCAGATGTGATACTTGCAGTTGGGCTTCCGCTTCACTGGATGTCAAAACAGAAAGATTCCTTCAGGGATTACCTGATGAGAAGCAGGGAAGTTAGTTATAGATACTGCGGGCAGTATTATCACATCAGAATCTGCGATGTGGCGATCTATCCTCAGGGCTATGCGGCTATAGCAGCTTCGCTCCAGGATTATAAAGGAGTCCACATGCTGGCAGATATCGGAAATGGAACAATGAACACACTGGTCATCACTAATGGCAGACCAGTCTCTGACAAAAAATATACCGATAAGATTGGTGTTCATGAGTGTGTAAAAAAGATCATGAATGAAGTACAGGCTGAATGTGGAAAGATTCCTGATGAGAGCGTTATTGAAGACTTTCTAATAAGTGGAACGTCTGAAGTGTCAGAAAGGATTCAGGCTGTCATGCACAGGGAGGCGGTCAAATATACGGAAATGATCTTCGATAAGCTCAGTGAATACGAATATGATTCGGAGCTTGTAAAGCTCCATATCATTGGAGGCGGAGGATGCCTGATCAGAAATTTTGGAAAGTATGATACCTCAAGCGTAGAGATCATTGAAGACATCTGCGCTACAGCCAAGGGCTACGAAGAAATCTACAACGCACAGCACATACTGAGGAAGGGCGCGTAAGCTCTCTTCCCGGAGGTGATTGTATGTCAGAAAAGAGATTAAGCATCAGATTCCGCATGGATAATCCTCAGGATAAAGAAGCCTGGGAATTACTCCAAAGGATTTCTGAGGAGGAAAATATTTCCAAGAATGCAGTTGCACTCAGGCTCATATGCAAGGGAGCAGTAAGTGCCGGGAGCATTGAAACCAGTTCATGGAATATGATTGCTGAAAGAATTGCTGATCTGGTCACCAATAAACTGGAAGCAGGTATAAGGCAAATCAAAGAAATACCTGCCTGTGAAACCAGAGACATTACAACAGCAATCTCCAAGGATTCATCACTCACAGATGAATATAGGGCTGTCAGTGAAGATGCCCTTAGTTTTCTTGATGAATTTTAAGATGGCATCACTTTGGTGCCACCTATAAAATTCATATGGCATCAGATTGATGCCAAATATTTCTTGCTCAAGGGAGCAAGGCGATTTACCAGAAATGAAACCGGCGCAGTTCGCACCGCTTTCATTTCTTCCCGGTTCGTTCGATACCTGACCACTTCGAAGGGGCAAATAGTCCACTGGACTGTTTGCTCCTTCTTTGTTTGCAGAGATGAAGAATACTACTATCACTTCCTGCCGGAAGCTATAGCAGCATTCTCCATCCCTGCATCGGTATCTCTCGCCCGGGCAAATCGCAAGACCACATATTTCCCCATCGCCCGCCGAGCCGCCCCTACACTGAATGCCATATCGGCGATGGAAAAATATGGCAAGTTTCGCAAAGTGGCAAGCCACATTTGCACCGGAAGAGGCCTTTCGGCTCTTCCTAAACTTGCCAGATGGGCTTCGCCCCCTTGGAACCCCCAGCAAAGGTTTATCCAACCTCTGCACACCTGAGCCGACTACCGGACTTCAGAAAAAGAAATCATCCCCCGGATAATTTCTTTTCCCTACGTCCAATAGTCTAGAGGCTCTGCCTCTGCACTCCGCCAAAGGGATCCGCTCCCTTTGGAAACCAGCGTAAAAATAGAGAGGAGCATATTTAATATGGGAAAAATTAAACGCAGAAGAAATAAAGCAATCACCATACGCATGAATAATACTGAATATGATGCATTGCAGGAAAAAATAAAAGAATCCGGATTGACGCAGCAGTCATTTATCATAAGTGCAATCCGTAACACAAACATCACCTCTGCCAAAGAGTTAGAGGTAATAAAGGATATCAGCAGGAATTTTGCTGATCAGGACAGGCAGCTAAGAGGAATAGCCACCAACATTAATCAGATGGCACATGTTGCAAATGGTCAGGGTCTCTTACCAACAGTAGAAAAAATGGATGAGATTGCTGATATGATTTTGGAATTTCGAAAGGAGGATGATAACAGATGGCGATTAATAAGGCAGTCGGTAAGCCCGCTAAAAGCCACGGGGGCTTGAGAAATACCATAGAGTACGTATTAAAGGATGAAAAGGTCAGGGAAGGCTATCTGGATGTGATCGGGCCTTATCTTGAACCTACAGTCAACTACGATGCGGTGTATAGGGCCTGGCTGGAAGAAAAGAAACTGTGGGATAAGGATTCGGGAAGGATGTGTGCTCATAACGTCATCAGTTTTCACAAAGATGAACAGGTCACTCCTGCTGAAGTTCTTGAAATAGGAAGGGCTTTTACGGAGGAATTCTTTTCAGGGCACCAGAGCCTTATTGCAGTTCATCAGGACAGAGACCACCTTCACTGTCATATCGTAACCAACAGCGTTTCTTATATTGATGGCAGAAAGCTCCATCAGTCTAAAAAAGACTTGGAACAGCAGAAGGTATTTACCAACAACCTTTGCCGTGAAAGAGGACTGCATGTCGCTGAAAAAGGACGCCACTTTGATGGATCTCCGATAGAGGCGGGTGAGATCATTGCGTGGAACAAGAATACTTACAAGCTTCTTACCAATGACTCAAAAAAGAGCTTTTTGGCAGACTGTGGTATTGCACTTATGGAAGTGATTCCAAGATCTGCCAGCAAAGAGGAATTTATTGAAGGCATGGCAGAAAAAGGATGGTCAGTAAAGTGGGAGGACAAACGCAAACATATAGTATTTGAAAATGAAAACGGAGATAAGGTCCGTGACAGCAAGATTGAAAAGACCTTTTCAGGTCTCCGTGTGAACAAGGAGGATTTAGCAATTGAATTTGAAAGACAGAATGAACTCAGGCTTGGAAACACAGAAGCTACAGAACGCAGAGACAGCACCGAGGATCCCGAAGCAGAATACTTCGAGCGATACTATGCAGAAGTCGAATCAGCTATCGCTGGAATCTCTGGTGGAGGCTCAGGCGGAGGTAATACGGAAGCAGAAAGAAGTGATCCGACAGAAGGACGAGACGATAGCATTAAAGGAGAATCAGATACAGACTCTCTCATCAGAAAAGTTGAAGCTGACATCGACAGTAGCAAAAACCAGCGAGGAGTTATTGTACACGCAGAAGCAGAATCTAGAAATCGTGAAAGAGAACGACGACTTGAGGAACAGCGCAGGGCTCATGAGCAGGAAAGAGCAGCAGAGGCTCACAGAAGAACTCACCACCATGAAGGGCCGTCTCTCTGATACAGAAAAACTGGTCAATATGTCCAGTGTTGAAGCCGTAACAAATGCCCAGGCAGCCAAACTGGCTGCCGAGGCTAAGGCCAGACAGGATGTTGCTAATTGCAAAGAAGAAGCAAGCAACAAGGTATCCGAAGCCATCACAGCAAAAACCGATGCAATAAGGCTGGCCAATACCAAGATCAAAGCCGCCAAGAAAAGAGAACAGATTGCATGGGGATCACTTATCGTGACACTGTTTTGTTGCCTCATGGCTTATCCAGCCTTTATAGAAGATGCATGGGAGTTCATATCAGCTCCCATTCTGTGGGCTTTGAATAACCTTAGCATCTATGCAAAATGGATGGCAACACCCTATTATTCCAAGTATGTAGATGGCAGTGAAAAACTCTTTGCTTACTCTGCCGGAGTTGCATGGCTTCTTAGGGTTCTATCATTTGCACTTCTGATTGCAAGTATCGCCGGAATTAGCTTTGGAATATACAAACTATGGCTATACTACAGAAAGCGCTGGTGCAACCTGTCACTTCGAGTGTTGCTCATATCTCTGGCTGTGATGATTGTATTTGGCTCAAGCATCAAGAGCTTGATAAGCATAAATCTTGTTCTAATCTTGGTAATTATCCAGATAGTATATCTTGGAGTCCTTATATATCTTGATGGATATTATGAGGATAGGAATAAGGCTAGCTCCTGGATACAGATTCAAAATATGTGATTTAGACTGCAATTCCAAATCGGTTGATCTGGAATTGCGGTTTTTCTAATATTGTCCTTTTTGAGACTACTATAAGACTACATGCGCTACCGCAATAAGTATCATTAGCACTCCAACTACTGTAAAGCATGCAGATATTCCAAGCTCTGAAACGTAGGCTGATGCAAAGAGAAATAAGACTTCCACGAGACTTACTCCCATGTTATAAGCTGATAGAACTTCCGCTCGCCTATCTCCAAGATGATTTTTATCAACGACTTTATTTTCAATTCCATCAAATATATATGCAGGAACTGAAACCACAAGCGGAAGAAACAGCATGATTGGGATAATGATAGGCGCTGAATTCACACTACCGAAAACAAGCATACAGATTCCTGAAACAATGAAACCGATTATAAAAGCCTTGAAATAGTTTTTCTCTCCAATAATGCTAAGAATCTTTTCCGATGCCATCTGGAGCATAGAATATCCAAGAATAATTGCTGTCATCCATTCTTCGGATATTCCAAGCATTTCGAGCTTATCTACATAAAAGAAGTTGATAATGATAAAGGATATGCTAACAAGCGCCAAGGTAACCATGATTGTGATATTCTCAGCATTGAACTTTAGAATGAATAGCTTATGCTTCTCCGTAACCAGTTTATCAGTAGTATAGTCTTTTCTTAGATGCTCCCTTTCTATGCCAAAGCTTACAAAAACCGCTATAACATTCATCATAACAGTGAGAACAAGTAAACCTTCTATCCCAAAGAAGTGGTAAATGCCTGCATACATAATGGTGCTGGCAATAAAACCAGCCGTGCTGAAATTGTTTACCCTGGCATTTTTAACAACATATTCACTTTCATCATATTTCTGATAAAGATATGCACTGATAGTTCCCGAGGTAAAGCTGATGGCAATACCTTCAATGATGGCTTCTGCAAAGAACAAGTAGTAGTTTTTAAATAAAAAAGCAGCTAATATCAGGCTTCTTGCAATCAGAAACATGATCTGTGATAGAACAATAGTGTTCTTATAGCCCACAAAATCAGTAATCTTTCCTGTAGGAATTTCTCCTAAGAAAATCACAAGAGACAACGTAGCTTGTAAAATAAAGAATTGGTCAAGATTAATTCCTGCGCGTGTTCTAACTAAAAGTGCTACTGGCGCAAAGAAAACAAGGCCATTTAGAAATGACATGATTTCCAGGTTGTCTATATTAAATTTATTAGTCATCGAACGGATCCTCCAACAAAAAGTAAATACTTGTAACGAAAAAACTGCCTTGCATACATTCCTGTACGCAAAGCAGCCGTATCCATTCAATAAGACCCTATATGAAATAAACTAAGGCCATCAACGTGTATCATAATCTGACTGTAAGCGTACAAAAATAAACCTGCCAAGCAGGCAAAAGAATTTTGCTTTACTTTTTGTCAGACAATCAACGTCTCATCTTTTGCAACCTCTGTTTTTATATTTTAACAAAAGAAAGCATATCATGTATCCATATATGGTTCAACACCATTTATTTGACGCTTACTACAAAATGTGCGGAGAAAATCAAAAAAATATTTTTTATTATAGGAAAAGGACCTCCAGAAAAAACTTTCTGAAGGTCTCATAATCCACTACAATTAACCCTTTATTATAACGGTAGTAATACAATCATGTATCTTTTATAAAAACATACAAAATATCCTCATCCGCATCATATATAACTACAGTGCAATTAATAGAACTTCTACTCCATAATGCAGATTCATCAAATGGATCAGCTGCCTCCGAATGACGGTCATAGAAGAAATAATACCCATTTGCTATCTCCGGAACAGCCTCTGCACACTCATCTCCTATGGAATTATTGATCAGATCTGAAATCGCCTCTGAAAATGGCAGCGGTTTCCATAATTCTGATTCTTCCATTTCAGGTTCCATGGAGCTGTCAGTATACTGAAAGGCATACAAGCTGCTACCATCCCCATGAAAGCCTCCGTGAGTATCTTTAGCAAACAGTTTGTCTCCCCATATAACATTTATGCCGCCTTTTTCATATACCCACTCAAGGGTATGTTCTGTCGAGTTCTGCCTATATATGACAAATCCTGCAATAACACCGATCAAAAGCACAACAATAATAACAAGTACAACACTCTTTTTCCTCATCGTCACCTCTATATTGTCAAAACACTATTTCATTTCTAAAAAACCCGCCTTCCACAGATGTAAACATTACTTTCATGCCATATTTCTTTGCCACCTGCTTTACAACACGGATTCCAAGACCATGCTCCGGAAGGTATGTATTTTTTATTTTTTTGTTCAGCACCTTTAGCTTCTGCTCATTAGCACCTTGCCCATTATCACATATTACCAGCTTAGCCTTTCCTTTGCCATAAGCGGATAGTGTTACCTTTATTTCACAGCCTTTTTCATTATGGACAATAGAATTAGTAATGATATTTTCTATCATGCGCCTGATCAGTGTAGCATCAGCCTGAATGTTGTATTTTTCAAGCCGCTCATCTACCTCCAGCTCAAAAGAATAGTCGTCATAGGTATTTATATAATCGCATATTATTTCCCTCAAAAGAGATGTGAGATTAATTTCTTCATCATTCCACTTACCTGTTCCTGCTTCCAGCTTGTTCTCTGTGTTTAGGTTGCCTATCAGATCTCTGATCTTGAAACACTGTTTTTCCTCTACGCTCCCTTTTTCTACAGATGTCATAACTATACTTAGCGGAGTCCTTATGTCATGGGAAACACCGGCAATCCATTCCGTCCTTGCTTTCTCCCTGTTACGCATCCACTTTCGTGTTATAAAAACCGGCAAGAGCAGTAAAATCAGCATATTAGCTATAAACAAATATGGTCCAACTTTAAGCAAACTGGACATCGTATCCATGCTCACCTCAAAGTCATACTTCCAGATGCTGCCCTTAGGATGTCCAACAACCAGAATACCATCATCTCTCGTCCAGGTATATGCAGGATAGTCATCCAGATACCAGCGTGTAAAGGCGGCCACCTCTTTTATACCATAAGAATCCGGAACATCCGATGGTTTATTATATTCCCACATTATTTTCCCCGAATCATCTATTATCATGGCAAAAGAGGCTGTTTTATCGAGCATTTCATATACTGACTGTTCAACCTTATAATAGCCATCAACGTTGGTGATTTGGTCCGATATTTTTTTTATATGAAACGTATTAAGGTATTCATTTTCCTTTTGAACACAGATAAAAAATACGATCACAACATCAATCAAGATAAGTGATATCAAGACCAGCATCATGGACAGGAGATAACCAGATATTTTTTTCATCACTTTCTACCTCGTATATTCAGTCTGTATCCCAGCCCACGGACAGTCTGCAGATATTCCGGATTCGATGGATCTTCTTCTACTTTTTCCCTGAGCCTTCTGACATGGACTATAAGCGAGTTTTCAAGACCATAACTTCCATCCGGCCAGAGCGTATCCATAAGGACGTTAATCGATACTATTTTCCCCTGATTATCATAAAGTTTGGAGAAAAGCTGAAACTCTTTCGCAGTCAGTTCCGTCTCTCCATCAGGTCTTATTACGATTCCTGAAGAAAGATCAACTCTTACTGTGCCAAGCTCAACAATCTTGTTCTCCGTCAGATGATAAGTTCGTCGCAAAACTGCTTTGATCCGCAGCAGCAGTTCCTCAGGAGTATAGGGCTTTGTCACATAGTCATCAGCTCCAAGCCCCAGGCCTTTGAGCCTGCTTGTCTCTTCGTCCCTGGCTGAAAGAAAAATAACAGGGATACTGATTCCACGCTTTGTCCACAACTCATAAAGCGAAAGTCCATCTATGTCAGGCATCATTATATCCAGCACGACCAGATCCACCTGCTCTTTTTCTATGAGTTCATCAGCTTCTTTTCCGTTTAACGCATATGACATGTTATTAAATCCATTCTCAGATAAGAGTCTTTCGTTGATTTCCAAAATATGTTTCTCATCATCCACCAGAAGGATCCTGCAATCTGAAAGCACCATAGTATTTTCCTCTTTCCAATAAACAGTATACACATATAGCTTTCTTAATGAAATAAGCACAGGTCACGCGTAATGTAATTGTAAGGTAGCTGTCATGTTAAGGTAATCTATCCTTGCTAAGCTATTTTCACAAACAAATTTCGGAGGTAATAACAATGATAAAATATGTAATCGAAACCTATGATCTTCGCAAATTAGGCGGAAGAGGTTACAGGGTGAAGGATGTGAATTTAGCTGTTCCGAAGGGATGTATTTATGGATTTCTTGGGCCGAACGGGGCCGGTAAGACTACCACAATGAAGCTGCTCCTTGGGCTTATTCAGCCAGACAGCGGAACCATAGAAGTTCTTGGACAAAAAATGTCTCCCAAAAACAGATTTGAAATAAATGCCAGAACCGGAAGCCTCATAGAAAGCCCGGGATTCTATGGTCATCTTACCGGACAGGAGAACCTGGAAATAATCGCAAGATACAAAAATCTTGGGGCTGACGACATAAAAGAAGCCCTTAACACTGTGCATCTTTATGACAGAAAAGATGACAAAGTAAAAAAATATTCACTTGGCATGAAGCAGCGACTCGGTATTGCTATAGCACTGATGGGAAAGCCCGAGCTTATCATCCTTGACGAACCGACAAATGGGCTTGATCCTGCAGGTATCAAAGAAATCAGGAATCTGATAAGGAGCATCCCCGAAAGTTATGATTCAACAGTTATCATATCGAGCCATCTTCTCTCTGAGGTTGAACAGATGGCCGACTACGTCGGAATCATAAATAAAGGGCAGATGCTCTATCAGGGGCGCTTATCAGAAATTGAAACCGGCGATACTTCTCTTGAAGAAGTATTCCTCGAAATGACAAAAGGAGCGTAATAAAATGAGCTTGGCAAAAGAACTTTTTATAGAGACAAAAAAGCACAGACGCCGTTTTAATATATTGATATTTGCCTTGGTAATAGTGGCTGAAATGGCATTTATATACGGAAATTATCATGGTAAAGCTGATTTATCCGGTGGTTGGATGCTTCTTTTTTATAACATTCCTATCATGAACTGTATGTTCTTTTCCGTTGCAATTGCTGGATTTGCTTCTCGTTTAATGGATATAGAGCATAAAGGCGAAATGCTCAAATGCTTATATACATTCTCCACACCACAAAGAATTTATTTTACAAAATATCTTTATTGTGCGAAAAGCATACTTATCCTTGTAGCAATGCAATGCGGATCAATACTGCTCTGTTGCAGGATGCTTGGTTTTGAAAGTAATTTTCCCTCTAAGTATCTGATTATTCATGGTATAACTACTTTTATAACCTGCATAGCACTATTAAGTATCCAGCTGCCTTTGTCATTCTTTTACAGAAATCAAGCGGTTAGCATTTGCGTAGGTATTATAGGGAGTTTTATAAGCGTATTCTCATTATTCCTTCCGGAGACATTCTTACAAAAGCTTATTCCCTGGACGGCCTTTGTCACATCAGGGTTTATCCAATTGGACTGGGATCGCGACACAAGAGAGAGCAAGTTCTTTATTGAAAAAGCTAACTATTTGCCAGTCCTTATCTGCCTTTGCTGGATAATTCTTTCTATTGGTCTTACGCTAATATTGCTCAAAAAATCTGGAGTAGAGGAACACGAGAAAATAGCTTCTGGTAAAAAAACAAGCAGGATTATTCTTCACAAACGCCCTGTTGAGCTTCTGAAACTGAAGGGTTCACCTGCATGGATTGCTTTTTTCATAGTTCCTGCCATATCAGCAGCGATTGGAACTGTAAATTATCTTGGCAATATAGACATTTTGAAAGACGGCTGGTACTCATTGTGGACTCAGCACACATTGTTTTTATGCTACTTCTTCATGCCAGTGATCATAGGGATTTTTACAGGATGTATCTGGCGGGTGGAGCACAGCGGAACAAATATGAACCTTATAATGACTCATCAAACTCCAGCAAAGATCGTACTCAGCAAATATGTTGCTACCTGCTTCATTACATCTGTTTCTCTTTCCTGGGTAATGACTTTATATCTTATTTCCGGTTCAATTATACATATGGATGGGAAACTACCGTCAGGACTTCTTTTATGGTTAGTAATGGGGATTCTTGGTTCCTGGAGCATATGTGCCCTGCAGGTTTTCGTTTCACTTGTTATAAGGAACTTTGTCCTGCCCATAATACTGGCATTTCTCAGCGGTTTTGCCGGCCTTGTCTGCATAGCAAAAGGTGTTCCCTATCTCACCCCGTACTCTTTATTTGACCTTGCTATGAATCAAAAAGAACTCGGTACAGCAGATATTGGATTGTTCATCATTTCATCCATAGTCTACATTACAGTTTCTATCGTGGCAGCTATTCTGTATTTGAACCATGCTGACGTTAGGACTAACGAATAATTCTTTATAGATATAAAAATGGGTATGGCGCAAACCATACCCTAGTCAAATGAGGATTCGTAATTTGATTCTCGTCAGGTTCAATATATTTCCTGTGTTTTTCTAACCCTCATAAAATAATGATTCTCGTCTTCGCCCGTCCTGTAAGCTCCGTTATTCATCATTACCTTCTGTGATGCAATGTTGTCCTTATTGACACGCAGATATATCTCATCTTCTGGAATTATCTTCTTTGCTTCGGAAAGCGTAAGTTTTAACGGCTGAGCTTTTGATGGCTCAGCCGTTTACATTCTTAAATTCCGTAAACACATCTAATTTGTGGTATTGCGAAGTACGATTATGAAATCACCGAATGTTGACGCCTGTAAGTGTCATTATTCTTCAATGTCAGCTCCATGTTCACCTGGTCAAGCTGCATCTGTAACTCCTGACGCTTAGTTTCATCAGCTGTTAATAGTTCCTGTTTCAGCTTAGCCTTCTTTTCTTTAAGCTTCTCCAGTTCTCTGTCAACCATATCTGTATTGGTAGTGGTTGTTTCAGATTTAGCTTCTTTAGACTTTTGTAAAGCAGCCATGCCTTCATTTGAGATATGCAGGGCATCTTCCTGCTTCTGCTGCTTTCTGGCTACCACAAACGCTGCTGCTCCTTCTTTATCGCCCTCAGCAATATGTTTCCCTTCTGATTTTACCTTATCGATCATAGCTTTTGCTGTAGGCTGGCTTGTAAGATTATCAAGTTCTGCTTTTGTTACATTAGTGAGTATTCGCATATTAGCACCTCCACCAATTAAGAACACTTAACCTTATCTTATTTATCGGCAACTTGCGGTAGAATGTTTATAGATCATATATCATCAAATTGAATCTATCACCTATTCACTTATCTCAATAGCATTCAGCCTTTTTTTATACAGTGTATATGTCTGGTAA
>SVFV01000069.1 GCA_015056655.1 Butyrivibrio sp.
ACCACCAGAAAAGGTGCACTTTCTGTAATGCCAACCCAAGAAGAAATAACAGCTTTTCTAACAAACAAGTAATGATTATATTCCATTTATCAGGTTAAGGATGCCGAGCCTCTTTTGATGGATATTGCAAAGGAATATCAGGAAAATGAAAAACTGATAGCGGCTCTGGATTCAGTATATGGAAGTGGATCGGCAAAATACCTAGGGGAGGCGATAGAGTCATTCTATACAACTCCAAGCAAGATGGGCCAATAGTAAGTTCTATACGAAGATAAATTTGAAAATAGCCACTTTCTGGGGTGATAATCCTACGGAAAATGGCTGTTTTTCTATGTTTTCAAGTGCCTCATAAAACTAATGATTTTCGCTACACGTTTTTGTGGTATATGAGTTGATTTATTTACTGCAGGGATATACAATGTATATACACAAAGGAGGTATTGCTTATGCAGGCTCAAGTTAAAGCATGGGGTAATAGTCAGGGAATTAGAATACCCAAAGAGGTACTTCAGGAAGCATCTGTTTCAGTTGATGATGTTCTCGATGTAAAGGTATCTAATGGCATGATTATGCTTGTTAAACCATTTAGACATAAGTCATTAGAGGAACGTGCTGCAGAGTATGGTGGGCAGCTCCATTTGGATGGCGAATTTGACTGGGGTGAACCGGTAGGAAGAGAGATTTGGTAATGAAGGAAGAATTGCACCAAGGGGATATACTTAAGATTGAGCATATCAAGAAGCCGGTTCTTGTTGTAAGTAAGGATTTTTTCAATCAGACATATGAGATAATTGGTTGTCCTATTTTTGAAAAAGGAGAAGCTGGTCCGCTTCATATATATATCAAAACAGATGACGTTGAGGGATATGTACAGTGTGAAAAAATGGCACTCCTTGATTTGAATATAAGGGGATATTCGAAGATAGATAGGATTCATTATCCTGACCTAATAAATATTACAGATGCTATTCAGGGAATCTTTGACTACATCTAATATATTTCGCTTTAAATCAAACAAAAAAGAAGGAGAAAATGCAGGAAAGAGATGGACTAAATAAATTCAAAAAGGTACTATATATTTCTTTTAGTGCATATGATAACGTCATAATAGGAACACCTATAACGAATAAATAAAGCTTAAAAGGAGTATGCTTATGAAAAAGAATATCCGTACCGTTTTATTTGGAGAGCTTGTACTTTTCATCGTTGTATTTCTTATCAGTACCCTCGGAACCAGCTTTGGTTTTTCTGCTGTCGCATGGTTTCTTGATGTGCCTTCGCTGATTCTTGTTTTACTTATTCTGATTCCCGGGCTCATTATCATGGGTGAGTGGAAAGATTTTTTGAATTCATTCTCAGTAGGGATAAAAGATTACAGACTTCTTGAACTAAAAAATATTATAGAAGCCGTAGGCGCTGCCCAGAAGCTTACTGTATTTGGAGCTCTTTTTGCCATCATAACTTCAGCAATAATTCTTATGGGACATTTATCTGAGCCGGAAACGTTTGGACCAAGCCTTGCTGTCTGCTTCCTTTCAGGTTTTTATGCAGTAATAATCGAGTTTTTTCTTCTGCCGCTTAAGTTAAATGCCGAGCGTAAGATGAATGAAGAGATGGACATGGAAGATGAATGATCCCGGAATTACAAAGGAGCAGTATCTTAATATAGCTCGTAAATTCGGATTTACGAAAAGAGAGCTTGAACTCGGATACCTTAAAGTGTCGGGGTTTTCAAATCATAGAATTGCTTATATGCTCGGAATTTCTGAGCAGACGGTAAAAAATCATTTCACTCACATTTATGAAAAGGCGTGGGTTCCCGGAAGAAAGGAATTCCAAGAGCTGTTTACACAGGATGGATAGTGATTATGAAGAGATCAGTTACAAGAGCTATTATAACAATTTTAATTGCAAACGTCATCCTGATAGTTGCTGCTATTTGCGGGAGAATACTGAGCAGATTCGTTTATGAAGATCATTTTGATGAGCCTTTGATCACAGTTGATGATACCGAGATTACCTTAAGAGAATTTGGATATTACATATATGCAGTAGAAGAGTTTGTGCAGAACCAGGCTCTTTTGTATGATCCTGAGAATCCAAAGCACTGGTGGAATACCCACTTTTCAGCCGGCATGGATTCTCAGTTTGTCTGTGATTACGCCAAGAAGGTGGCAGTTAACACTTGTATATCAGATGAGATTTATTATAAAAGAGCTCTTTCTGAAGGAGTTGTATTAAGTAGCGCGGAAGAAAAACAAGCAATGGTCGAAGCAAAGATGATCTTAAGCAGCATGACCGGGAATCAGCTTGCAAGAACAGGGTTGGATGAAAGCATCCTTACTAATATGCGGATAAAACATGCTCTTGCAGTAAAATATGCCAAATTTCTTGTAAATACCTGTGATTTAACAGGATATTCCGAAGGCCCAGAAAAGCTTCTAAACTGGGACGGCGTGTATTATCAAGAAAAGATTCTACCGGAACATACAGTAAAGACTAATGATAAGGTTCTGGATAAAATAACGTTGGGAAAAATAACAGTGAATTATGAGTAATTCTATTTGAATGTGTTAGAATTATGAATAATCAGCGAAAGAGCTCGACAACTTCAAATTTGACAAGATAATTTATTTTGCACTTTATACTTGAAATAACTAACATTGTTAGTATAATAATAACTAATAATGTTAGTTATTTTTGATTAGGAGATGTTATGCCAAGAACAGGATTATCAAAAGAAGAAATAGTAGAAAAAGCTGCAGAACTGGCCAATGAAAAAGGGCTGTCTTACTTGTCGGTTACTACACTGTCAGAATATTTGGGAATCAAGAAGCCGTCATTGTACAACCACATGAAGACCATAGAAGATATGCACAGAAGTCTTATGATATATGGTTGGCAAACTGTATCGGAAGACGTTGTCAGAGGAATTGATTCTTCAGATGAAAAAGCAAATCTATTTGAGTACGGAAAAAAATTCTATAAGTTTGCGATAGAGAATCCTGGCGTATTTGAAGCTATGCTCTGGTATAACAAATACTCAGATGATGCGCTGCTTTCTGCCACAGAAGGATTATATTCTTTTTTCTTCAAGCAGACAGATGGCTTAGGGATAGATCGTGAGATCGCTAATCACTTGCTTCGAACATACAGGGCTTTTCTTGAAGGTTTTATTATGCTTCAGATTCATAATTCTTTTGGAAATCCAATATCATTGGAAAAGAGCTTTGAGATATCACTGAATGTGATGATATCCGGGATGGATAGGTATAGAAAGAAGAGGGTAAAGATATGAGCTTACAATTTGTAAAAGCAAGCACTTCTGATGCTTTGACACTTAATGGAATATCTAAAAGAGCCTTTGATAGCGATGTTCAGGTTGGAGCCCCGTCAGCTGGTGGGCCACCTGGATATATGTCTGTTTCTTATCACACAAAGATGGCCAGATCAAATCACTTGTATAAGCTCACGGACAATGGACTAATTGTTGGCGGTGCGATTCTATTTTTGGAAAAAGACAAGTTGAACATCGGAAGGATCTTTGTAAGCCCAGAGCATTATCGCAAAGGCTATGGAGTCTACATGATGCAGGAAATTGAGACAATGTTTTCAAATGTAAAGGAATTTGTATTAGATACACCCATTTGGAATGTCAGAACAAACGCCTTTTATACCAAGCTGGGATATGTGGAAGTGAGTCGGGATAATGAATTCATTTATTATATTAAGAAATGTGAGTGATGAAAGAGGAATTATCATTTGATAAAAATCGAATTATTATCAGAGACAAATTTCTGTTTAGAAGCATTAGATTCATATAACAGAAAACAGAATGTAAATAAAGTATATCGAAGAATAGACGGAGAATATGCATTAGTAGAATGCAAATATACCGAAGATTGGGACTTAAGCCAAAAGCGTTCTGTGGCAAAGCAAATAAGCAGTGATGACTATATTACATACATCGCATTAGAAAATGATAAAGTTGTGGGCTTTATTGGGCTATTAAAGAAACTAAACGGTCATTACATGATTCTTGATATGATGCAGGTATCTTCTGAATGCAGAGGCCAAGGTGTTGGCAGACGATTATTTGAATTGGGAAAAGCGGAAGCAATAAAAGCTGGTGCACAGGCTCTGTACATATCTGCCTGTTCTTCTGAGGAGACGATTGCATTTTACAGAGCAATGGGAAGTGGTCTGGCAAGCATTCCTATAAAAGAACTTGCCGAAAAGGAACCATATGACCTTCAGATGATCTGTCCTGTAATAGACTGAGGCACACGAGGTGATTTTTATGATAAGAAAAATGAAAGAGGAAGATTTGCAACAGTGTGGAGTGATATATGCTAAGGCGTTTCCTATAGAATATTGGGGGATTGATTGGAACCCTGATAATGCAAAAGAATATTTATTGGATTATTACGAGCAGAAAAGATTTGTAGGATATGTGTATGAAGAAAATGACGTGGTAATTGGATGTATATTTGCATTATGTAAGATATCAGGAAGTAAAAAAGAAATATATATTAACGAAATGGCAGTTTTACCTGAAAGACAGGGCCAAGGTATTGGTAGGCAATTATTGAAGACACTATTAGATTATAGTAAGGAATCAGGATATGCTGGAGTTGTCCTTTATACCAGTGAATATGCACCTGCTTCCAAATTCTATGAAAATAATGGTTTTAAACTGTCACAAGGAACTATTTGTATGTATTATGAGTAAAATTCGGGATAATGTACTATCAGTTGCGAAATGGGAATCAGGACAGGCTTATCCTGATATCAGCAATCTTATACAGATTAGTAATCTATTCAATGTTACAGTCGATTATTTGGTTCGCGATCAGGAATGTATGGTCAATTGTGCTGCGGATGTAGAAAATGATATTAGCAAGCTGATTGACTTTAGATTAGAAGCAAATGTAAATACATATGCTGCATATATGAATGAAACCACTGCAACAAGGCTGGATTCCCATGATTTCACATACAGCAGCGGACCGTATACCTATCATGACACATATGTGGGCGGCGAGAAGTTTGCCGGAGAAGAGGCAATATGGCTTGATGGTAAGATTCAGCACGCCATGAATTATCTGGGACGAGTACTGGATCAGCAGTTCAGCGGAGATTTCTTAAAAGAAGCTCTTAGAAAAGCTGATAAGAATATGCCTTACAGAGGACCTGAGTATTTTCAGTCCGGTGAATATACTTATAAGTGCAGCGTTACCGGGGATTTCACCTGGTTTCAAGGATGCGAGGAGATTTATTGCAATAATACCAGAGTTTATGAATGCTATTTCCATGGGGGAATAATGAAGTAGTCAGAAGGAATAAAAATGACTTACACGAAAACAAAATATCTGCTATAATCTGCAATTGCTGATAATAAATGAAGATTTCGAGGTATTATTGGAAACGCACATCCTGGCCGGGTGATAACGAACAACACGGAGGTCTTCCCCATTTAAGAAAGAGAGGAACCCCCTATGTTACCACAGAGCAAATTACAGGATGTGTTTTTTACTGCCTTTATGGCATTTGTCATGGTTTATGCCATGATATGCTACAACATTTCACTGAATGTTGGCGGAATGCAGAACTTTATCTTCCTTGCAGCATTCAAGGAAATGCTTATCATGTGGCCGATAGCCATGGCGCTTGAACTTTTATTTGTAGGAAAACTGGCTCAGAAGCTGGCTTTCAGATTCGTTACTCCGGGAAAAGACCCTATGATAATGACCATACTTGCTATCTCATCAATGTCTGTGTGCCTCATGTGCCCGCTTATGAGCATGGCAGCGACAATCCTTTTTAAGGATACAGGCAGTGAATTCGTGGCTGTGTGGCTTCAGACGACAGCGTTGAACTTTCCTATGGCTCTTTTCTGGCAGATCTTCTTTGCAGGACCGCTAGTAAGAAATGTCTTCGGATTTGTTATGAAAAGAATAAAGCAGAAATAAGAATTGATGAAAACAGACCAAAATCCGTGTACGGAGTGGTCTGTTTTTTATTTTACGTTAATATATAATTACAAGAGAGGATGACTATGAAAAAACTTACAGAATACAAGAAGAAATGAAGCATCCATGCGACTTGCCTGTTCCGTCGGATTTGAAATAACCGGAACGCATCCGTGGTACAAATATGAAGGATAATTGGAGATCTTAAATAGCATGAAATTGCGAATGTATCAGATAAACAGATAGATCGGGATTTGCGGAGGATATTATGCTAAAAGATTATGAAATAGATAAACCAATTCTTGAAACGGACAGATTGATTATTCGTGTGCTCAACGAAAATGATGTGCCAGATTTAAAAGAGTGGCTTGGGAGAGATGAAATCTATACATATTGGGGTAGAAAAGCAAGTAAGAATGAGAAAAATCCTGAACTTCTGTTTATTGATGCCCGCCCTTGGGTAAAAAGAAAACCTTCTCCTGATTTTGATTGGGGAATTGTATTGAAAGAATCTAATAAAGTGATAGGCAGGATTGAGGTATTTAATATCCAAAATGCCAGGATGGGTGATATAGGATATAGAATTAATCCTGAGTACTGGAATATGGGAATTACTACAGAAGCTTTAAAGGAAGTGGTACGGTTTATATTTGAGAATACGGAATTAGATCGTTTGAATGGGAATGCAGATGTAAGAAACATTGCATCAAATAAGGTTATGGAAAAATGTGGTTTTGTAAAAGAAGGGACTGTTCGCCAAGGGAAAATGGTTTCTGTTTATTGTGACTATAATATTTATGGCTTGCTCAGAGAGGATTATGCGGGATTGCAAGGTATAAACAGTTAAATAAAAGGATAAGAATAAATGCAGTTTATAGAGGTGTCAGGGGGAGAAAATGAAGAAAATTCAAGTGCTTGATGGGACGACATTAAAACTAATTGCAATGATTGCCATGGTTTTTGATCATGTGGGGGATATGTTTTGCCCGGAACTTCTGTGGCCAAGAATGGTGGGAAGACTTGCAATGCCTCTGTTTGCGTTTTGTATTGCAGAGGGATATTGCCATACCGGAAACAAGAACAAGTACCTTCTCAGAATGGGTGTGTTTGCACTGATTAGCGAAGTGCCGTTTGATCTGGCTTTTGATGGAAAAATTGGCCTCGGCCACCAGAATATCATGCTGACGTTTTTTTGTCCATAATCGCATTGAGGTTATTTGACTTCGTTCGTGGGGAAAAGAATGTTCAGACAGATAAGTATAGCCTCGGAAGGACAGCGCTAGGATGGGGCGTAGTTATCGCCATAGCTGTTCTGGCGATTGTGGTCAGAGCTGACTATACAGTATTTGCTGTCATTTCAGTATTTTTATTCTACCTTTTCAGGAATTTCTCTCAGATTGTAAGAAGTGCAGTAGGAGTGGGCTTTCTCGCCCTTTCCAGAACCATGGGATATTATATCATGACAGGTCTTAGCTTTATTCCTCTTGCCATGTACAACGGGAAAAAGGGCAAGGGATTAAAATGGCTTTTTTATGTGTTCTATCCAGGACATTTACTGGTGCTGTATATAGTAAAGTATATAAATTGGATATAATAATTAAATTTATATACTTTATATATTTGTTTTTCCTGTAAAATTAATTACATGCACTTATTAAGCAAGAAAAAAGTATATAAAAGACCATTATATTTCTATCTTATATACCTGCCTTGCTTAGTCGCTTACAAAAAAGGTATATAAATTCTATGCATTTTTCCATCTTATATACCTGTATCACAAAGCACGCATTACTTCCCTTTTACAACAACATAGGAGGGACATAAATGGAAAACCGAATTATATTGGAAACAGAAAGATTGTATCTTAGGGAAATGAATATGGATGATTTTGATGCATTATATAAAGTTCTTGCTGATAGAGACATCATGCAGCATTACCCATATACTTTTGACGAGAAAAGAGTCAGCGATTGGATTGAAAGAAATATGAACCGATATCGTGATAACGGTTTTGGACTGTGGGCTGTATGTTTGAAAGATACCAGGGATATGATTGGTGACTGTGGATTGACACTTCAGAATATTGAGGGTGAGATGCTCCCTGAGATTGGTTATCACATTCGCGCAGATCATCAGCGTAAAGGCTATGCTAAGGAGGCAGCAGCTGCTGTACGAGACTGGGCATTTGCTAATACGGATTATCCTGCACTCTATTCATATTGCAAATATACAAATGTCGGTTCTTATAAGACTGCAGAATCTATAGGGATGCATTTCGAGAAGGAATACCCGGATCCAGAAAACAAAATCACTCATGTATCTGTAATCTTTCGTGGAGAGACTGTAAAGTGAAGGAGTATGTTCGTGAAAAAGAAGATAAGTATATGTCTGGTATTGGCTTTCATTTTTTGCTTGAATGCCTGCTCGTATGATTTTGCAGAGCTTGAAGAGAAGCACCGGATAGAACATGAGGAAATGTGCGATAGGGTTATGAACGAGATGGAAATCCGATTGAGTGAAAAATACTCTGGTATTCTCGGTAACGATCCTGACGAGGTTGTCTTTGATGTTTATGATATATCCAAGGGTGGACATAAAGCCTGGTTTCAGAGTGGCTTCTATCCGGCCAAGGCAGTGAATAAAGACAATGATGAAGAGTTTACCGTTCAGATTGATATCACCATTCCCAATGCCAAAGGCTTCGGTGATATGGAGGACAGCTTTTACGGTGTTCTCTATGGGAAAGATGTGAAGGATGAGCTTTACGATCTGGTTGAGTCTTATGGAGTTGAAGACGTCAACATATACTACGAACCTTGTAAGGATATCCTTACAGACCAGAAAGATCTCAGGGAGCATCTGACGGTTTTTGGAAATTATAAGCTGGAAAGCTATGACGATATTGATATTGTTTGCGAACTGGCGAATGAATTGAATGAGTTCGGATGCAATAACAGGATAAGTGCAGATGGACGTGATATAGGCGAAGGAGCCGAGGGTATTGCCGGTAAGACTTCAGACGAGATCAGAGAGTTTTTTGAAAAAAGAAGATATGAATGAGAACTTTGTGGAGGCATATATGGTTTTTAAAGTGGCAATTTTACAGGCTCGTGCAGAATATTCAAATATAAAAAGAAATATCGATACTATAATCTGTTCCATGAAAGAAGCATCAAAAAATGGAGCAGATATTTTGTTACTTCCTGAGTGTTTTATAACAGGTTATGAGCTTCCGATGACATATGAAAAAAGTATATCCTGTGATGACGAAGTAATCAGCAAAATTTGTGAAGCTGCAAAAGCTCATAACATAGGTGTTGTACTGACTTCATTTACGAAGGGAAAAGTACAACCACAAAATACAGCATTTGTAATTGATAAATCTGGCAAAATTCTGATGAAATATTCAAAGGTACATACTTGTGATTTTGCTGATGAAAAAGATGTTGAGCCAGGAACAGAGTTTAAAGTTTGTAATTTTGATGGGATAAAAATAGGTATCATGATCTGCTATGACAGAGAATATCCGGAGAGCGCAAGAATGCTTATGCTAAAGGGGGCAGAGATCATTCTTGTACCAAATGACTGCGGTTCAATGAAACCACGAATTCAAGCTTTGTCCACACGAGCCTATGAAAATATGGTTGGAATAGCAATGGCTAATGCGAATGGACAAAATGCAGGCTGTTCCTGCGCATACAGTCCCATCTGCTGGGATGAAAACGGTATTTGCGTTGATAATACTATAGTGCTGACAGATGACGTGACAGAAGGCTTGCTTTATGCGGATTTTGACATGGACGCAATAAGGAAATACAGAAGCACAGAAATGATGGGTAATACGTTCAGAAAAGTAGAAGCATATAAAGGATTGTTGGATGCTGCAATTTCCGAACCTTTCATAAGGGATGGACAAGAATAGGTTAGAGGCGGAAGGTTTTATGGGAAAAGTATATTTGATATGTGGGAAAATATGTAGTGGTAAATCGTACTATGCGAAATCACTTAAAGAGAAATACAATGCAGTCATTCTATCAACGGATGAAGTGACGTATGATTTGATAAATAATGAGCAGGGTGAATTTTATAATGTATTTGCTCAGCGTGTTAATAATTATTTAAAAAAGAAAGCTGCAGAAATATGTAAAGCCGGTGCGAATGTTATATTGGACTGGGGATTTTGGACAAAAGAAAACAGAATTGCTATTTCAGAATATCTAAAATCGCGTGATGTAGACTATGAATGGCATTATATCGATGTTGATGATGATACCTGGAATCGTAACATAGAAGAGCGCAATAAAAGAATAGAAGAAGGAAATGGCGGTTCAGACTTTTACATGGATGAAGGTTTGTTAAATAAGGTACTTTCAATGTTTGAAATACCTGATAAAGATGAGATAGATGTCTGGTATGAATTGAGTCGCTAAAAGGCTTGGAGATAGGAATATTATGGCAGAATGGGTTACACATTTATGGGGTGTAGCATACAGAAATGATTGAATGCACATATAATTCCATTATAGTGCAATATTTGCACGTTACTTGACATATAAGTGCATATATTGCACTATTATTATATAAGGAGTGCAATTATGAGCGCAATTAAAGAGATTAGAATTGAAAAAAAACTTACTCAACAACAAGTTGCGGATTTACTTGGAATATCTTTAAGATCTTATAAATCCTATGAAAATGATAAAGAGAAAATAGGAACCTTGAAGTATAACTATATCTTGGATAAATTGCAGGGCATAAATCCAATAGATGAAGAACATGGAATTCTTGAAATGGATTTTATTGTTGAGAAATGTAAGCAAGTTTTGGATGAATACCCTGTTCACTACTGTATTCTCTTTGGTTCTTATGCCAAGGGAAAAGCTGGTGAGTCAAGTGATGTAGATTTATTGATATCATCAGATGTTAAGGGCCTTAAGTTTTATGGAATGGTTGAAAAACTAAGAAATGCACTTCATAAGAAGGTGGATGTTCTTAACGTTGAACAGCTTAAGGACAACTTTGAATTGACTAATGAAATACTAAAGGACGGAATAAGGATATATGGATAATATCAAGAATGATCATTATTACTTAGAAAAGATAAAGACAGATATTGAATTTATTGTTGCACATATGAAGAGTGTTGATTTGCAGAGATTGAATGAAGATGAAGTTCTTCTGGATTCTATGATGTTTAGAATGATTCAGATATCTGAGAACGCCAAGAAACTATCTGTGGAATATAAGAACGAGAAAAGCAACCTTCCATGGGATGAATTGTCTGGGCTTAGAAATCGAATAGTGCATGACTATGGCAATGTCGATCTTGATATTGTATATGAGACACTTAAGTATGACATTCCAAAATTATTGGAAGACTTGAACTCATGATTGACCCCAGGGCTGAGGTAACGGCTTATTCTAATGAAAAGTATAAGCTGGTAAATTTCATGGGTTGAGCTGGGTACAACCAACACGTCATTGGAATTCCCTGCATTCATGATATCATTGCTATAGAACGTTCTGAAAAACTTTGGGGCTGTCGCTCTAGCAGTTCAAGATGATTAAATCATCAGGGCGAGGCCCCTTTTTCCAGTATACTTTATCTTCT
>SVFV01000070.1 GCA_015056655.1 Butyrivibrio sp.
CCTCCGCTTTGCATGGCCCGGTCTTGCCCGGGCCTTCAATTCAAGGTTGCGCCATCAAGGCGCAATTTCCTATTAAACAAAAAAACAGCGATTGCAAAACCGCAAAGTCAATCGCTGTTTACTTGGTCAATCCGTCCTGTTTCCGCATGCGTCAAATCTGCGAACATAGTCCGTCAGATTTTTTAGATTTGCCTTAGCTATCCCGATCTTCTGATCAGCTGCTCCATAGCCCATGATCAGTTCATCACCTGCCACCACCGCTCCGGTTGTAAAGATACAGGGACATGGGAATTTATCGGGAAGTTCCCATGTCTGTCTTGCATAAATCAGTCTTTCAGACATACGGTGTTTTATTTCGGGAAAGTCACCGTCTCTTTCCTTAAGTATCATGAAAGACTGGGTGTAGCCGTAATTCGGAAGCTCTTTTCCGTGATAGGACACAAGCCACTCTCCATCTCCTAGATCCAATGGAGGAAAGCTTGCTCCAACTCTCTCCTGCTCCCAGTCAAACTCACTTTTGGCTAGCAGCTTGTGGGTAGCATCCGCCGTGACAAAGTCTTCAAACTCATCCGCTGCTGCCAGGAAGATTGCCGGAGTTTTTACACTTTCACCTGTCGGAAACTCATAGCTTCTCTCAGGTCTGTGAAGCATGACAAGCTTTTCTGCCCCTCCTATGTTCATTCTCCTTGGGAAAAAGAAAACATCCCTGTTGTCACTAAGATTCCCGTCCGTCAGTGGGCCTACATAGGAAAACGCCTCTTCATAACTGCCCTCTTTAAGTTTCTTAAGATCCACTTTGTAAAGGACCGTGACAGTGTCATTTCTCCTTGCAAGCACTCCCACCGGAGAGTCCGGATCCATCACCCAGTCAGGCAGGTTGTCTTTTCTCTTATCCCCTTCCCAGTATGGTCCCGGAGGAAAGAGTCTGCAGGCAACGGTCAGATAGAGCTGCGCTCCTATGTAAAAGAGCCTTGGATCCTCTATACACCCGTTGGCGTAGTTGATGACTTTCTCTCCCTTGTCATTTATCACGTACATATCCTGCTCGTCATATGCAAGCTTCGGGGCCAGAGCAGGTCTTTCAAAATCAGCCTCAAAGCTTTCTCCCATATCGGTGCTCTTTGCATATCCCAGGAATATCGGATATGGATCTGACTTACCCTTAAGATTTGCCGAGGGCCAGGGGCCTGTTGCCCGAAAGAGCATGTGAATGGTCTTTCCATCTTCATCAAGAACCAGTGCAGGATTCAGCACCATCGTATCCGCCCAGGCACAGCCTTCTTTTGGCTCCAGCACAGGCTCTTTTGAATAAGTGATGATTGGTTTTTCTCTCATCGCTTCGATCACCGCCTTCCGATCTCACGGTCTGTCTCGGAAGTTTTGCTGTGCTCCTTAATATAGTCGATGATCTCATCGGTATATCCAAATGCCAGCCCAACATAGCTGTCGGCAGCTCCGTAATAGATGGCGATCTGTCCGGTTTCCCTGTTCTGTACCGTTGCGCATGGGAAGCAGACATTGGGCACAAAGCCTCGCTCCTCATACCACTCCTGCGGAGTCAAAAGAAATGTCTCACACCTGTACTTAACAACAGAAGGGTTGTCTATATCCAGGATTGCCCCGCCGATAGAGTACACATAACCGTTACAGGTTCCGGTAACACCGTGGTAGAACAAAAGCCAGCCTTCGCTTGTCTCAATGGGAGTTGCTCCTCCGCCTATCTTAAGCGATTCCCACCAGTTCTCGTTTGGTCCCATAACATGTCTGTGCCTTCCCCAGTAAGTCATATCAGGACTCTCACTTATAAAGATATCTCCGAAAGGAGTGTGACCTGAATCTGACGGTCTTGAGAGCAGCATGTACTTTCCTTTTATCTTTCTTGGGAAAAGAACTGCATTCCTGTTAAAGGGAATAAAAGGATTCTCAATTCTCACAAACTTCTTAAAGTCTGTTGTCTTTGCAATTCCTATGGATGCGCCGTAGAAATCCTGGCACCAGATGATATAATATTCTTCTTCAACTTTTACAAGGCGCGGATCATAGGCGTACTGAGGCATGAAGGGATTTCCGTCTTCATCTGTAAAAGGAATCTTTTCACTGTCTATATCCCACTTTATTCCGTCTGCACTCCTGCCCATATAGATTGCAGGAATACCATTTGTCTGCTCTCCTCTGAAGACTCCTATGAATCCGTCCTCATAGGGCATTACTGCACTGTTAAATATTCTTGCAACTCCCTCCACAGGATTTCTGTCTATTATGGGGTTGGATGCGTATCTCCAGATAGGAGCTCCCTTAAGTCCCTCAGGCTTATCCTGCCAGGGCATGCGCTCTGTTCCGGGTCCGAAAATCTCGTACTTCATTAGTTTTCTCTCCTTAATAGTTCAAGGTTTCTGTTTATCAAATCGTCTCTTTGTCTTACACACAGGACCGATCTGCCGGGATCCTGCGGCGTGTTAAAGCAGTAGTCAAGAAGCTTGTCCACTGTGGTTGTTGCAACATGCATTCGTGTATCTGATGATGCATAATAAATAAACACCTCTTCTTTCTCATTAACTATCGCTCCGTTTGTGAACACAACATTGGAGACATCCCCTACTCTCTCATCGCCTCTGGGTCCTATTAAAAGACCTGATGGCTCAGCGATAACCTTAGACGGATCCTTTAGATCTGTCACAAAGCAGTAGAGAACGTATCTGAGCCCCGCTGCTGTATTTCTTACTCCGTGAGCTATATGTATCCATCCTCTTGCTGTCTTAATCGGCACAGCACCGGCTCCATTCTTGGCCTCGGTGATGGTGTGGTACTTGCGGAGGCTCGTCATCTTCTCCTCGTCAATCACTGCCTGAGTGATATCACTGCAAAGTCCAAAGCCGATTCCGCTACCGCTTCCCGTCTCAATAAAATCATCCATAGGTCTTGTATAGAAGGCATACTTACCATCGACAAATTCCGGGTGAAGCACAACATTTCTTTGCTGAGGGCTTCTTAATGTAACAAGGTTAGGAAGTCTCTCCCAGTTCTCTAAATCTTTTGTTCTTACTATTCCGGCCGATGCCACAGCTGCAGAGAGATCACTTACTGATGTATCCTTACTCTCTGAACAGAAAACTCCGTAGATATAGCCATCCTCATGCTGTGTAAGCCTCATGTCATAGACATTTGTCTCTTCCTTGCAGGTATCCTCCAAAAGAACCGGGTGATCCCAAAATCTAAATCCGTCTATTCCATTCTCACTCTCTGCAACTCCAAAGAATGACTTCCTGTCATTTCCCTCAATCCGCGCAACAAGGTAATACTTCCCGTTCAGATAGATAGCTCCCGAATTCATGACTGCATTTACGCCAAGTCTCTCCATGAAATAGGGATTAGTGTCTTTATCAAGATCGTATCTCCAGGTAAGCGGAATATGTTCTCTTGTAAGAACAGGATTTTTATACCTGTTATAGAGGCCGTTATAAAAATCAGATAGATCATTCTTCCTTGTGATAAGCCTCTCCTGCCTTTCAAGCTCCTCGTAATACTTTTCGTGAATCATCTGCTTCTCCTTTTTTAAGTCTTTTTATCATTTCAAAGCACATTCTGCCGTTGTGGTAGGGACACTTCCAGGGCTCTACTATAGGTCTTTTGCCCGGATTCCTATTTTCATCAACCTGCCAGAACCACTCCGAGCCCTCTCTCTTGTCGATGATGTAGCTCTTTGTGTACTGCCATATGCTCTTTGCAGCCTGCAAATACTCAGGCTTTCCGCTTCTTAAGTAGCCATTTACAAAACCTACCATAGCCTCTGACTGCACCCACCAGATCCTGGTATCATCCCTTACTCCGACTTCGCATTCATTTACAAAAGATCCGTCAACCATGGCTTTGTTATAGGTGTTCTCCACCATGGCAAGAGTCATGTTCCTGATCTCCTCTTCATCTTTTGCCCTCAAGTACTCACCGCCAAGAGTATCGATTGCAAGATCGATAAGCCAGGATGCTTCTATATCATGGCCGAAGCTGTGAAGGTCTATAAGAGAGTTGTAGTATATGTCAAAAAAGGCCTCCTGCCTGTGTTTCTTTTTGTTGTAGATTCTGTCCTTAAAGATAAGGAGCAGGTCTGAGAGCTTCTTTCCAATGCACTTTTTGATGGAAGGATCATCCGTCACATCATATAAAAGTGTGTAGGCTTCAAGTACGTGAAGCGCTGTATTCATGGTCCTGTCAGCCATCACTCCGTTCTCGGAGAGCTTGTCATTTGGCAGCAGATTAAAATCCTCATCAAATGCTTCCAGGTACCCGTCATTGTCCCTGCACATCTCCTCTATCAGAAAGAAGAGCTTGTGAGCAAGAAAAAGCGCCTGTGGCTCAGCGGATGCCTTGTAATACTCTGACAGAGCATATATAGCAAAAGCCTGATTGTATGTATGTCTTGTACTATCAAGAATCTTGCCGTCATAGGTTACAGACCAGCAGATTCCCTTGCTGCCATCGCCAAGCATTTTCTCGACCATAAACCTGTAGGCGTGGTCTGCTTCTTCAAGAAGCGATTTGTCTTTTAACTCATTAAATGCCCTTGAAAAGAACCATAGAATGCGGCTGTTCAGTATTGCACCCTTCTCGGCTTTTTTATCTACCTTAAGATCAAAATCCATAAGGCCATAGTAGCCACCGTATTCATCATCTCTAAGCCCTCTCCAGAAGGGTATGATATGTTCCGTTAATTCTTTTTGTATTTCCTGATACATTTCAAAACCTCAAAAAACTCTTTTATCCCTTTACCGCACCCTGCGTGATTCCGCTGTAAATCTGCTTCTGGCAAAGGATAAATACCAAAAACGCTGGAAAGATCGATATAAGAACACCTGCGCAGATCAGGTTGTACTGGCTTCCCATGGGACCTACAAAGGTGTAAAGGGAAGTGGACATGGTTCTTATCTCCTTGTCCATAAGATAAAGATTGGCGCAGTAGTATTCGTTGTAGACCGATACACCTTTTAATATGCAGGCGGTAACAACTGCCGGCTTAAGAAGCGGAAGGATTATTTTCCAGTAAACCGTCCAATAGGAAGCACCGTCTATGATTGCCGATTCATCCACTGAATTTGATATATTCTCCATAAACTGAATGAAGATATATATGGAGATGACGTCGGTTCCGCACATCATGATGATGTAGCCATAGAGGTGATTTACAAACCCCAGGGTGCTCATGATCTTGTACACCGTAACCTGCATGGCAATTGACGGAAGGAGTGAAGCAAACAAAAACAGATTTCTTATGAGGGTATTCCCAAAAAACTCAAAGCGGTTCAGTACATAAGCAAGCTGCGTTCCAACTACGACAGAGACCACAAGAACAACCACCATTACTATGAGGGAGTTCATAAATGCCCTGCCCATGTTTGCTGTCTGAAAGGCTTTGACGAAGTTGCTGAAATAAAACCAATTTGATGGAGGGGTTATTACGTTTGTCGTCTGATACTCTTCCGATGTCTTGAATGCTGTAAATATACAGGATACTACTGGTACCACAGCTGCAAACGCAAAGAATACAAGAATCAGGTATTTAATTATGTTTATGAATAACTTTCTTATCTTCATGCGTCTGCCTCTCTGAAAACATATTTAAAGAACAGTTTCTGCAATATGGTGACTATGAATATGATCACCAGAAGTACCACAGCCATGGCGCTTGCAAGTCCAACCTTCTGCGTGACATGAGCTATCTCGTTCATGATAACGAAGTAGGTTCCTGTTCCGTTAGCACCTCCCGTTATTACAAACGGAGGTTCAAAAGCACTTAAGGATCCGGTTATTGAAAGGATCACATTTAAGGTGACAATGGTCTTGATACTCGGAAGAATTATGTGGAAGAACTGTTGGAAGCGATTTGCCCCGTCCAGGGAAGCTGCCTCATAGAGTTCAGCATCCACCGACATGATTGCTCCGATAAAAAGAACCATGTTTTGTCCAAAGTAGCGCCATACAGAGGTCGCCACCAGGGACCAGTTATTTACACTCTGATCTTTTAGCCAGTAGGGAAGAATGTCCTTGTTCACTCCAATAATCCCCAATATTGAATCAAGGACAAATCCTCTTGTGTAAAAGAACTTGAAAATAAAACCGATAGCAATTCCGCTTATGAGGTAAGGAAAGAACATCATTCCTTTAAAGACATTTCCGCCCTTTACCCCAAAGCTTAAGATCGTTGCCAGAAACAGTGCCAGTGCCAGCTGGAACAGTGCTCCGGCGCAGTAATAAAAACTAAGTTTTAACGCTTTGAAACAGTCGTCTCTTGTAAATACATCAATATAGTTTTTCCATCCCACAAAGACTCTTTTGTCCGGTGGGGTAAGATATTTCATTTTATAGAAGCTAAACTGTACCATCTGCGCAAAGGGCAGGTAGGTAAAGATAGCAAGAAGAAGTAATGGGACAGTGATAAAGCTGATTATTATTACAGTCTGTTGTCCCTTTCTACTTTTAAGCCATTTCATTGTCCCTTCCTCCTTGGTTTTCAGGTAAAAAACAAAGACTTAACCTTACTCATTTACAGATACGCCGAGAACTTCCTGAGCCTGTGTCCACTTCTCGTTCCACTCGTTCATGATGTCATCAAATTCCATATCGCCCATTGATGCATGCTCGATGATGAGCTGGATTCTTCTGTCACCACCTGCTCTGTAGTTGAGCTCTGACTCTGAGTTGAGCTCGTTGAGAAGATCCTCTTCTCCCTCTGCTGCAGGTGCTTCCTGAAGGAATTCAACATTGTCAAATGAAAGCTTTGTCTCAGTGCTTCCTGCCTTGATTGGAAGACCATCCTCGTTATATACAAAGCCTGACTGCTCAGTCATCCACTTTACAAAGATGATTCCTGCCTGCTTCTCATCATCGGAAGCATTCTTGTTGATACCGTAGCAGTAGTCAGGTCCTGCAAGAGCATACTGCTTGCCACCTACTGTTACAGGGAATGGCATATATCCGATATCTGCTGCATTATCTCCTGCAGCTTCCATCTGAGGGTAAGCCCAAGATCCAAGGACCATGCATCCAATCTCGCCTCTGTTAATCATGCCCTTGCAGCCTTCCCAGTCAGTTGTTGAATAGTCATCCTCTGTAAGTCCCTGTGCAACTGCATCATAGAGAATCTTGTATACAGCGTAAGGGTGGGTTGAATCGCCATAATCTCTGAAAGGATCCTTCTCATGAAGAAGTGTTCCGTTGGTGTAGTTTGCATCACCTGTTGCACTGATTCCTGTGTAATCATCCCAGCTTCCCATTGTCCATCCAGCAGCGTAGTTGGTGTAGAGAGGGATAATTGAAGCATCGTGCTCCTTGATCTTCTTAAGAGCGGCGATGAAATCCTCAGGAGTCTTGGGAAGCTCTGTTACACCTGCCTCCTCAAACACTCTCTTGTTGTATACGATACCTTGAGCTGTTGCTGTTGAAGGTACTCCATAAACCTCACCCTGGTACTCCCAGTGATCAGCGTAGTTGATCTGTCCGTTCATAACATCAAGAGTTCCAAATGACTCAAAGTATGAAGAAAGGTCTGCCTTATCAATTGCAGGAATGAGGATTACTGTCTCATAGTCTCCTGACTGAAGGTGTGTCTTGGCATCCTCTGCGTAGTTTGTATCTGTGATCACGTTTACTTTGATATCAGGATAAACTTCATTGAAGGCCTCAATGTATTCCTTCCATGTAACTCCGCCATAATCCTCTGAATCAAGGTCTGTTCTGTTGCTGAAGAAAGAGATCTCTGTATTAAGATCAGTAAAGTCTTCACCGAGAACAAGATCGGCATAAGACTTAATGCCTTCTGCTTCAGATGAAGGTGCATCTGCTGCAGCTACCTGCTCGTCTTCTGCCTGTGTTACTGCACCTGTCTCCTGACCGCTTTCAGATGCGGTTGTCTCCCCGCAGGCAACCGTACCTGCTGCCATGATTGTAATAAGTGTAACCGCTAAAGCTCTTTTCAATTTCATATTCATCCTCCTTTTATTGAGCTTCTGTTTCATTTACTGATTGAAGAATACATTATTTACTTTTTTTAATCATCTATTATTCTTGCATTTTATAACTCATTCTTGCGATTATGAATTTATCTGCCGCTTTCTGAGCTTTTTGCTTAATTATTTAGCTCTTTTTACCTAACTAACTTAAACGTTTTAGTTGATTTTAGGTTGATATTTCCCTTTTTACTTACTATAATGTTCCCATAAACAGGAGTAATATCATGACACCGTCTAAATACACCACGATCGATGAACTGAATAATATCTTCCGTTTCCACAGACTCTTCGGGAGTGGTACGTCTTTTACCGATGTTCTTGACACCAAGAGATTCATGGCCTGTGGCTGCGAGTCTTTAGATCCTCTTATCCTCCGGGCAGTCTTTGGAGGAGCCATTACCTACGGTATCCCAACCACCTTTGAATGTATCGATAATCCATTCTATTTATTGTTATATATCGAAAAAGGGGATGCCTTGATCAAGACAAAAGACAGCATAACAATGCCCGAAAGAAGCATGATCCTTCTAAAACCCTACGAGAATTTCCGCTTTGACACAAAAAGTACTCCATGCTATTTTCACTTGTTTTTGTTATCGGGGGAATCCTTAAGATTATATACAGAACATTCATCTAAGGTTATAGAATTTAAAGAAAAGCATATAGGAACGCAGCTCTCCTACCTGCAAAGGCTGCTGCTAAGGCAGGGAGCGGACTCAGAGCTTCTAAGAGCAAGAATCCTTACCGACATTCTCACAGAAGGTTATCTGGCAGGTTCAAAGGCCTTTGCCCCCTCAGTCACTCCCGGTATACCGAGTTATATCCAGGATATGAAGTCCATTCTGGATCAGGAATATAACACCTTTATTACTTTAGATAACCTTGAGCAGAGGCTCCTTGTAAGTAAATACAGGCTCTGTCGTGAGTTCAAAAACTACTACGGCCACTCACCTCTTCAGTATCTCAACAACGTCAGGATCCAGCAGGCCAAGACACTTCTTGAGCAGACAGATATAACGGTAAATGCCGTTGGGTACGACGTTGGCATCGCCAACACCAGTCATTTTATCAAACTCTTTAAGAGAGAAACCTCTCAGACACCTGCCGAATACAGAAAAAATAAAAGCTCTTAGCATCAGCTAAGAGCTTTCACACTGTCTTTTTCTATGAGATGTCCCGTAATAATATGTGTTCCCCTTTTCACATCCTCTCCCTTTAAAAGAGATGTCAGACAGGAAACTGCCTTCTGCACCATAACAAGCATATCTACTTCATAAGTGGTTATCTCCACGTCACATACTCCCGGGAAGATAAAGTTATCATATCCTACTACCGAGAAATCTTCAGGAACCTTGTATCCCTCTTTCTCCAGCCTCTTAATAAGTACTCCTGCTGTAAGATCGCAGTTACATACAAAAGCTGACGGAAGCTCCAACGGAAGCGGGAGCTTATCAGGTTCAAAGATGATTCCGGTATTCTTATCTCTGTCCTCAATCTGCCAGTCAGGTCTTACCTGAATGCCATGCTCCATCATGGACTTTACATATCCAAGATATCTGTCGGTAATGGATGTTGTCTGCAAAAGAGATCCGACAAAGGCAATATCTCTGTGACCTTTTTCAAACAGATAATTGGTCATGTAGTAGGAACCGTAGAAGCTGTCTGATATAACAGACACTTCATCTCTGGACTCATCGCAGAAATCCAGATATACTAAAGGAATATCTCCAGCCACACTCTTTATAAACTCACAGTACTGCCTTGTAAATTCGCCTTGCATCACAAGGGCATCAATCTTGTTTTCCTTAAGCAGATTTGGAGCCGTCAGCTCTTTTTCCATGTCATGGGTTACAAGCTCTAAAATAGTATAGTCACCCTGAGCACCAAGCTGACTTGTGAGCATCTGATACATTTGCAGATAAAATGAATTGTATTTTCTAAAATACTTGTCGTGAATGATAATGCCTATGTTGTGGCCCTTTGTTTCACTGCGGATAGCAGCGGAGGGCTGAATGTATCCCATCTCGTCAGCAAGCTTTAAGATCTGCTGACGGGTACTCTCACTGACACCCTTCTGTCCCGTGAGGGCTTTGGATACCGTGACAACACTCACTCCAACTTTTTTGGCTATATCTGCCATCTTAACTGTCTTTGCCATGTAAGTAATCCTTTGGTGGTTTATTTAAGAGCTTGGTGTAAATCGAGGTCATTCCTTATCCCCCCGAACATCCCTTGCTATTGTCCCTTCTATATATAATAGAGGATTTAAAATATATTGTCCAAGATTTTCCTTTGTCTGATCAAGAAACACAGATAGAAAGGAGGCTGGCGGTTTCACTTTATTTTCTGAACCCACTTTTGAACCTAGTTATGGATATACATAATAGGTGCATCTGTTCACAGCAATGATTCTGCTATATTCTGGCTGTGCTCAGCGATTCGTCTGCACACAGAAAGATATTCAGATATATATACACTGGCTTCTGCTGAAGCCTTGCCATTCTTTAGCGATTTTAAATCTAACTTTTTCAGCTTTTTTATCTGCTTAACCAAAATCTCCGTCTTTTGAGTGATAAGCTTCGAAGCTGCTGTATCATGTTCTTCATACGCATTAACTGTCGCTTCAAGGATCTCAATGAGGTTTTTGTTAATCGGATCAAAAAGCTTTCTTAATCCCTTCTTGCCCTTAAATCCGTCATGATTTATCTTTTTTGCTGTTGATGAAAGATTCAAAGAATAATCACTGATTCTCTCCATATCTCCCAGCACATGCAACATATCTGCTATCATCACGCTTTCTTTGCCTGACGATTCCACAGACGATAATTGTATGAGGAACTGATTGCATCCATCAACCATACTGTCTACTTCATTTTCCAGTTCGTGAACACCCTCTTTTGCTGCCGCATCATATGAATCAAGAAGTGCCATTGCCTTAAAAACACCCTCACTAGCTTTCTTCATTACAATCACTGTTTTTTTCCTGCATTCAGTCACAACAATGGCAGGAGACAGTAAAAGTCTGCTGTCCAGAAAGACCTCTTCCTTCCCATCTTCCTTAATAAGATGCTCAGCCAGCGCTACCAATGACTTTGAAAAAGGCAGAAGTACTATAGTTGTCAGCACATTAAAAGCTGAGTGAAAACATGCTATTGCGAAAGGGGTTATAACTTCATCAAAAACCTGCAGATTAAGTATCCACTCGCAGAAAAGATATATGATAAGTCCTATTGCTGTCCCTATCATATTAAAACTGATATGGATCACGGATACTCTTTTGGCATTTTTACTAACACCAAATGATGAAATCAGCGCAGTGACGCAGGTTCCGATGTTCTGGCCCATGATAATCGGTATCGCTACTCCATATGTTATATGCCCCGTCAAACTCAGCGCCTGCAGCACACCAACAGAAGCAGCTGATGACTGGATGACGCCGGTAAATATAGTACCTATCAGCACTCCCAAAAACGGGTTTCTGAACGCCGTAAGTATACTTGTAAATTCCGG
>SVFV01000071.1 GCA_015056655.1 Butyrivibrio sp.
CATAATCCTTTCTGTTTTGTTCGCGAGGCTATATGAACCGTAACAAGAATCATGAAAAAACTAAAGAAACGCTTGGTGACATGTATGACACGATTCGTATCATCTGCATAAACAAGCCTATCACACAATAAAAATATGGTCGTCATCTACACAGGTAACGACCTAAAAATCACTGATATTATATTTCTTGATTTCTCACTCTGTTGGAAGTGAGAGTGCTTTTACAAATTGTAGGCTCATATCTTTACCCTCTTCTTTTCATCATCAGATAGCAGTTAATCCCATTTTTATAAAAATCAGTTAGTTCTCCAACAGACTTATATCCCAGATTTTCATATAATTTCTTTGCCCTCGGGTTAAAATCATCTACAGTCAAAAAATATTTTGCTGAAGGAGAATCAGAAGCATTATCTTCAAAATACTTCATCAGCTGTCTACCGATACCATAACTCCTGTATTCTTCCTTTACAGCAACAATATGAAGATAAGGGCAGCTTCCAAAAACACCATTTGTCATGTAGTAAATAAATCCTAAACATTTCTCATTTTCATCCAGTGCTACATATACGTTTTTTTGTCCCACTGCATATGTAAGCATATTAGTTGCCTTTTCATGATCGCTAAAATACGCTCTTCCTAAATCAGAATTTTGCAAAATGTCTATGCAGCTATCAAGATATTTCATATCTGCAAGTTGAATATGTATATCCTTTTTCCTCTTACCCTCTTCACTAATTTCTTCGCTGTTTTCTGAAACAAAAGGAGCGCTTAAATCATAATCCGAGATTTCGGAAATGGGTACGGGCAGTTTAAGACCGATTTTGGAATCCATGTAATTAATATGTTTTGAATAAGCATCGTTGCCACTTCTGTCCACAGAATAAAGCTGTATCGTATCATTTTGCAATGAAATAAAAGCATGCCCAAAACCTGCAGGAATCAGTACTGCCAGTGCATTTTCTTCTGACAGTTCAAATGACTCCCATTGAAGATAGGTTGAGGAGTCTTTTCTCAAATCAATAACGTAATCCATACCTCTGCCTTTTATGACTGTCACAAACTTCGTCATTGGGCTACTCTCTTCTCTGTAGTGTATTCCAAAAAAAGTTCCTTCTTTGGGCATGCTGTAAACTCTTGTCTCCAGGGCATTGAAATAGGCAGTATTTTTATCAAAAACATATTCCAGAGATCCACGGTTATCAACACGCGAATGGAGCCTATATATTTTTACTTTTCCAAATATTTCTTTTATCATCCTATCCGCCTCAATATAAATCTGTATACTTTAACACTTCCATCCATTTCTTCAGACTGGATATCAAAGCCGCATCTTTCTGTATAGAATTTTACGTTTTGACTTTTGTCCACAGGTGTTACTAGTGTAAATGTCTTCCAATCAGAATAATGTGTTATTGCAAATCGCATTGCAGTCGTTCCTATTCCTCTTCCCTGAAACTCAGGAATTACACATAAACATCCGACTTCATAATTACCCGCTTCCAGCTCCCTGCATGAAATGACGCCAACCGGTTTACTTTCATTAAGAATTATGAATTTGGGATAATCAATTATTGACTGCTCCATCTCTTCTTTTGTCCTCCCATACGCCGGACATTCGCCATATTTTACGTAGTCATCATTAAAAGCAGCGTCATATATATCCCTCACCAACTCTGCATCAGCCACCTCAGCATTTCTGAACTCAATCATTTTTTATTACCCCTCTGGTCTTCATGTGGTTGTACAATGAAGGCTTCCTGATTCCTAAATATTCTGACAGTGTAGTAACCGACAAGTAAGACAGCCCCTTTTCGTTGGCCAGTTCTGCAGCTTTTTCTACTATTTCTTCTTTTGATAATCCTGTTCTTGGCATAACATCTCCCAATCAAAAATAACTAACAATGTTAGTTAATATTATACTAACAACGTTAGTTATTTCAAGTATAAAGTGCATTATAAATTATCTTGTCAAATTTGAAGCTGTCGAGCTCTTTCTCTTATGAAAGAGCTCGACAAACTCCGAATTTGTCTTAGTCTATTATCCTACTGAAATAGAACGTTTTATAATCATATTACATCTGCCCCAAGACTCGTCTTTATACTTGAATGCGTCAGGAGTATTATGCCTTTCGGCAAATCCACTCCCCTCATAGCATCTCTTGGCTCTTGCATTCTCCGGAAACACATTAAGCTGTACGGCCAAAACCTCCGGATCAGTAAAGGCCTTGCAAACTGCTAGCTTGATCATTTCTTTTCCGATTCCTTTACCACGAACAGATGCATCCACCATGACAAACTTAAGCATTCCTTCGTGAATCTCATGATTAAGTGAGTAGCAATAGAATCCAACAACACGTCCTTCATCATTTACCGCAACGAAAGGACTGTCTCCGAATCTCCCTGCTATTTCTGATAGAAAACTCCTGAATTTTTCTTTTTCGAGAGGATACGGAATCAGATTTGCGCACCACATCATATGTGTTCTCACATCTGTGATCCACGTCTTGATCACATCAAAATCATCGTCGAGATCAAATGCTCTTATTTTCATTTCTTCTTATCCTTTTATACTGAAATTGACTACCCTCTTAAGTGGATCGATAACGCTCACCCTTGGCGAAATCTCTGCCCCGCAAATGTTTATGGTTATCTCCTCTGCATCACACCCGACTTCGAAGTGAATAATGGGCGGTTTATCAGGAAGAAGTGATTCTCCGTCGTCATTAAGATATTCGTAGGAAAAAGAACCTTCTTTCAGTGCATATATCTTAAATTCAGGAGCTGTCTCGCTTCCGAAAGGAAGTATGCTTCCTGCCTTAACAAACCATACCGGGAGATCATCTAATGGTGCTGGCTTTGTTACGATTCCTGCCGTATACAATTCATCATTTAAGTACCATCCTGTATCAGTATCTGGGAGAGAGACCGTCACTTCGCTTTTCCCTTCATCAAAGACGGGACAAGCAAGAATGGAGTCCCCAAAGAAAAAGCAGTCGCTTTCCCTATCATATTCAGGATATTTCAAAAAAACGGGATAGATGATGGGCCTGTGGGTCTTTACGGAGCGGTATACCTCATTGTATAGGTAAGGGATAAGAGCCTGTCTTAGATCAAACAGCTTTTTTACCACCGGAATAAGCTCTGGATAGAGCCAAGGCATAGTGGGTTCTCCATCTGGTTTCCAGGAGTGCAATGTAAATCTGGGCGTGAAAAGACCATACTGGATCCAACGTATAAACAGCTCTCTACCCGGCTGCGGTCCCGCAAAACCTCCGATATCCTGACCGAAATTGTAAAATCCGGAAAGAGACATGGTCATAGCCATCTTATGGTTATATCTGAAATCATCAAAGCTTGTGTTATTATCACCAGTCCATGTGGTGGCAATCCTCTGAAGGCCACCGATTCCGCAACGTGACACGCTGTAGGTGCGTTTTCCTTTGTCCTGCGCTTCGAGACTGGCCATGGTCATCAGAAACGAAAACAGTGGACGGATCTCGCAGGCCCTTCGCTTTGTTCCAAATCCATAAGCCCAGACATTTTCGTCCAGGATATCGTATTCATTGTTGTCATTCCAAATATTCTTATAACCTTTATCCACCAGTTCAGTTTTTACATGGTCTCTCCAGAACGCATATGCCCCGGGATCGGTAAGGTCTAAGTAACTGCACATTCCCGACCAGAACGGGAAAACGGCGGGTGTTTCGTCATCATATTTTAAAAACCAGCCATTATCCGCAATTTCTTTGTACAGAGGGTGGTCGGTAAGGAAGGCAGGCTTCACATTTGGCAGAAACTCAATTCCGTGCTCTTTAAAGTATGCTGCGAGTGCTTCAGGAGAAGGAATCTTCTCGTTATTCCAGTGGAATACATAGCGTTTCTCACCAATCTGGGTATATCCGCTTGATAAATAAAAGCCTCCGGGCTCAATGCCGTTTTCTTCACACTTCTCCACGAAGCTTCTGAGCTGACGGTCGGCATCGGGAGCGTCTGTGTATGTCATGGTACTTCCGCAGTATTTTAAAGTCCATCTGGGCGGGAACAGAATGGGTCCACACATGGTAGAAAACCTTGTAACGATCTCTTCTACAGAGCCGAAGATAATGTAAAACACAAGATTTTCCTCATCACATTTAAATGCCTTGAAAGGTTCATAGTAGTTATTTAATTCCCTGCCGAAAGAAACCTCTCCTGAAGAATACGTATCGTAATAGATTCCGTAAGCGCCTTTCGAATTCTCACAAATGTAGAATGGGAGCTGTTTGTAAAGAGGATCGGATTTTCTTGCATCAAATCCCATGGCATCGCCGGCAGAAATCTTAAAACTCTCTCCTGCTTTATTTACATTTCCGGTCTTATCGCCAAGTCCGTAGATTTTCTCATCCTTTTCCCTGGAAATATAGTGTGTGCTGCCTCTTCCAAGTTCGTGACCAAAATTGTAGGAGATGTTATCCCTGTCTTCAAAGAGAAGCCCGTTTTGCGTATAGACATGCATGCGAAAGTTCAGAAGTTCTGCCTCTATACGGCAAAAATCGGTTTCAAAAATAGCTTTAGCTGCATCCTGCGATGCGACAGGTGCCACTTTCCTAAAGCCCTGAACTGACAGTTTGTCTCGCCCTTCCTTTGGGCAGATTCCATCAGGGCAGACGGTATAAGTTGGCATCAAAGGTTCATCGTCCTTTGTAAATGCCACGCGAATGATATGGTCAAAAAAATCTATTCTCGCACTTAGGTTTTCACCCTCTGAGCGGAATTCGAAGGAGGAATTATCCTGCTTTATTAGTCTGAAAAGATGCTGGTATTTACTCATTTAGGATCTCCTTTGGTAACTGTGTTCCATAACAATTTAAGACTGTTTGGTCTTCCCATTTTTATTTCCTTTTCGCCGACGCAAAGAGCATAGCCAGGCTTTACAATCCATCTTGGGCGGACATCGCCGTTGGGATCACCGCTTTCTGCAAATGAAACAATGTAGTCTATCAGAAGATGTGACACTTCTTCGTCTCGATTTGTATATGGTCTGTGGCTTTTTCCTAATGTATCGAATACATATCTTAGCTCGCTCGAGTGGAAGGCTCCATTTTTGTCATCGCCAGGCGCGTCAATGTCAAAAAACAGAACATAACCGTTATTTTCTTTAGCAAATTTATTACCTATGTGGGCCATGATGGCAGCATACATATCATTGTTGGTATAGCCAATCATGTAGTCGATTTTAAGCGGTTGAGCGATCATTTTATCCACAGCATCCTTAATCAGACATCCGTCCACCACCGGCATTGTGTTATAGGTATTGTCCTTTCTGATTTTCTTGATCTCTTCAATCGCGGTAAAAAGAGAGTTAAGATCAAGAGTTTTCAGCTCATCCAAAGTGCTGCACCCTGCTATTTGCATAAGGTTCAGCCAGTATTCCCTGGTACTCTCTGACGGCCTTGGAAGTGCAAATTTAGGAAAAAGTCCTCCGCCAGACATCATGAAAGCGCGCTGGAACAGGCCATCATTCTGAGAAGAAAGACACAGGTACTGGATAGAGATTGCACCTGCACTCTGCCCCATAAGTGTGATGTTGTTCGGATCCCCGCCAAAATCTTTGATATGACGTTTCACCCATTTAATGGCAAGTAGCTGATCATCAAGCCCAAAGTTTCCCTCGCGGCCGTATTCTTCAAAGATATCTTTGTGCGTAAGATATCCCAGGACACCGACTCTGTAATTGATCGTCACTAATATGACACCTCTTTTGGCATAACATTCGCCATCAAAGCAGGAATCCTTCACAGAGCCCGAGTTAAACCCGCCTCCGTGGATAAAGATTATGACCGGAGCGTTTTTGGCGGATTTGGGCGCGTAGATATTCAGATTCAGGCAATCCTCGTCATAATCATAGACGATGTTTTTTCTGAACTCGTTGTGATAAAAAAGCCTTTCGGGAACCTCGAGGTGCTCGTAGTAGGTTCTCGTCTGAGGGCATACTCCGCCAAAGGAGGTGGCATCATATTCTGCATCGTCCGAGGTATCTACCGGCTTTGCATATTCAAAACGTCCGGCACGGGCATATCTAATTCCGAGAAATTCATTGCAAAATTCACGATCATTTCCTTTTAGGATGCCGTATCCGGTCTTTAACGTAACTGTCATTTCACAGGCTCCTTAGCTGTTTGCAATATCTATCGTCTTGTTTTCGTAGGATTCTTTCAATTTGGCTTCTTTTTCCACCTGAAGCTTCTCCACTCTCTTCTTTGAAAGGGGATAAAAGACAAACAGAATCAGTGCCATTACTCCATACAAAATCGCAGGAATCAGGGTTGCTAGATCATACATTTTTTTCAGATTTTCCAGAGTCTGGACTGCACCCTTTTCATACTTGTAATTCATGTTAAGAAGTGCACCATTCACACATATGGCAGCGATTACCTGTCCGAGCTTTCTGAAGAAATTGAAGAAGGAATATGCTGTTCCGTCATCTCTTGAACCGGACTTTACTTCGATATCGTCGATGGCATCCGTCGCCATGGCCCAAAGCTGCATGACAAGAGTTGTAAGTCCCAATCCGCTTACAAAGCAAAGAGCAAGGAAAATATACATCAGCGATTCTGGGGCAAGACCTCTAAGCAAAAATAAGATCAGGTTAGAGATGGCAGCAAGTGCAACCCCGACGCTGCAGATTTCTTTTTTACCCAATTTACGCGCAAGATTAGGCAGGAAAAACATAAAGATGAGCATTGGAGAATAGGTGCAGGCCTGACTTGCAAGGTTCATCCAGTTGGAATTGAAGTAATCGTTGAAAAGATAAAGATAAAAGCTTTGCGTAAACATCTGTCCTGCGAGAAGAAGCATTGCAGTCAGTGAAACTGTAATAAACGCGCGGTTTCCAAGCAGAATTATTATTGCTTTTAAGCCTGCGCCTTTTTCTTTGGGAGCGGGCTTTGTGATTACACGTTCTTTGTTAAAGGAAAAAGTTAACAAAAGTAATAAAGCTGATACGACCGCCATAACTGTAACGCCGATGATCACCGGAGTATACTGCATATCCGTTATGACTTTGCCGTTTTCACCGTAAACAAGGGCGCCGGTCGCATCAGTTCTTTTTTTATAGATAAAAGAAACAAGAACAAATACCGGAATGGAGCCGACAGCAGCACCGATGGAGCGGAATACAGAAAGCTTATTTCGTTCGGTCACGTCCGTCGTAATTACAGAAGCAAGTGACCCGTAGGGAATCTGCAGAACCGTGTAGCACATGCCCCAGAGAATGTAAGTTACTGTGGCATAGATGCATGTTCCAAGGTAATTGTTTTCTCCTCCGAGTCCCGGAGCTTTAAAGAACATAAGAATTGTAAGGATACAAAGAGGACCTGCAACGTATAGGAACCACTGTCTGTAACGACCATATTTTGAAGGTTTTATCGTGTCGCAGATTCTGCCCATGATAGGGTCGTTGACAGCATCCCAGACCCTGGCACCTATAAACATAAACATGATAAAAAGCGGACTTAGATGGAACACATCTGTGTAGTATTTTTGAAGAATGGAAGTAACCAGACTAAACACCAGACATCCGGCAGCATCGCCCATGGCATAGCCCAGATAGTCTTTCCCCTTTAAACCACTGGTTCTGGAAATATAGCTTTCACTATGATTCATTTGAAATCCCCCCAAATAATGAATTTTTATATTTTAACTATATCACTTGTGAGGCTTTATGGATAAATACATTTCAAATAGGATATCCAGTCTGACAGGTACTCTCTTTTAAATTCCTTTAGTGCTTTAGAATATATTTGAAAAGCTTCCTCATAAATTGGAATATGGCGTGCTCTTTTCTTTGGCGCAGTGCTCGCCCTCGGTAGATGTCAAATCATATCAGGGGGTTCTGCCTGTTCCTGCAGTTTGGGCATTCATAGCAGAGGCTTTTTGGACTATTTTTCTGCTTGTGTCTGCGAGTTGCATGTTCATGGCAGAGGCCTTTGCGGCTATTTTTCTGCTTATATCTGCAAGTTGCATGTTCATGGCAGAGGCCTTTAGGGCTATTTTTCTGCTTATATCTACGAGTTGAATGTCTATGGCAGAAGTCTTTATAGATTTTTTTCTGCCTATATCTGCGTTTTGCATGTTCATGGCAGATACATGAACTATATATAATATCTCTCTATTGCTTTATCATATGGTCAAAACTCAATAGAAGAAGACATTTTCTCTTTAGTCTGCTCACAAACTTGAATTATAGTTCTATCTTCATATACCCGCACGTAAACGGAAAGAAATCATATTTTTGCGTTCCTACATGAGTGGCGCCATTATCCTCATACCACTTACGAAGTTTCTTGTTTTCTTCTACAATCCCAATATTCATAAGCTTACAGCCATTATCACGAGCTATCGAATATGAATGCTCTAAAAGTTGTTTCCCTATACACTTGTGCCGAAATTCCGGCAGAACCGCAAGATTATTGAGCTCACATTCATCGCCATCCTGAATCAATAAAGAATAATATCCACATAGAATACCATCTTCTTCATAAGCAAACATCGGCCGATGTTCTACATCCATATGCCAAAGAAGCCTTTCCTCCGTTGTTGCAAATGCAGTAAATCTTGGAGCATTTTCTTCTGTAAAACCATACTCATCAGCCACTGTTTTAAAGCTCTTTTTTATCAAGTTAACACAGACCGGAATATCTTCATGGGTTACTTCACGAATCACTTTTCATCTCCTTAATTTCTATCTACTGTTTCCATAACTATTACTTCCTCATTACGGAAAATGATCCTGTTTTTTGAGGGTTTGTAGCCTAAATGTTTCATCTGTGAAATCAGGGTATGAATGAAAAAGCCATGTGTCACTACTGCAATATCCTCATCATATTCTGAGATTACCCGGGCGAATTCAGAGGCTCTTCATTGATCAAACGCGTCTTGCAAAAATCTTTCTCTCCAAATATCAGCCTGGCGGTTTCAAGGCTTCGATCAAGCTCACTGACATAAACTATTTTCCCGTCATATTTAACTGAACAACTTCCCTGCCAATTGTTTTCTTGTTGCCTATTTCTGTCTTATATTATCAATCCACTCAGCAATGTCATTGTCGGTCCCATTAGTTAAAACAAAATTGATAACATCTTTTTTCATAAGCATTTTTTGAAGTAATTCATTGTCCAACCTATCAAGCAACTCTAAAAAACTAATTTGAGCTTGAAACCTAATTTTCTTCAACGTCTCAGTATCTCTTAGCTTCCTTTCACTCTCGCTTTTAGGATATCCCTGCCCGAATGGCTCAGAAAAAACGCTCGCTATCGTCTGATCAAGATTCTCTGCCCCATTCCATGTATAATCTTCTCCTAATGGAAGTGATATTGCATTGCCATTGTTTATCTGTGCAAATAGATATGCATCTTTTGGTGTTGGCACGTAGCCACAAATCACACCTGGCATATTGTTACAAGCAAGCATCATACCTTGCCCAGAGGAACAGCCGGTAACCACAAAATCAACAGCTTTACTTGCCAACAATAATCCTACCATAAGAGATATATCGATATAGCTATATGAACATGTATCCTCCTCTGAACAGCCAAAATTATATATTTCTGATCCAGAAGCATATTTCTTTACCGCTGAATATATCAACTTGTTCTTATTAATCTGTGAAGTCGCCTGTATAATTGCAATTTTCATGTTTACCTCAATGCACTCAACATCTCCCAAACCACTGGTAACTTATCTCTTACAAATCTCGCATATGAGCAGTCCGGTGTTTCCAACATATTCTTTTCTCTCATATAATCTGCAACCATCTTGTACCAATATGTAAGCTGTGCAGATGTCTTATCTTCATATCTACTGACTTTTAGCTTTCCCTGTCTAATATAACCCTGAAGAAACTCATACGCATCGTCTATTATGATCCTGTCTTTTACTTCTATTGGAACTATGCCAAGTCTTGCGCACGGAATATTCTTAAACGGAATGTACTGGTCATCATTTGCTTCAACTACATATATGCAGCCACTTACACCTTCTGATACTTCTTTAAAGGCGTTGGGATATAGTTCGTGGTAAACCGGCACATCTCCGGTTTCATCAAATCCATATGGGAACCAATAGTATGGCTTCTCAACCGCATTGCATAGATAAAGTGCCGCCACAGAATCTATAGTCGTCATATATACATATGGTCTATCATGATCTGCCACCTGAGGCTTAAGGACATTCAGACCTAATACATTACTTCCATGATATAAACGCATTGTTCCCCCTACAGATTTGAATTTGTCTGTGCCAACTATTCTTGCCCAACTCTTACAAATGGTTCGGAAATTGAAGAATCCAGTAATCCTTTATATGCTCCTACTTTTCTGAACGTATTACCCATCATTTCTTTACTTCTGTATTTCCTTATTGCGTCCATATCAAAATCCGCATAAAATAAGCCTTCTGTCAGATCGTCTGCCAGCACAATTGTATTATCAACGCAAATTCCGTTTTCATCCCAACAAATAGGACTGTATGCACAAGAACAACCTGCATTTTGTCCATTCGCATTTGCCATTGCTACTCCAACCATATTCTCATATGCTCTAGTAGACAAAGCTTGAATGCGTGGTTTCATCGAACCACAGTCATTTGGCACAAGAATGATCTCTGCCCCCTTTAGCATGAGCATTCTGGCGCTCTCAGGGTATTCCCTGTCATAGCAGATCATGATACCAATTTTAAAAAATCATATCGCCTCCGTATATCCCATAGCTGTACGTACTTCGCTCATTTTTTCTTTTCCCACAAGAATGCTCAAAAGAGAAAATGCGACTCCCGGAGCGATTTGTGGGCAATATGACGTGATGATATTATCTGTTTGAACGATAGGCTCATTTACAATCTCAACACCATATTCCCTAAGTTGTTTCTGTCTGTACCCACCATTTAAGTGATATGTTGTTGCTCTCTTGCCTGTCAGAATGCCACTATGAGCAAGTGCAAGGGCAGCAACGCAGACTGTTGCTATAGATTTGTGCTGACTGTTAAAACCTCTGATTAATTCAGACACTTCTTCAGAAAAGGCTTCTTCATAAAATCCATATTCTTCAAATCCGCCCGGAATAGCAAGCGCATCATACTCATCAATATTCACTTCATTTAAAAGTATATCTACGGTAACCGGAACCCCGAATGTACTCACAACTGTTTTGCTAAGTCCACATGTAACCACGTTTACATCACAGCCAAAATCGTTTCGAGCCCATCCCATAACGTCAATAAAAACGCTAGCTTCCATTGTTTCGTAAGCGCTAAATAATTAGGCGGATAGCAGCCGCCACTAGACAAGTTCATAATGGATTCAACAATGAACATTTTACT
>SVFV01000072.1 GCA_015056655.1 Butyrivibrio sp.
GCTTTTCACGAGATAAAAATAAAGCCGGAATCCTAGATGTATACTGGGATTGCGGCTTTTTAGGTGTCAAAGATGGGTGTTACATACTGCTAACAAATTGTCAACAATAAAATGGCCCCACACTAAAATTTGTGCGAGGCCATTAGCTTAGGCAAACATGTCTAAGGAGGTGCGATTTAGAATCGCATATATCATTGATAAAAGGTTATAGTGGGGGCAATGATAATTTACGGAAATCAAAGAGTTCCGTCGATGATATTCTTAAGTGCAGCTTCAGGAATTGCTCCGGTTGCACTATTTACAACTTCTCCGTTTTTAAACATAAGGAAGCTGGGAATAGACATGATGGCATATTTCATAGCAAGCTCACTATTTTCATCTGAGTTTACTTTGCCAATCTTAACTTTTCCGTCATATTCCTCAGCAAGCTTCTCAACAACGGGGAACATCATCTTGCAAGGTCCACACCAGTCAGCGTAGAAATCTACGAGTACTGGGATATCACTGTTTAATACTTCTGATTCAAAATTCTCTTCTGTAAATTTGTATTCCATCTTTATTCCCTCCGGTAAAGATACAAGGGTCAGAATTAATCCGACCGTGTTTCGTTTGCTTTAAATTGTTTACAATCGAATAATGACATAAAAAGAATAAATTGTCAACAATCAAATTGCAATAAATTTTGAATATGGTATAATCCTAGATGTAACCTGATATTGAAACAATTTGTGATGAGGGGGCCTTAGCTTTTTGGCCATAAGGTAAGGATAATGATCAGGGTTTTCCACGCAGGATATGATGAAATAAAAAGCCCAGACATCCATAGAGGACGCGTAAATGCTGACTTCGGACAGGGATTTTACTTATCTGATAATTATGATTTTGCAAGCAGATGGGTTAGGGAAAAGAGCAGCTTTGACATAATCATTAATTCGTATGAGTTAGATGAAAGTACTCTTAATATAAAGTATTTCGAGAGAGATTCGGATTGGTTTAAATACATCTTTTCTAATAGAAGATCCATGCAGGATGAGCTTTTGGAGTATGACGTAATCATTGGGCCAATTGCGAATGACACGATTTTCAACACACTTGGAATAATGACAAGTGGCTTTTTGTCTGATGATGAGGCGGTGAAGCTTCTTTGTGTAGGACCTGTCTACAAGCAGATAGTTTTAAAGACACAGAAGGCAGCAGATAATCTGAAATTCATAGGATCAGAAAAGCTGTCAAAGGACGTTATAGAAAAAAACAAAGTGCTGATTGCAGCTGATGAAGAGGCATATCTCGAGGAATTCTCCAAAGTTTTGGAGGAGAATATGCTATGATGAAGCAAGGCAGTAAAGAATAAATCAGGCAGCAGGGAAGGAGACATAATGAGTGAAGCATATTTTGCAGGCGGATGCTTTTGGTGCGTTACGCCAATTTATAAGATGTATGGAGTTGATGAAGTAATCTGTGGTTACGCAGGTGGTGATGAGGAGAATCCAACCTATGAGCAGGTTAAGCATCAGGAGACTGGACACAGAGAGACCATAAAGCTTGTTTATGATCCTGAAAAGGTAGAGTATGACAAGCTTCTTGATATTTTCTTTGCAAACGTTGATCCCTTCGATGGAGAGGGACAGTATATTGATAAGGGATTTTCTTATACTCTGGCTATTTTCTATAGAACAGAAATGGAAAAGGAGAAGGCGGAAGCTAAGGTAAAAGAGGTTGAAGCCGGCTCAGATAAGAAGGCACAGGTTGCAATTTTACCTTATAAGAATTTCTATGAAGCAGAGGAATATCACCAGGACTACTATTTGAAGAATCCTGAGGCTTTTGAAAAAGAGCTGATCGAATCAGGACGTAAAAAGGCTGAATAAGTATAAATATGTAGGATTAATAGATTTAGATAGGTGATTTTAATGATAGAAACAAAGGAACCACTGAAGGCTGAATTGCAGGAAAAACTAAATAAGCTTGAGGACTACATAAGAAGCCTTGGCTCTCTGGCAGTGGGCTTTTCAGGTGGCGTTGATTCATCACTTTTGATGGTGGTTGCAAATAAGGTCCTTGGAGACAAGGCTATAGCAGTCACAAGCACTGTGATTTCCATGCCTAGGCGTGAAATTCTTGAGGCAGAGGAATTTTGCAAAGAGCGTGGCATAAGGCAGATTGTCTGTAAGGTAGATCCAATGCAGCTTGAAGCGTTTCGTTTTAACCATAATGACCGCTGTTATCACTGCAAACGCATGATTTTCTCTGAGATTCTGAAGGTGGCAATGGAAAACGGAATTGAGTATGTTGCAGAGGGCTCAAATATGGACGATCTTGGAGATTATCGCCCTGGGATGAAGGCTGTCGAGGAGCTGAAGATTACCAGTCCTTTGAGGGAGGCCAAGTTAAGCAAGGAAGAAATTCGCATGATTTCTAAGGCGCTTGGACTTCCTACATGGAGTAAGCCAGCTTACGCATGCCTTGCTTCCAGATTTGTATACGGCGAGGAGATAACTGAGGAGAAGCTTCGCATGATCGATGAAGCGGAGCAGTTCCTTATTGAGAACGGATTTTTACAGGAGCGTGTGCGTTTGCATGGGAATCTTGCAAGAATAGAAGTTCCGGCAGAGGACATTCCCCGACTTGCATCTGATGAAATGCGAGAAGCTGTGTATACGAAGTTCAAGGAGATTGGATTCATGTTCGTATCACTTGACCTCAAGGGGTATAAGATGGGCAGCATGAATGCTATGATCCAGAAATAATTTTATTGAAAAAATCGATGAGAAGGCGGAGAAGAGATTCTCCGTCTTTTTTGCAACCAAAAGTAACACATTTTTGCCACAAATGTATATAAAAGTTGGTAGACAGCCCGTTCTTCAGTTCTATAATAATGTTAAGAATAGTTGCAAAAGTAATGTATTTATGAGGGGTTGGAAAAATGAGAAAACATTATTTGGACAACATAAGATGGATCACAGTAGTGATCGTGGTAATCTACCATGTTATTTATATGTACAATACCGAAGGGATTGTTGGCGTTGTCGGAAGGATAACAAACCTTGATGTTCAGTATTATGACGTCTTCCAATACATAGTCTATCCATGGTTCATGCCGGCTCTCTTTGCAGTGGCAGGCATAAGTTCAAGGCTTTACCTTGACAGGCATACTGACAAGGAATTTATAAAAAGCAGAACTACAAAGCTTCTTGTGCCTTCAACAATAGGTCTTCTGGCATTTCAGTTTATTCAGGGAATTGTTAATGCATCGATTTCGGGAATACTTTTCAGAGAGGAGATGCCTTTTGTTGGAAAGATAATCGTGGCCATTTTATCCGGATGTGGAGTTTTGTGGTTTATTCAGCTTTTATGGCTTTATTCTATGGCACTCGTGCTTGTAAGGAAGACAGAAAAGGATTGCTTGTGGAAAATCTGTGGCAGGGCAAATCTTCCGGTTTTGATAGCTCTTGTGATGCCTGCTTACGTGGCTGGGCAGATTTTTAATACTCCATTAGTAGTGGTTTACAGATTTGGATATTATTTCTTTATGTTCCTTCTGGGATATTTTGTTTTGTCCCATGATGAAGTTATTGAGGGTTTGAAAAAATGGTTTCCGGCATTCGCAGTTGTATCACTGGTGCTGATCATTACTTTCTGCATAAGGTTCTTTGGACTTAATTATGCGGACAATCCGATTTACCGCACGATGCATTTCATTGCAGACGGCTATTTTACTTCTCTTGCAATAATTGGTGGTATGGCAAAGTATGGAGATTTCAGTACTGATTTCACGGAATGGATGAGTAAGAGAAGCTTTGGATTATATGTTTTCCATTATCTTGGTATTTCATCCGTTGCATATTACCTTGCAAAGCCGGGCTACATTTCAGCACCACTGGCATATCTACTTAGTGCTGTTTGCGGTTTTGCAGGCGCATATCTTTTAAACGCAATTATAAGCAGGCTTCCTTTCTTCAGATGGGCAGTGCTGGGAATCAAAAAGGAGAAGACGAATGTTTAATGATAATCTGATTCAGTTACGAAAGCTTAATAATCTGACACAGGAATTTGACAGTTAATTGCAACTTAGACATTCTAAAATGCAACTTGTGCAGATTCGGCTATGTGTGAAATTTTTTCCTGATATAGTAAAAACATCTTAAGAAAAGGAGATCACACAAATGAAAAAGAACACACTTAAAAAGGCAGGAATCATCACAGTTAGCATCATCGGAACACTCGCAGTTGCAGGATCAGTTTACATGGGTAAGCTCGTTACAGACTCAGTGCTTTATCAGAATAAGGATATTGATACAACATACAACACAATGAAGCAGCTTGAGACCTGGGGATATGATTTTGAAGCTTTTACTTCAAAGTATCAGGGAACAGAGATTTCAGCAGTAGCAGAGGACGGAAACGAAGTTCCTGCAACATATTTTGACACAGAAAGCACAAAGTGCGTTGTACTTGTACATGGCGCAGGCGGCGACAGATATAGCACAGCACCTCTTGCAGAGCAGTATCTTGAGAGAGGCTTTGATGTAATCGTACACGATCAGAGAGGTTGCGGATCAAACCCTGATAAGAAGGTAACTTTTGGCATCAACGAGTCTCTTGATGTAAGAGCACTTGTAAAGTATGCAAGAGAAACAGGCAATTGTGATGAAGTTATTGTTCACGGTCAGTCAATGGGTGGTCAGACAACAGCAGTTTATGCATCAAACGTAACACCCGGCACAGTAGAAGCAGCAGACGCAGTTATCTGCGACAGCCCTGTTCCTGGAATGGAGTATATGATTAGAGACGTCATCGGTGATGGCGAAGAAGGCGCAAATTCAGCATTTACAAGCTATCTTGTAGATACAAGCAAAATCTACATGAAGGCAGTTTATGGTATCAGCTACGGCGAAGGCGACACAATCAAGGCTGTAAAGAACGATAAGCTTCCTACACTCGTATTCGTTTCTGAGCAGGATACAGTTTGTCTTCCTGAAAAAGTTGAAGAAGTGTATGATAGTATAGCAAGCGAAAATAAGCAGATTGCTTATGTAAACAGCAAACATATAGAAGGAGTACTTGACGATCCTGAAGGATACATGGAGAGCGTTGTAACTTTCCTTGATGCACAGGGACTTTAATTGAAAGCGTACTGGAGAAGTGAGCCAGTGTTTTTAAGGCAGCAGGATCGTTATTTGGGGAATGAAACTAAATTTATACGAAGATAAGAATAATGTAGATGAGCGCGTGGATGTGTATTTTACAGGCATGCGCCCTCAGATAAAGCAGATAATAGATGCGGTAAATTCAGACAGGCCCTCCATTTCAGGGCGACCTGCAGATGACGATCTTGATGACGGCGAAGAGATTTTGATTGAGCCTTCAGGAATTCAGTTTTTTGATTACGTAGATAGAAAGCTTTTTGCCTACACATGCGATGGTGTTTACAGGATTATGAAAACTCTTGTCGAGTGTGAAGAGCTTCTTTGGAATTATGGTTTTGTCAGAGTTTCCAAGCAGAATCTGATAAACATTTTTAAGATAAAGCAGTTAAAGCCTGATCTTAATATGAAGGTGTACGCATATTTTGACAGTGGTGAGAGAATCTGCGTAAACAGAAGCTACAAAAAGAGTTTTGATGAGTATCTTCAGAAAATGAGGAAGATGGCATAGGGGATAGGATTCGAAGAGAACCTGTTGTGAATTGGGAGATTGATGTTTTGAAAAAGTATTTAAAACTTCTTGCTTTAATGATTTGTGTTTCTTATACATTTGTGTCTGTAACCGGTGTGATTGTAAATATTTTAAGTGGCACACAGATAAATAACTTTAACACATTCCTTATGTTTGTAACTTGTGTGATTGCTTCGGTTGTTCTTTCGTTCCATAAGTTGTTTGATGATCTGAGTCCTTTAATGATGATGGCTCTTCAGTACTTGATAGCCTGCGTCCTCATTGGGATAATGCTTTTTGTGATAAATCTTTTTGATGAAGTTACTTTAAAGGGCTGCTTTGAGTTTTACCGCTCCTTCACAATTCCTTATGTGATCCTGGCTGGCTTCTATTATTTTAGTGTGTTCGCAGATGCCAAGAAGGATAATGATCTTATCAAAGAGATTCAGGAGCAGAGGAATTCGAAGTAAGTGTGGAATTTCAAACCCAGGTTGATTTTTTCGAAATAAAAATTCGAAGGATTGCATTACCCGAAAATCATGAAATAGAAATCCGGTGAAAAAACGATGATAATTCAGTCAGGGTCACGCACAGATATACCTGCCTTTTATGCTGATTGGTTTGCAAACAGGCTAAAAGAGGGTTATGTCTATGTGCGAAATCCCTTTAACATGACCTATATAAATAAATATGTTTTGCATCCGTCGGTGGTGGATCTTATCAGCTTCTGCTCTAAGAATCCAGCACCGATGTTGAAGTATCTGGATCTTTTAAAGCCCTATGGGATGTACTGGTATGTAACTATTACGGGATTTGGCAGGGATATTGAGCCCAATGTACCGGATGCTATGGAGGTTACTGAGACTTTCAAGAAGATTTCTGCTTTTGCCGGAATTGACTCCATGGGCTGGCGTTATGATCCGATTTTCCTGAATGAAAAGTATACGAGAGATTATCATCTGGAAAAATTCGAGCAGATTGCAAAGGAACTGGATGGCTACACGAACAACTGCGTGATAAGCTTTATTGATCTGTATCAGAAGGTCAGGAAAAATTTCCCGGAGGCGAAGGCTGTTGAGAGAGAAGACAGGCTTTACATTGGAGAAAACATGGCGAAGATTGCAAAAGACCATGGAATGGTGCTTAGGCCCTGTAGTGAAGGTACAGAGCTTGAAATGTTCGGTGCAGATTGCAGTGGGTGCATGACTCAGCCAATATATGAGAAGGCTGTTCACAACACTATGAATTTTCCTAAGGGGAAAAATGCCAGAAACTCTTGCGCATGTTACCTTGGAAGTGATATAGGTATGTACAATACATGCCTTCACATGTGCAGGTATTGTTATGCTAACTATGATGAGCAGACTGTCAGGGAAAATCATGAAAAGCATGATCCTAATTCGCCGCTTCTTGTGGGAAATGTGAGACCAGAGGATGAGATTCATGAGACTGAGCAAAAGAGCTGGATTGACGGACAGTTGAGGTTTGACTTTTTGTGAGAGGGGACAGTTGATTAGAGGATTTTGGGGAAATTTATCTAGAATAGGATTTGGAGTTTTTTAGAAGTGATTGGATTTTTTAGAGCGAGAGAAAACAGAACAACAAAAGAAATAGTATTGAACATGGTAGTGGCTGCCATCAGCCTTTTTGTGAATGGCTTTGGAGTATATCTGACCATTCAGGCAAACATCGGAGCAGGCCCCTGGGATGTCTTAAACCTTGGACTTTCAAAGAGCCTTGGGATTTTGTATGGAACAGCTTCAATTGCGGTGTCTTACGCGATTCTCGGGATTGATGTTGCGCTGAAGGAGCCCATCGGACTTGCTATGTTTATCGATGCTTTTGTTGTAGGAAAAGCGGTAGATTTTTTCAATAAGATAGATGCTGTGCATGAGTGCAATTCAGTGTTAACAGGAATTCCGGTTATGATAATCGGACTTGTAATCATGGCTTACACTCAGTACACATACATGAGCGCATCCCTTGGATGTGGTCCCAGAGACACACTTTTAGTGGCACTTGCAAAAAGGACAAAGAAGCTTCCTATCGGCCTTGTGAGTATAGCACTTCTTAGTCTTGCTACATTTATTGGATGGCTTCTTGGAGGACCTGTAGGGATTGGAACACTTATCTGTGCCTTTGGAACAGGTCCTATCATGCAGATGGCGTTTAATTCTGTGAGGTTTGATGCGACACATGTGCACCATCAGCATCTGGCGGATTCAGTGAGAGTATTTATGGATAAGAAGGTTGCATAAAAGAATTTGAGATTGATGAAAAATAAGGGGGCATTATAACATGAGTGTTTTAATAAAGGATACAACTAAGGAAGAACGTGAAAGAATAGTTGCAGAGGCTCTCGGCAACATGAATGGGGGATGCGATGGATGCTCCCAGGGACTTGCAGATAGCATGTACCAGGATTACATCGATGGCAAGAAGGAGCTTCGCGAGATCAACATGGAGTTCAGAAAGGGCTTCACAATGGAGGATAACCGTCCTGAGCGTTCAGGCTGCGGATATATGTAAGAAAAAAGAGAAGGGAGGTTGACCTAAGGCAGTACTTGAAGGCGCGCCTTATGTCAGATGCTTCGAGTGCGCAAGATGTCAGTACGGTCCGACAACACCGCACAAATGCCCTGCAGAAATGAAGAGAATGCAGAAGGCATAAGTGCGAATGAGACCGCTAGTCTCAGATTTTGCTAAGTATATCAGCGGCGAGTGTGCTTCCATGTTTGGCAGCATAGCTCGCCCATTTCTTTGCCTTTGCGAGATTCTTATCGCCATACTTTCCTGTGAAATACGCCTCGGCGATCTGCTCAGCACCTTCAATACTTCCCTTAGCAGCCTTATCAATGAGGCTAAGCATAGCGATTTTCTGAACCTTTTTCTCAAGCTCGCTCTTAAGGAAAAGATAGCGCTCGTGCTTTTCTTCTTTAGCAAAATGAACATCCCTTGACTGCTCAGGATTATCCTCGTAGTTCAGTTTCTCGTCACCAAACTGCTCACTTGTAAGGTCAAAAGTTTTGCCATCGATCACGTTGTAGCAGTGGAAGTTTCCACCATCTCTTTCGATTCCATAAACCTCTCCGCCAAAAATATCCTGTACTAAAAATGCAGTGATGGAGCACTGCCCCAGCGTCATATTTTCTTTTGACCAGTCATCGCGCATTCTGGGTGCACAGGTCTCCTTGCACCAAATCTCTGAAAGAATATCGTACATGTGTCTGAGAGTAGGGATGTATTCATATCCATCTGCCACAGGCGCAACGTCTGCCTGTTCCCATCCGTAAAATTTGTATGTTTTTTCTGCCATGGTAAAACTCCGTTTCTGTTTGTGATTACACTATTATAACTGTTTGGATTGACAAAGCCATAAAAATATTTTAAAGTAATGAGGATTTAATTGTACACAATTTGTTTCTGATTGTGAAAGGTTTTAAAAATGGCTTATACGATTCTCATTATTGTAACTACGTTGTTATATCTTCTCCTTATGGAGCTTTCCAAGAACGTTATACTCGGCTGGGTTACGGCAGTTGTTCTGGCTGGAGTGGTTTTGTATATTAGAAATCAGCTTAAAAAGAAAAAGCAGTGGACTACGAAGGCTGGAGCAGGATTATTTCTGGCTTTGATTGTGTTGTTTATACTGAACTACTGGTATTCTGAGCCGATAGTAAAGAGAACGGCTGCGGTTTCAGGTTTAAAACCAGAGGCTACAGAGGTTGTTCATGTGGCTCAGGGTGATCTCACCGGAGTAGTAAATGAAGATCGTAATGTAGAGGTTTTTGCAGGAATTCCTTATGCAAAGGCACCCGTAGGCGAACTTAGATGGAAAGAGCCACAGACTGCTGAGAGTTGGGCAGGTGTCAGGGAATGTGACACTTATGGTCCTATGGCGATGCAGCCTACATCTTCACAACTGTATTCATCTTTGTCACAGATTCTCGGAACTCATGATTACAGATTTTCTCTGACTGATCAGTACCAGGATGAAATGAGTGAAGACTGCCTGTATCTGAATGTTTACAGACCCGCTGGTTATGATGGGGAGCCACTTCCTGTAGTATTCTTCGTGCATGGAGGATCACTGACAACAGGTAATTCATATTACACAGAGTATCGTGGAGAGAGCTTTGCAGAAAAAGGAGTTATTTTTGTTAACTTCGCATACAGGCTTGGAATTTTCGGATATATGGCGAATGATGAGCTTGCTGCAGAATCACCTAATGGCACAACTGGAAATTACGGACTCCTTGACCAGATCATGGCACTCAAGTGGGTACATGAAAATATAGGAGCCTTTGGTGGGGATCCGAATAACATCACAATTGCTGGCGAATCAGCTGGATCATCTTCTGTGAATGCACTTTGCGTATCACCTCTTACAGAGGGACTTTTTGTAAGAGCTATTGCTGAAAGTAGCGGAATAGCAGCAAAGGAGCCGTATCACACATTCAGAGATATGTCTGAAGCTCTTGAAACAGGTGAGGAGATTCTTCAGGAATTCGACGCAGAAAATGTAAGCGACCTTAGAAAAATCGATGCTAAGAAGCTTCTTACAACAAATTCAAAAAATAGCAGCATGTGCGTGGATGGTTATGCGATTGTTGAGCAGCCTTATCTGACTTATGAAAAGGGCGAAAACCACGAACAGGCACTTCTAAATGGATCAAATCTAAAGGAAGCTGACGCATTTTTACTTGATACCACTGCAACAGCAGAAAATTATGAAGAGCTTCTTGAGCCTATACTTGGAGAGTACACATCTGAGGCAGCAGAGCTCATTCCGGCAGGAGAAGTTGAGAGAGATTCATATTTCATCATCGATCCCAAAGGAGATGCAAAGGGAAGTCTTGATTTCATTTACAGCGATGCATGGTTTTCCTATAGCCACTATGTGTGGAGCAAATACATGGAACAACAGGGCAAGCCTGTTTACCAGTACTTTTTCACAAAGACCAATAACTATCTGAGCAACAACCATGCAGGTGAGATGGTTTATGCCTATGGGAATCTGGATTATCATCCGGGCATGTATGATACTTCAGATTATGCATTGTCGGAGAAAATGCAGACCTATTGGACAAACTTTGCAAAAACCGGAGATCCAAACAAGGGAACTAGTACAAGAATAGAGCTTGAGAACTGGCCACAATGGAATTCAGCCGAGGATAAGCTATTTGAATTAAATGATGAGATAGGACTTATTGATAATCCCTATCATGAACTTAACAAGATAATTGATAAATATCAGGACAATAGATAAATATTAAGACAATAAAAGGGGCTGTGAAATAATAAGCCCATGAAAAAAAGAGAAGTAATAGCTGGAAACAGCCGATTACTTCTCTTTTTT
>SVFV01000073.1 GCA_015056655.1 Butyrivibrio sp.
AAAGCCATTGGCGAGCTACAGGAGAAAATCTTTGCGTTGGAGGGCAGAAGGAAAGAACTTGAAGAAGAACAGGGGAGGATAAAGGAAAAAATTGATGCCCTTAAGGATGACCTGAATCGTGAAGAAAAGCGTTTGCATGACCTTACCATGTGGCTTGAGTCATTTGCTGAACTCAGTATAATGCTTGCCAAGGAAAACGAGTGGTATACAAAAGCACAGGAAGCATATGTTGCACTGAAAGATGCAGAAAGCTCATATAAAAAGGCATGTGATACGGTGGCTAAGTGCCAGGAAGAGCTGACGGCATTTGAAAATGAACGTAAGCAGAAGGCTGATCATTTGACTCGTGTCCACATTGTTTTAGAGAATACAGGCAATGCAAAGGAAGCAGAGCTTGTAGAAGGGGCATTGGAAGAACTATACACACAGTACCAGACGCTTTTGGGGAGTCTCAGTGAAAGCCTAGATAATCTCAGGGTTAGCCTTAATAAATCACAGCAGGATAAAGCTGAATATGAAAAAGAACTTGGTGATTATGAGTGTGAAAAGACCGAATATGAAGCGGTCCATTTTTCATCTGAAGCCCTCAAAAATGCCAAGGATGCAGTGAGAGCAGCTTCAGAGAAAATGGAGAATGCCAGGTCCATATTTGGAGAATGTAATGTGAAAGAGGCATCTGCCAAGCAGAGATATGATGCAGCTGGGAAAGCACTTGAAGATTTTGACGGTATAGCTCTTCCACAAAATGAGATAGGAGAGGATTTCAAAGCCAGAGTAAAGGCCGCCAAACACGAGATAAAGCAGTTAAACGAAAGGAAAGATTCACTCGAGCAAGAAAAGCATTCATTGGAGAGAATCTTTGATCGAGTAGGAGACGTCTTAAAGCCTATTCAATTTGGAAACATAATAAAGACAGTTACTCTTTCTGAAAGACCGGATGTTCAGTGGGAGTCTATACATGAAAATCTCATCCGTGTAGAGAAAACCTTCCAGGATCAGAAAGAAAAGCTTAAGAGTAACATAAGAACAACAGTAGCTGAGTTTAAAGACATAGCACTTTCTGAAATAGTGAATAAACTCGGTGCCATCGGTGAGATGCTTGATGATTCAGGGATGAAGGGAGACCGGCTTTATACGGTCAGCGAGAGCATCAGTACAATGACAGCTTCCATAGAGAAGATTAACAGCAGGATTGAGACTGATCTAAGAGAAATTGAGAACGACTTTAATGACATTGTAGACCAGTGCATGAATCAGGGGAAGAGGATGTATCTTGACCTTCGCATGATAGCAGCCAGCTCCAAGGCTCATATTTTTGCAGGTAAACCTCAGACCCAGATGGTTAAGATGGATCTTCCTGAGGAAAAAGAGATATCTGAGGAAGCATCAAGGGTTTCGATAAAGACTGAGATTGAGCAGGGGGCTAATGAGATAAAAGAGCTCCTTCGAAGCGGCGCTGATGAAAAGCAGATCCAGAAGCGCGCCAGAGCTTTAGTCTCAAGTGAAAGGCTTCTTCATAAGTACATACGCCAGGAATCCATAAAGATCAGGGTCTATAAGATTGATATGAACAGTGCAAACTCTGTATACAAGGGCTGGGAGGAGACACTGACACAGAGTTCCGGTGCCGAGAAATTTGTGGTATTTTTCTCAGTGGTACTGACACTCATGAATTATACCAGGTCATCAGCAGGGCTTGTCAGCAAAAACGTCAAGAGTGTGCTAATCCTTGATAATCCTTTTGGAAAAATAACCTCAGCGCATCTTTTGAAGCCAATGTTTGATATAGCAAAACACTTCAATGTACAGCTAATTTGTCTGTCAGATATCAATAAGAGTGATGTTGTCGGCTGCTTTGATTGCGTTATCAAGCTTGTTATAAAGGCACAAAACCTTTCAAACTTCGAAATAATGACGCATGAGGGTAATGAGAGGATAGAGCATGGCTACTATAAGATCATGAACGGACAGATGAGTCTTTTCTAATCTGATATTAGAATGATGCCAAAATGTTAACAAAAAGTAGGTTGAACTATTTGTTCATGAAGTTTTTTCTAACGGTGGAATAGTTAATACCAAAGAGCTTTGTTATGATGAAAGTCCTGCGGAAATGTGGGACTTTTGTTATTTTGGCAATATGTTACAAATAACATATTATCGCTAAATATGTCATTTGTAGCATATTTTAATATTGCACATTTGTATGTCATTAAAAACAAGTATTTGCTGTTAACAACAAAAATATGTTATACTTAACATATTGGAGGACGAAATAGTGAGCAAAAACGAAATGGATGCGATATTTGAACAGATAAATAAACTGAATAAGCCAATTTCTACGAAAGAGCAGGATCATGGAGAGGGTATAAATAGTTCATTAAGCGATGTACTAAATGGAATATCGGAAGAAATACAAAGAGTATTGGATGATAATAATTTTACACAGGAAGATTTGTGTGAAATAACAGGAATGTCTCAGTCCAATATAAGTAAGATACTCAATGGTAAGGTAGCCCCAAGGATTGATACCTTACAAAAGATAGCAGCATCAACACATACAAGATTAGTTATAAGCTTTGAGAATATTGAAAAAGAGGACTGATATGGCACATATTGATTCTATAGAGATAAATGGTTACAGAGGAATAAAAGCATTAGCTGTCTCGGGTTTTTCAAAAATAAACCTTGTCGTAGGTGATAATAACAGTGGAAAGACATCGTTTCTGGAGGCTTTTCAGCTATTATTTGCCAATACTCAACTGGGAACATTGAAAAGTGTTATTAATCAGAGAACTGTGCTTAGCCCCGATAAGAGTAGTTTTTACATTTCATTTATAAAAATGTTCAATATGGAACAGAATTCTGATCAGTTGGAATTTGATATTTCCGCAGAAAGCAGTAGTGGAATGCTTCGATTTCAGCTTAGTGGGAATGAACATAGCATTTCTGGTGATGAGGCTATTCAATTATCCATTTTGTCTCAGCGTGAAAAACTGCAGTATAAAAGGAATTCTGCTGTTTTGCCGGAAAAGGCAAAAGTATTCACAGGAAACATTGTTGCTCAGACAGGAAAAAAGGTTTCCCAACAGGAAATCAGATGTACATCTTTGGATACAGGGTTCCCTGGTGTCTCTTTAAAAAAAGAGATTCAGTACATCCCTTCATTTGGACATCTTCGATACGACCTTTTGCAAAATATTGTAGAGAATCCAGAATACAAAAAGCTGGCAATTGATATTCTTAAACAGTTTGATAATAAAATTGCAGATATCTGTTATACCAAAGCGGATGATGGATCTTTTATTGAAACCATTATAACTGAGACTGGGGCTAATATGCCTTTCTCAGTATACGGTGATGGCATTAAAAAGATTCTTTATATTCTCAATAAGCTCTTTGATTCTATGGATTCAGTATTGTTGATTGACGAAATTGAGACAGGGCTTCATAAAAAATATTACGACATATTATTCCCTGTAATATTTGCATTGGCAAATAAGCTGAATGTCCAGTTGTTTATTGCAACTCATAGTGTGGAAGCAATAGATGCGATATTAAAATATGGTGATTATGATAAAAGGGAAGAGAAAGAGGATCCAATTAAGGTTATTACACTTAAGAGAATTGAATCAAAAGATGGAAAGGAAAGTAATATAGTTGCCAGAAATGTTACAGGGAACTATGTGTATGAAAACAGAAAAGTATTTGAATATGAGGTGCGCTTATGATGACAGAATTAGTACTTGTAGAAGGCGTGTCTGATGTTCAATTGATCAGCTATTTCATGCAGAATGTATATGGATGGAAATACAGGAATAGTAATGCACTGGGGATAACTGAGCTTGATAAATATGAGCATATAGAAAGCTTGTCAAAAGGAGAAAACCAGCTTGTATTATGCGGCGTTGGAGGGAATGGCAAATTTGCTTCATTTATTGATAAACATCGCATAAACGCAATGATTGTCGAAAAAGATATAGCATCTTTGATGGTAGTAACCGATCGAGATGAAGATAATGATGCTAAGATAGGAAGAAGAGTTAATAAGGCGCTTGAGAATGTAACAGCAAAATCAGGGGAATGGATAAGCAATCATATAATAGATTTATTTGGCCAAAATAAATTAGTTAATACTTTTTTACTGATAATTCCAACTAACGAAAACGGTGCATTGGAAAGAGTTATTATAGATGCACTGGAGGATATCCCGGAAGAAAAAGGGCTTATCGGGGAGGTGATTAGATTCATTGATGATTTAAAAAGAGAAATGGTTCCGGATTTAAACCATGCAAATAAATATAACAAGGCCACTGTTGGAACGTTCTTTAGTGTCAGGGATCCACAAAATGCAATGCGTTCTTTTGGAACATTTATCTCCAAGATTGATTGGGCTCAGTCAGAGTCTCTTAAAACACTTTTTGAGCCGTTTAGTTACTTGGGTAGGGAGAAACCAATTGATAATCAAATTACGTAAAAATTTGAACTGGCGGTTTATTTTCTATTATTGATAGTTGTGTTATTATATTCAGACGGGATGGCGTTGAAGATTCTTTTTACAGAGGAGGCGACCATGGACATAATGAATGTTTTTGTAGACATGCAGGCTACCGGAGAACGTATAAAGCAATTACGACAGGAGAGGAAAATAAAGGTATTCGAGTTGGCAAATGCACTTGGACTGGAATCCGAGCAGGCCATATATAAGTGGCAACGTGGTCAGTGCCTGCCAAATGCGGATAATCTTGTAAGACTTAGCATACTGTTTGGATGTCATATTGAAGATATCCTTATTCATAACATTACAGAAGAGGACGAGAGTCCTCTTCTTCCTGTTATAGGGTATATTAAGAAACATATAATGCTGTTATGGGAAAATGTATAATGATCTGCTCTGTTGGATATATTGTTTTGGGGCTGGATACTTGAGAAGCCAGAGCCTGGAGGAGGACCTATGGGTCCTCATTTTTTTGCAATGAAACCGGCATTGCTTAGGTCATATTTTGAACGACAAGTTCAATGACACGATCAGTTTTCATATATAAAATAATAAACATAAGCATATTGACAGGAGTAGTTTTGAGAATTGATTAGGAGATTGAAATGCGCCAATTGATAATTGCTCGTAAGGATTTAAATATGTCACCCGGGAAGCTTGCAGCGCAGGTTAGTCATGCAAGCATGGCGTTTATTTCATGGGCAATTAATTGTAATGCAAAGCCTGTAATGAAGTATTCTATAGTGAATGTATATGGAAAAGAATTAAAAACCGGTGAAAAGATACCTAAGATATTCTTTGGGGCGGAATTGGCTGAACTTGCACGTCAGACCAGAGCTGCAGGGAGGGACAGCTTTACATATAGAACTGTTAAGGATGGAGAACATACAAAATATGAGTTTTGTGAAAATGAAGTAGAAAGCTATGAATGCAAGTTTTCTATAGAAAAAGAAGTTTATGAGCAGTGGTTTGCTGGCATATTTACCAAAACAATATGTGAGGCAAAGAATAGGAACCAACTGATGAAGGCTATAACAATGGCGGAGGAGTTAGGGCTGACAGAAGGGGAAGATTTTTTCCTCATTAAAGATAATTGTCTTACTGAATTGGAACCTGAGGAAGTGGATGAAAATGGAGTGGGACGAACTCTGACATGCATAGGGTTTCGACCACTTCCTGATGAGGTGGCACATAAAATTAGTAGAAAGTATCAGTTATATAGATAGAATGAGGGCTAAAGAATGATATTTGATGAACTTGACAAAAAAATGCGCACCTATGAGCAATCGTTGGATCAGGTTTTACTCCCGGACATGTATATGGTCGCCAGGTTAGATGGCAGAGGATTTACCAAGCTTACTAAAGAAGTGTGTAAATATGAGACTCCCTTTGATGTAAGATTCAGAGATATCATGGTAAATACAACAAAGGCGCTTATGAACTGTGGTTTTAGGGTGATTTATGCTTTTACTGAGAGCGATGAAATATCATTGTTATTTGATAAGAATGAGGATGCCTTTGGACGAAAAGTCAGAAAATACAATTCAGCGCTTGCTGGAGAAGCGAGTGCGGCATTTTCATTGGAACAGGGCATGGTGGCAACATTTGATTGCAGGATGATTCCTTTGCCTAACGCTGAAAGAGTAGAAGACTATTTTCGTTGGAGGCAGGAAGACGCTAATAGAAATGCCCTTAATGCCCACTGTTATTGGATGCTTCGTAAAGAAGGAAAGTCAGTGCATGCAGCAACCTCAGAATTAAAAGGGAAAGGTGCGGCTTTTAAAAATGAACTTCTTTTTAGCAGAGGAATTAATTACGACAAGCTTCCTTCATGGCAAAAACGGGGCGTGGGATTGTGGAAAGAGGACTATGAAAAAGAAGGATTTAATCCTATAACGCAGGAATCCATAATGGCTATCAGAAGCCGTATACATGTAGAGTACAATCTGCCACTTAGTGATGAATATGGGGAACTGATAAGGAAATTTGTGTGATTAGAGAAATGGCATTTTATGCGAAACCAGGTATGCTTGACGGATCATTCATTATAGAAAGGTAACGTATGAAGTATACTTTTACTGATGGGAACCTGGTTGGGGAATACCCAGTGGAGCGGATTCAGCATTGTTGGTATGACGGTACAGTTCGCCGTGATGGATGCTGTTTTGATGAGAGATTTATTGATCCAAAGGATTTCGATTATTTGGATCTGAGTTACATTGAAACTGAAGAAGAGCGAAGGGAACAGGGCATCGATCATAGCAGAATGTTCGTAACTATGAAAAATGGTGAACGATACGAGCTGATTCTTAGGAAGGTTGGTTCCGGAGAAGATTTATCAAGATTTGTTCCAGACTGATTATAAAAGCTTTGGGTAAACGATGATAATATGCAAAGAGCAGAAAGGAAGTAATAGAGAATATGAACGATAGGCAGAAAATGGTTGAAGAACTGATGAAAAAGCTGCTAAGAGCAGATGATGAGTTCTATTTCCGATGTGATCAATGTGGTGAGTGCTGCAAGGACCGTATTGATATTCTGCTATCTCCGTTTGACTTATGTCGAATGGCAAAAGCAGTAGATGAGCTGCTCCCTGAAGTGCTTAATAAATATGGTTGCTTATATGTTGGAGAGACAAGTAATGTGCCGTTGGTATCACTGAAAATGCGCGAAGACAACGGAAAGTGCCCGTTCTTGCAGGATGATAATCGTTGTAGGATACACATGAGCAAGCCCGCAGTATGTGCGCTGTTTCCTCTTGGAAGATGTGCTTCTAGAGAAGAAAATAAGACTGATATTTTCTATATATTACAACCAACTGATTGCGGGGATCAGAGCGAGAAGCATACACCAAGAGAGTGGATGGGGGAATTTAATCTTGAAGAGAGCGAGCAGTGGTTCTCAGTCTGGCAGGATATTGTTATGGAGTTATCCGAAAGGATAAGGGAAGTACTCCCTAATATGCCAGCTGGAGCAGGAAACGAGATGCTTTCTGGAACAGGTCAAATTCTCTATCTGAACTATGATTTGGATAAACCGCTGATTTCGCAGGTTAAAGAGAATGGTAATTTGGCGATGCGCATGATATCTATGGTTGAAAAAATGGTTAGTATGTATGAAAAAGAAAAGTGTTCATAAGCTGTTAGGAAAAACAAGACAAAATAATAAAATGTCATGAAGAGTTAAGGACTTGTCATGAAAAGCTAATTGAAGCCTTTTTTTCAGTGTGATATTGTTATAGTGGCAAGGATGTAAGCAATTGATGTTTACCCCCTTGCCTTTTTCATGCAGATAATCCCGGGAACTGCATAAGAAAGGAAACAGTTAATGTATTGAAAAAGTGTCTTGATGCAGCAGATAGCTGTGGCGAGGCACTTTTTGTTATTGAGAGGAGAATTCAAAAAAATGAATTTTGAAGAGTTTAAAGAAGAGCTTACCAAAGAGATTGGGAAGGAATTATATGAGAGAGGCGTAGGTGATTGTGAGCTTGAAACAAAGAAAATGGACAAGATGAATACATCATATGAGGCGCTTACCATTAAACCTGAGGGGGCATCTGTTGGCATAAGCCTGAATGTTGACGAGCTTTACAAGAACTATGATAATGGAAAAAGCTTTGGTTCAATTGTGAAGCATGTTGCAGAGTTGGCTGCTGCACGACTTGAAGAGGCACCTAATTTTGATGTAGACAGTTTTAATGACTATAACAAAATGAAACACACACTTTCCATGGAGGTTGTATCTACTGAGAGGAATGCAGAAATCCTTCAGAATGTCCCTCATAAAGATATCGAAGATATGGCTGTGGTGTACCGATTCCAGGTTGTTTCTGAAGGGGCTGATGTCGGATCGATTCTTGTGACAAATCAGATGCTTGATAATTATGGAATATCAGCAGAACAGCTCCATGAGGATGCGGTTAGGAATGCACCGGAAATCAAACCGTTGGTAATCCAGGGAATGGGTGAAGTACTTGCTAAACAGATGGGAGTCGAGGATCTGGAAATGCTGGGACTTAACATTCCACCTGAGCAGGAGCAGATGTTTGTAGCATCTGTGGAAGGAAATGTTCATGGTGCAGGTGTTATTGCTTATGAAGACTTTATGGAGAAGGCTTCAGAAAGGGTTGGTGGTTCTTTTTTCATTTTGCCCAGCAGCATACATGAGATATTGATAATTCCAGACAATGGTAATTTTGATCTAAAGACGCTGGAGAACATGGTCAGAGAAGTTAATGCTACTACAGTGGATCCGGCGGATAAGCTCACAGACAGCGTTTATCATTATGATTCAAATAATAAGGTATTCGAACTGGGGGAGAAATTCGTAGAACGTCAGAATGGGATTGTGGAAGAAAGAGGATGTGATTCCAAGGAAAAGAAGTCACTTTTAGGGGAGTTAAAAGCAGCTAAGGAAGAAGCTTCGAAGACTTCAATGAATAATTCGTTGGACAAAGGGCATAAAGAAAAAGGTGGCAATGTCATCTAAATAATATCTATTCATACCAGGCACTGGTCTAAAGAAATTTGGACTGGTGCCTATTTGTTTTTAGCGGAGGAGATATGTAATGTCTAAGGCATACAACAGAGAAAAATACAGTGGGGGAAAATACTTTGTAGGAACAACGGATCCAATACCGACAGCAGGGTTGAAACCTCATAATTGCAAAACTTCATGCCCTTATGGGACAGGCAGGACATTCTGTTTTCCATGCATGGCAATGATTATGAATGAACATAGAATAAATAGAAAGGCAGCGTAAAAATGGAGGAACTAAAGATAAAGATAGAGCTTGATCCGGTGACAGACGGGATCATCCAGTTCCCAGGTAACTTTAAGAAAGATGTGAGTGGTGATATCAGAAGGGCTCTTGTCATAGGTACAGACGGAAACTTCCGCACAATCGACACAGCAGAGATGGATAGAATCTTTAATGGGATAGGACAGGATGGATATGCAGCGCCAGTTGGAGATGACTATCTTCTGTGTTTTTCCGGAAACAGTGTAATGGATTCCGGCTATTCAAGGTATCTTGTAGGAAGTGCTGTCATGGTGAAAGTGGGAAAAGACTCAAGGATAAAGCCACTTACGGACATTGATATCAAACTTATGCGGACTTATTTCCAGATGGGGCTTATCACCCTAACATATGCCGGGGAGAAGTTTGGAGCATATCCTCTGGAGTATGAAGCCGCAGCATGAGGTGTAGCCTATGAATGAAGAAGTATCGGCAAAATACATACGCTTCTGCTATCAGGTAGGAAAGGTATCGGGTAGGGCGTTGATAAGAGGACTGGTTGCATTTCTTAAGTACCTGGACCAGCAGTCCAAAGCTCCGAAGCATGGCAAGATGACTGTAAAACAGCTTGTTAAGCAGGGGCAGGGTGCGTCTGCAATGGAAGTCAGCGGTGAGAGTATGCGAACTTTCAAGCGGATAGCCAATAAGTACGGAGTTGATTTTGCGATTGTAAAAGACAAGACTTCGGATCCGCCCAGATACACATGCTTTTTCAAGGCAAAAGACATTGATGCCATCAGCGCAGTAGTAAAAGAATACTCTGCTAAGGTGGTAAAGCGTGAGCAGAAAGAAAAGCCAAGTCTTATACAGCAGCTTCGAAAGCTCAAGGAACAGATTGCAAAGCAGCCTCGCAAGGTAAAAGAGAAATTCAAGGAGAACGTCAGATGAACAGAAAAGTGAAGAAGACAATTATCCTGAATATCCCTTACTTTGCAGTGGGGCTCTTTTGTACTAACTTTGGTGAAGCCTGGAGGATATCCTGGGGAAGTAACATGTCAGAAAAGATGCAGGGCTTGGTCCTGTATGGTGGACTTAGCACAGCTTTTTCCAACATAATGCCAAGCTTTCATCCATTTGACCTGCTCATTGGAATTGCCTGTGGTCTGGCACTGAGACTGGCGGTCTACCTTAAGGGTAAGAACGCCAAGACCTTTCGCCACAATAGAGAATACGGCTCAGCGAGGTGGGGGAAACATGAAGACATAGAACCTTTTGAAGATCCTGATTTTAAGAACAACGTGATCCTGTCGCAGACGGAGCGCATTACCATGAACTCCAGACCCAAAGACCCGAAGTATGCCAGGAACAAAAATGTCCTGATAGTAGGTGGTTCCGGTTCCGGAAAAACTAGATTCTGGATAAAACCAAATCTATTGCAGCTCCATAGCAGCTATGTTTTGTCTGATCCCAAAGGAACTCTTTTGGGGGAAGTTGGAAATGTCTTTCTTAAAGCCGGATACAGGATAAAGATATTCAACACCATCAATTTCAAGAAGAGCATGAGATACAATCCTTTTGAGTATATCCACTCGGAGACTGATATACTGAAGCTTGTCACTACACTTATGGCAAACACCAAAGGGGAAGGCACTCCCGGAGATCCTTTCTGGGAAAGTGCGACTTGTTAACAGCTCGGTAAAAAGGCTGTGCGCAGGTAGATTTAAAGCTATCTGTAAACTGA
>SVFV01000074.1 GCA_015056655.1 Butyrivibrio sp.
ATCTTAAGAAAAGTATTCCCAAAGGTAACCCAATGGGATAGAGGCATAGTGGACATGCCCTGTTCTTTGGGATGCGTAAAGCATCCCAAAGGTTCATGCCGCGTAGCGGCATAACAGAAACCCTTTCCGACGTGGAGTCGGTGAGGGTAGTTCATGAATGCGTTACAAATCCTATGTGAAGAAGATGGTGATTTGGACCTGGCTCACAGGGTGGCAAATGCCAGTAGTGATGTAGCAAAATGTTTTGACATGGGTGTTTATCAGGAAATATCAAAGAATAAAGATGGGGAATTATTTAATGAAAAAGGTATTGTCTGCAATAACTATATTGAGTCTTAGTATAGGATTACTTGGTTGCGGAAAGAATCTCTCGCTATCAGCGAATACTTCTGAGGATGAGCAGATCCAGTTTCCGGAAGTGCATAAATGTTCATTCGTATCATTGACAGAAGATTATGATGAGGAAGAGCAAGAGTGGTATTTAGATTCCAATATATTCAGGCACACCATGAAATATGACTTAAATGATTTTTATCGCCATAATGACAACTATGAAGCAATATATCGAACATATAAGAATGTTCAGGGTAACAGCGCAAATTATACAACTAGCAGGGTAAGCCAGAGCCTGGATGGGCTTAAAGAGCAAGCTGCCGCATTAGAACACTATCACTTCATTGTACTTGATCTTGCGGGTGACGATTTGTTGCCTAACAGCGAAGAGAAGTATCAGACATTAGTTTTTGATGCGGAAACAGGAGATTACTGGGCTGGTGCTAGTAGCGATGAATTATCAGTTTATGGGAAATGCGTTGATAAAGAGTTTAGCGCTGATTCTGATCTGATTGAGTATGTCGAAGGAAAATGGCCTGTTCCGGAATATATGACTTTTTATGAATACTTATGTTCTATGGATTGGATGCCAGGTGGAAAATTGGATGATCTGTGATTTATGGGCTGGTATTACAGTAATATGGAAGACCTTCAGGATTTGTTTTCTGAAGGCCTTTTTTCTTACAACAATAAGGATACAAAGAACTTTATATTTTTTTAATATTTTAAGGGTACATTCCGGCAGTAGTTAAGACGAAAAAAAATATATAAGAAATGGATAAGTGTCTTACTATGTGTTTTTAGATATAGATGAATGAAAAGGATGTCGGCTTTTTTACAAGGAGGTAGATCAGTATGACAGGAATTAATGGCATTTCTGCATATCAGCAGATAAATCAGAGTGTCTATAACGAGAAATCGGGAGTGTCTAAGACTCCTGATACAGGTAGGGCAGATCAGGCTGGTTCAGTAAAAAATTCTCAGCAGGCTAAAGTAGAAACAAAAGCGTGGAGTCCGATAGATACCACGAGTTCACTTGTGCCCAGAAAAACTGAATATGGGATGACTATTGGAGATGTGCAGCTTTCCGATAAGGCAAAGGACTACTATAATTCGCTGAAATCAAAATATCATAATATGGAGTTCATTGCTGTCAGCAAGGATATGAAAGCACAGGTCCAGCAGAATGCTGCCTCCTATGGAAATGCCAACAAAATGGTAGTCCTTATAGATGAAGAGAAGCTTGAGCGGATGGCGACGGATGAATCATATCGTAAGAAGTATGAAGGAATCATTGCCATGGCACAAACAAAGATGTCAGAGGCTAAGATGGGACTTGCCAGCAGCGGCGCAAGTGTCAAGAATTTTGGGATGAGTGTTGATTCTAATGGTAAGGAGAGTTTCTTTGCCACTGTAAATAAATCTTCAGATCTTCAGAAAAAGCGTACAGAAAAGAAAGCAGCAGAGAAGAAGGCTCAGAAACTTCAGGAGAAGAAGAAAGCGGAAAAGAAGGCGCAGGAGGAACGTATCCAAAAAGCCAGGGATAAAAAAGCTGAAAAGGAAGGTACTGATAAAGATGATTCCAGGATTAAAGATGACGAGGAATATGTAACATTCGAAGCAGATTCCATGGATGAACTTCTCTCTAAGGTGCAGACATACTCATACAATAATGCATCCGGAAAAGTTATGACTCAGGCCGAGCAGATGGTAGGAACAAAGATAGATTTCAGAGGCTGATGGAAAAGAGTGGGGTACGGCATGAATATATCATTTATTGCGAATAATCTATATAGTTCACAGTACATGAAGAATGCCCAGGGGAATCTCTATGCTCAGAAGACTGACGGAGCCATGAAGAATACAATTATGGGAAAGATGCCGGTAAATCCTTTTGTATCAAGCTTTGACAGAAGAACAGACAATGAGGTTAATGATCGAAAAGGATTATCACAGCAGATGCGGCAGATGATACGCTCACTGAAGCAGGATTCTCAGCAAGATCAGAATAATAAAAAAATAAATGATTTTCTGACATCATCCGGTTCCCCGGATGCAGCAGAGGAAGAGACAGCGCCTAAGCCGACCTATAATTATAAAGAGGTTGTATCCAAAATACAGAGTGCCAAGACATCAAACAGTGCCGGGCAGGCAGTACTGGCAGCAAAAAGAGCTGTGACGCAGATAAAGAGAAAGATTTCTGCGGGGGATGGTGATCCTGAGGAACTACAGTTTGCTTTAACCCATGCAAAGCGCATGGAAATGGTGGCAAGGAAAAAGAAACATCATCTGGAGCTGGAAGAAATGGTGGCTCGTGCTCAGAAGCAGGATGAGGGCCTTGACGAACAGGAAGATGCTGTCCGGGGTATTCAGAGTGCCATAACACAGGCAGAGGAAGAAAAGATCACTGAGAAAGAAGACCAAATCTTCGATGAGCGCGAGGAGATGCTGGAGGAAGCTCTAGAACAAATCGAAGAAAGCGGAGCTAATGTTTCGGATGAAATGATGGCTGATCTGAACAAGATGATCTCTGAATTTGGCGAGGAAGAACTGGAAGAGTTGGAAGAAACTATGGAGATGCTTGAAGATATGGAAGTGGTAGATCCGCATATGAGCAAAGAGGATTTCGAGGATCTAAAGAGAAAGCACAGGGCTTCGGAAAACAAGGCTATTGTAAAAGCAAATATGGAATACCTTAAAGATATGATCAAGCATGAGCTTGGAAAAGCCGGAAGTATTCCCGGTATGGGAGGTGGACAGTCAGCTTCTGCAGCGGTTGGAAGCCATGCAGTGCAGGGGGTAACCGTATCAATGCCGGCAATGGCAGCTCCGGTTTCAGATGGGGGTTCGATTGATGTTCAGATTTAAACAGTATGGTTAAAAGTTATATTGTTAATGTAAAGTCGGATGGAAAAATATTTCTATCCGGCTCTTTTTTGCCCTTTCAGATATGAAAAAGGTCGTTTCGTGATCAAATCATAGTATTTCTTATGTGATTATGATACGAATAACTTGGAGGAATATTGCCTTATGAAGATAGCAGTATGCGATGATGAAGAAAGAATAAGAAAAATTATAGTGTCGGAACTGAATGCATCGTTTTCGGATGATGAGATTAGTTGCTTTTGCACTGGAGAAGACGTCTTGAGAGTTGTGGAACAAGATGGTTATATGCCTGATATTATTCTCCTGGATATTATGATGCCCGGCGTGTCCGGAATGGATGTCGCCAGGAAACTTCGTGATATTAGTGATGAGGTTGTTATCATTTTTATAACAGGTGAAAAGCAATATGTATTTGATGCTTTTGATGTGAGAGCTTTCCATTTTCTTGTAAAGCCATTCTCAAATGAGAAGTTGGTAAGCGTGATAAAGGCTGCAAAAGAGGAAATAGCCAAAGCTACATTAAAGCCTCAAAAGAAGTATGTGATGTTGAACTCACGAGGCAGTCATATAAGACTATGCGCTTCTGACATTATATTTGCAGAAGTGTATGGGGCCAAGATAATCGTACACACAAGAACCGATGAAATTGAGTATTATGGACATCTTTCAGAACTGGAAAAGCTTGTAGGTGATGGCTTTTTCAGGACTCATAGAGGGTATCTTGTAAATTTGCGATTCGTAAAGAAGTATGATGCAGGAAAGTGCTATATGTCTAAGGGGGAAGCACTTATTTCAAAACAAAACTATCCAATTTTTGTAAAAACTTTGATAGATTACAACAAAAAGAGAGCGGAGTAAGCAGCTTTCCCATAATTTATAGAGGTTAAGAGAATAAATGATTACAGAAGCTATGTGGGATCAGGTAAATCAGATATCAATGATTGCAAATGTATTGTTAAATGCAGTACTTGTGTCAGTATTTTACATACCATTTATGAGAAAAAGAGTACGTGCGGTTATACTCGGAGCGGTTTATGCAATGGCGATGTCTATACTATATTTTGCTACCATACATTTTTCAGGTGTGGCTGCTTATGCTCTTGGCTGTGCTGCAGTATGTATTATCTCCGCTATAACGGAGAGGATAAATATACCGCAGAAAATTTTTTTATCAATAACTATGTATTTGCTTTTGTGGATATCAATGGAACTGGCAATCTTACCATGGAACTTAATATGTTCTGTGACATTTTTGAATCCAAAAGTGGTAGGGGATTTACAGCAGATTATGCTTTATGGTTTGGCACAAGCTATTCATGCTGTAATAAGATGTGCTTTGTTGGTTATAGGAATACATCTGATTAAAACGATGTACAGCCGTAAAAAAGAACTTATGGAATGGAGAGAATTAGCTTTTTTATCAGCAACGTACATAACAATAATAGTATCTTACTGGATATGTACATTTATGGAAGAAGCTTTTGAAAAAGCTTCGGGTGAATATTTCTGGAATAGATATCCTGTATATCATGAAATGCGTGCATTATTTGGTGTGGTAGCTTTTCTCACTATGATTGCAGTGATCTATTTTTATCAAAAGATTAAGACTTCAGAGGAAGAAGTACTGCAAAACTCTCTTGTAAACAGTCAGATTGACGAGTTGTCAGGGCATGTTCATTCAATGGAGAAAGTTTATTCAGATATTCGTGGGATAAGGCATGATACTAATAACCATATCATGGTACTTGGTAATCTAATAAAAGAAAACAATAGTGATCAGGCTTTACAATACTTATATGACTGGTCTGAGGATTTCCATGCTGTAGATATAAATGCAAGGACCGGAAATCCTGTCACTGATATAGTGATTTCAGAGAAGCGGAGACAGGCTGAGGATGTTGGAATACGATTTGTAGATGATTTTCACTATCCGAAAGAAGGTAAAGTGGAATCCATAGATGTGGGCGTTATTCTGAATAATGCTCTTTCAAATGCTATAAGGGCTGCAGAAAACCTGGATAAATCTTTCGTGGAGATAAAATCCTGGCGTAGTGGTGATATGTTCATGATCCAAGTCAAGAACAGCTATAACGGACTGTTGCGGTCTTCTGATGAGAACGGACTTATGGAAACATCGAAGACAGATCGTGATAAGCATGGTTTTGGCTTGAAAAATATGCGAAGAATTACAGAAAAGTATTATGGAACTACCCAGCTTGAACAGGAGGGAGACGTGGTTATATTCACTGCAATGATGGTTATTTGAGTCCATTCATGATTGAAAAAGGTCGTTTCATGAAAAATCTATAAGGTTTTTTTATTAACTTTCCGAAGCCTTTGATAGAGCTGAGAGGACTTGGCGAAGTATTTTTGAGCCTAGTCCGAACGTCTTCCGGCGAGCAAAGCGAGAGCGGAAGTTCAATATTTTATTCCATATTATGTACAAGGATGCTAGTCGCACTTAGCGAGCATCGCGAGCTTAGTAAGACTGTATGCGTAGCGAAGCGAAGGAGGTAAGTAAGATGGCTTTAACAAATGTTATGACTCAGTCTCTTATATCTGCCAGTACATCCATGAAACAGATACAGCTTCAACAGGGAGTGAAGAAGCAGATGGATGGAAAGGCCGGTGTCCTGGATGCTGAGATCAAGAGAGATGAGGCATCCGGCGTGGATACCACAAAAAAGAAAGAAGAACTAGCTGAAACTCAGAAAAGATCTGAAGACATAGCAAATAACAATATGGAGCAGATTGCTGAGACTAATAAGGAAATGCAGAAAGCCAGGGAAGCTGATGCAACCCTGCAGAAAGAGAATGAAAGAGATGAAGCAGCGCGTGAAAAGAAGAGAGCTGAGAGAAAGCAGCAGGAACACCATCTTCAGGAGGCTGCATCAGAAAGAAGAGCGGAAGAAGCAGACAGAGTTGCAAATGCACAAGCAAGGGCATCCGGATTCTCAGACGAAGAAAATGCAAAGGCACAGCAGATCGATGTCGGTGGCGTGAAAGTTTCCGTTGTTTCAGAGTCCACGCACAATACAAAAGTGCCTCATATTGATGAAAAGATTGCAAAATCAACAGGAACAGAGGTGTCTGCAGCAGAAGGCGTCAGTGTGAGTATTGATGTAAAGACTTGAGTCGAAAAAAATAGAAAATCCAAAAAAATCATTAACAGCTATTAATTATTAACACACATTATCCGATATGTTATTATGAAAAGGTAACATATCGGATTATGTGGCATTTTGAGGAGATTTTCATGAAAAGAGAAGAAATGCTTCCTAGTGAGAGTGAATGGCTGATAATGGAGACACTTTGGGATGCTGGAAGAGACCTTACTTCTGTAGAGATATGTGAGAGACTTCCCGGACAGGACAAAATGTCGCAGCGAATGGTGAGAGTTCTTATCAACAGGCTGTGCAAGAAGAATCTTATTTCATATACAGTAGATGAAAAAGATAGCAGAGTTTATCATTATCTTCCCATAAAGACAAAGGAAGAATGCAGACGTGAAAAGAGCATAGATTTTGCCAATAATTATTTTGGAGGAAATAAACTAGGTGCGGCTTTTTCTTTTCTGGAGGCAGAGTCACTTACTGAAGATCAGATAAAGGAACTTGAAAACATTATAAAGAATGCAAAGAAGAATAAGTAGCTCACGGATGAGCAGAGGTATGTTATGCAAGGACTGCAGCAATTCTTTACAAATTTATCACAGTTTTTTGAATTTTTGGTCGTTTATTATTCGATCATTTTAGGTTTCTGTGCGCTTATATCAGTACTGGTTTTGGGGATCATTATGTTCCTTAGAAAGACTGTCTTAGCAGATAGAGTATTTGCGAAGGCTGCTTCTTGGGGACTATTGATCCTTTGTTTATTTTGCGGAAAACTTAAGCTTATTTTCGAAACCAAAGCCGGGTGGTATACATTGGGCAGATGGAATCTGTTATGTGCACACAGGATCGTTTCAATTATCTATATAGTTGGAATATTCATATTTGCGACATATTTTATATACAGAAGAAGGCGACTAAATAAATTTGTGAAGGGGCTGGATAAAGCCACGACCTGCGGCTTTGATAATGAAATTAGAAAATATCCGGGTACTATTTCCCCTTTCTGCATAGGTTGTATCCATCCTATAATAGTTATTCCGGAAAAGCTTGACGTGCAGAATGCTCTTATAGTTATAAAGCATGAAGAAACTCACATTAAACTGGGACATCTTTGGATAATTGCCGGATATGATATGGTGCGGTGTCTTTTGTGGCCTAATGTTTTTCTTCATATTGCTGCAAAGTACATAAAAAGGGATCTTGAAGATGTTTGTGATGCTGTGACTATGCAAATGAATGGGATTGATCCTTTTGATTATGGTGAATCACTTCTGGCAAATGCCAGGGAAATCATGTTGTCCCGAAAAAACATGAAGTGCGAAGAAGGGTTCCTTTTTGCATGGGATGATAATTATAAGGTGCTAAATAAAAGGATCCACAGGATACTTGAGAGGAATGGCTATAACAGAAAAGTGGTTTTAGCCGGTGGTGTCCTTTTCATAATGGCACTTATAGCTTCAATCTTTGGAATAAAATGCTTTTCGTACAAGCGTAATAACCCGTTGGATATAAGTGGCATTTACAGCATGACAAAGATGGATACGGTTGTGCAAGATACAGAAGAAAAGGTAGTTACAGGGTACGATGGGGATTACATATATATTGATGGAGAAGCTTTAAAGGAAGCATATCCTGATGCTGAGATAGAAGAACAGCCTCTATTTGTTTTTGTCGGGGGATATTATAAAATACCCGGAGTAGGCGGTGGAGGAGGCTGGGGTGAATTTTCAGCATTTGACATTAAGGACGGAGTGTTCAGAATAGAGAACCATGATGATATAGATGTATGGAACTGGATGATAATGTGGTTATGAAAAATCTTTATGCGTAGCGAAGCAAGGAGGCTAGTCGCACTTAGCGAACTTGTGAGCTTAGTAAGACTGTATGCGGAACGAAGTGGAGAAGGCGATAACTATGTATGGATATGAACTACAGATCAGAGGAAATACAGAGTATTACTCAAAGCGCTTATATGACCTTAATGGTAACCATGTAGGGACTATCTCTATGTCCAGGCCAAGGAAAACGAGTAACAGCTCTAAAAAGAAGAGACCTGCTATGTATAGCTTCAAGCAGGTTTCAGCACAGGTATTAAGTGCCAAGACTTCCGCAAAAGCTGCTCAGGTTTCAATCGGGATCAGGATGAAAATCGGGAACCTTCAGAAGAAGCTGAAAACCGGAGAATACGATGATGAAGAGATTCTGAGGGCAATCCTGCATGCGGAAATGGTTCAACGTGCCTGTGAGAAGAAAAAGAAGAACCTGAAAATGGAAGAAACTGCTGAGCAGAATATGGACGAAGAATTGCCTTCTGAGCAAGAAAATCCTTTAGAAAAAGTTCAGTCGGATGAGGAAATAAGGGAACTTGAACAGGAAGAGTTCGAAGCTCTTATGGAAAAGCTGGAAATGTCTGCTGAGGAGATGTATGAAGAGGCTGAGGAAACGGCTCAGCTAGATCAGGAGCTAGATGAGATGGCTGAGGCACTTTCAGGAGCCATGGAGCCGCAGGATCTTGAACAGCTAAAGGCTAAACACAGATCTGATGAAGCAAGGGATATCATGAAGGCTGACTTAAAATATCTAAAGGCAATGTTTGAAAGACTTCAGGCAGAAAAAGAGAATTTGGGGAAATCGTCAGTTTCATCAGGTTTTGATAGCGGTGTTTCGCTATCACTTGGCGGAGATGAGTTGCCCGTGATGGTACAGGACTCTGGAATGACAGAAGTAGGTGGCATGGTTGATGCAGAAATATAGCTTTTTTATAACTAAATGATTAACAGATGTTAACAAAGGAGGTATTTGTTATGAGTACAGGATTAGTAGGAAACATTCAGAATACTGATTATTCAGTCATGAACACAGAAAACTATAGTTCTGAAAATGGAAAGAAAACTGACAGTGTTCAGGAAGTAGCAAACGAGAATAAAGAGTCTGCTGCAGTTTACGAGAAGACAGCTGAAAAGACAAGTGAAAAGGATGCAGGCTTATATAGCATAAATAAGAAGTCACCTGCAGACAGAGCTGCAATAGTTCAGCAGATGAAACAGGCTGAAGAGGACCAGAGGAACAAGCTTCTGGAAATTGTCAGGAAAACATTGGAAGGCCAGGTTTCAGCTTTTGGAAAGGCAACAGATGACAGCTTTTGGAAAAAACTGGCTGGTGGGAATTTCAAGGTTGATGCAGCAACTAAGGCTCAGGCACAAAAGGATATTTCTGAAGATGGATACTATGGCGTAAAGCAGACTTCTCAGAGACTTTTTGACTTTGCATCAGCTCTTGCAGGAGATGATGTAGAGAAAATGAAAAAGATGCAGAAAGCTATGGAAAAGGGATTTAATTTGGCTACTGGTGCATGGGGGAGAGATCTTCCATCTATATGTAATGAAACATTGAAAGCTGCAAACAAACTTTTTGATGATTATTATAAGTCGAAGGAAGAGGAGACTGCAGCTACTACAGCAAATGCCACTGAGCAATAATCTATGGGAGAATCTGCATATGGGATGGATTAAGAGCATATATGCGAAAGCAATAGCATTGCTGGAATCTTTTTTCTCAATTGAAAAGGATTCATATATCACACAAGAGCAGATTGAAGAGTTAGAAAGAGTATTGGAGAGTGCATATGAACATAAATGTACAGGGTTTAAAACTGTTTAATAATTTTTCCTCCAAGGCAGAACAGAACCGAATGGAACGGCAGCAAAAACGCGATAATCAGATTGCGTTTATCGAAAACCAAAAGCATAACCTCAAAAATATACAGTCTGAGTCCATTGAAGATATCAAGAAGAAACTTCAAATGATTGAAGACTATGATAATCAGATAGCTGCGGTTAAAGCGGAATACAACCATGAACAGGTATTTCATATGCTTGATGAGGCATGGGAGACCGGAGAGAAGATTGCTGAAGCAGCTGAGAAAACAGCACCCAAGACACCCGAAGAGCGCAAAGAAGAGCTTATCGAAGAAGCAACCGGAGTGGAGAAGAGCGATGGACTTCTTGCGGATGTCATGGATGAATTTGAGGATATCGCTGATGAAATGGAAGAGATGGAGGGAGTCACCATCAGCGAAGCTGATTTAATATGTGACGACCGTATGGCCGCCGAACAAAGTGAGGGGGCAGTTCAGGGGAAAGAATCCATTGAGGAGATTGAAGAGAACCTTGAAGAAATAGATGAAAACATGGAATCAGTTGAATCTGTTGAAGATATACCAGAGGAAGATAAGCTGATTGCCGAAGAAATGGAAAATGATCAAAGCATAGATGGGAAGACTTTAACAGAACAGCAGAGGATGGAAGAACTAATGATGCACAGAAAAAGGATAGACATTAAGGTCTGAGACCTGGAATATGATGGATACAAGCTCTTTCATGAAATTATCAACTTTCATAAAAAGATTGCATCCACAGTGAAGCAAAGGAGGGCAAGGAGATGTCAACGATAAGAGACTCATTAAGTGGTAGTTATTATGATAAATCTGATTATGATTTCAGCGATTATAATCAGAATGCAAGCTCTTTTTTATCGGGGCTAAATATAAATAGTGCGTGCTCAACAATTAATAACCACTGATATTTACTGACTTTGCGGGCAATCCGTGAGATAATAGATGC
>SVFV01000008.1 GCA_015056655.1 Butyrivibrio sp.
TTATTGGGTGAAAGCAATATGCAGTTTAAATGCAGTAACTATGCGGCTTTGTAATTAAGCCGTGAATAATTCAGGTTTATTGTATGATTTTTGGTGCTACAAGCAGTTATGCCGAATATACACCATATGATCCGTATGATGATGCAACCGGCTGGAATAAAGCTTATAAGAATGATTCCAATAAAAACAGGCCTTATTATGCTGCAAATCCATTCTATAAGAGACCGGCAATGATTCTTGTCAGACATAAGAATATTTATGGAAATTGCAGATTCGTATGGGCTAACCCTGATGCAGTAGATAAGTATAGAGCTAATGTATGTAATATAGACGGTTTAAGCTATAACTTTAATAATAATACTCTGACAATTAAAAACTTTAAGGGAGCTGATTACCAGATTATCTGCCAGAACATGGGCAAATCCTTTAAAATTAAGCTTGCTGGAAAGAGCTCAGTTCAGCACATGGAGTGTTGGGGCAATTTCTGGAATTGTGGAATGCATTTTACAGGTTCAGGCTCACTTGAAATCAATAAGGCAAAAGAGCCTTCTAATGGATTATATCTGACATCCTGGTATAAGGATGGATTTCAGATTGATGCAAAAACTAAAATAACAGCCTTTGCAGCAAAGAAGAATTCTCCTGTTATTCTTGAGTATGGTGAAGGTGCTCCTTCAAAGGAAAAAATGGTCAAGATCAAGTTTGATAAAAAGAACAAAAAGCTTAAAGGCAAATTTGTTGGTAAAAAGAACAGTCTGACACAGGTTTTCAGCTACAATAAATCAAAGTTTGAGAAGAAGTAATTTTTTTCTATATGTTTATAATTTGAAAGCCCAGCCGTGGTGGTTGGGCTTTCGAGTTTTAATAGGATGTAGAGTTTTTTTAGAGGAGGGCACATTATGTGGGCTTATGAAAATGGATTCTATCAGATTTATCCCCTTGGATTTTGTGGAGCGCCATTTGAAAATGATGGGAAGCTGGAGCACAGGATTTTAAAGGTGATTGACTGGATTCCTCATCTTGAAAAGCTTGGAGTTGGGGCAGTACTTTTTAATCCGATTTTTGAGTCAGATACCCATGGTTACAATACAAGGGATTATAAGAAAATTGATGTAAGACTTGGTACTAATGCTGATTTCAAGAATGTTTGTAAGGCTCTTCATAAAGCTGGAATAAAAGTCATCCTTGATGGCGTTTTCAATCATGTAGGTCGCGGCTTTGGATATTTTCAGGATGTTCTTGAAAAAAGATGGGACAGTCCTTACAAGGACTGGTTCAATATAAACTTTGATGGAAATGATGGCTATAATGATGGTCTTTGGTATGAAGGCTGGGAAGGGAATTACGATCTTGTAAAGCTGAATCTCTGGAATGAGAATGTTGTAAATTATTTATTGGATGCGGCAAATAGCTGGATTGACGAGTATGACATTGATGGACTTCGCCTTGATGTTGCATATTGTCTTGACCAGAACTTTATTAAAAGGCTTCGTGGATCAATGCTTGCAAGGAAAGAGGACTTTTTCCTGGTTGGTGAGATGATTGGTGGCGATTACCACAAGGTAATGGGACCCGAGCTTTGTCATAGTGCGACGAATTATGAATGCTATAAAGGCTTGTATTCAAGCTTTAACAGCATGAATATGTTTGAGATCGTGCACTCACTTCTCAGACAGTTTGGACCTGAGAACTGGTGTCTTTATAGAGGCGAGCATCTTTTATCTTTCGTTGATAATCATGATGTAAGCAGAATTGCAAGTACACTCACTAATGAAAGACATCTGCCTCTTATCTATGCCATGATGTTTGGAATGCCTGGAATCCCTACTGTTTACTATGGCTCAGAGTGGGGAGCAAAGGCACACAAGTCTGAGGGTGATCCTGCACTTAGAGCCTGCTTTGAAAAGCCGGAATGGAACGAACTTACAGATGAGATAGCTGCGCTGTATAAGGCAAAGAAAGAAAGCAAAGCGCTTCAGTATGGCAATATGAAGCAGCTTGTGCTGCAAAATAAGCACTGCGTCATCGAAAGAGAGTGTGATGATGACAGAGTACTGGTTGCTGTAAATGCTGATGATAATCCGGTTACAGTCCACGCAGACTTTAGAGCAGGTAGAGCTAAGGACTTAATCACTGGTAAGGAGATAGATTTTGGCGGAGGGCTTGAACTTCCAGCTTATTCAGCATATATTTTGCAGCCATTCTAGATAGTATTTGTATTGCTGTTTTGAAATAGATATAATAAATAAGCCATATTTTTTTTATAAAATTAAGGATTACAGACTTAAATTGCAGACATAAAAGTATTTATATATCTGGGAGGAAAGTATGAAAGTAAATGTTAAAAAGCTGAGCGAAACAGCTACAATGCCTACAAGGGGAAGTCTTGCAGCTGCTGGTTACGACCTTTATGCAAATGTTAGTGAGGATTTAAAGATTGCGCCTCATACAACAGCTAAGGTTGGAACAGGCCTTGCAATGGAGATTCCTGATGGATATTTTGGCGGAATCTACGCCAGAAGCGGAATTGCAACAAAAGAGGGACTTCGTCCTGCTAACTGTGTTGGCGTGGTTGATTCAGACTACAGAGGCGAAATTATCGTAGCTGTACACAATGATTCTGATGTAGAGAGAGTTGTTACACCTGCTGAGAGAATTGCTCAGATTATTATCCAGCCTTATCTTTCAGTTGAATTTGAAGAAGCAGATGAGCTTGCAGAAAGCGAAAGAGGAGCAGGCGGCTTCGGATCAACCGGTAAGCAGTAATTAGATTTAACTTAAAAATGTGAAGTCGTGCATGAACCTAAAAAACACATTTTTTTCACATTCTTTTGAAAATTGTTTCACAATCTAAGCTGAATACAGGAGTAGACTAAAAGCTGTGCGTAAGATGATTCTTATGCACAGCTTTAATTTTTGTATACAAATATTTTGTTGGAGGATAGAACCTTGATAGAAGTAAAAGACATAGTAAAAACCTATGGCAGTCACAAGGCTGTAGATCATCTTTCTTTTTCTCTTGAAAAAGGAAAGATCTATGGTTTCCTTGGGCCCAATGGTGCTGGAAAGTCTACAACAATGAACATAATGACTGGTTACATTGCTGCAAATGAAGGCACTGTCACAATCAATGGACACGACATTTTAAGAGATGCAGAGGAGGCGAAGAAATGTATCGGATACCTTCCTGAAATTCCGCCTCTGTATACAGATATGACGGTTATGGAATATCTCCAGTTTGCTGCTGAACTTAAAAAGGTTCCAAAGAAAGAGAGAAGAGATCAGATTGCCAAGATAATGAGCATGACTATGCTTGGCGAGTATGGTGACAGGATGATCAGGAACCTCTCTAAAGGTTATAAGCAGAGAGTAGGTCTTGCTCAGGCTCTTATCGGCTTCCCGGAAGTTATTATCCTCGATGAGCCTACAGTTGGACTTGATCCTCAGCAGATTATCGAGATCAGGAATCTTATCAGATCCCTTAAAGAAGACCATATTGTAATCCTTAGTTCTCACATTTTGTCTGAGGTTAACGAGGTTTGTGATAATGTCATGATCATTTCTCATGGAAAGCTTGTGGAGCAGGGATCACCTGATGAGCTTGAAGAGAAGTTCCAGGGCTCTGAGCATGTGAAGATGTCTATTCTTGGAAGTGAGGCTCAGATTAGAGGAGCACTTGCTGGCGTTCCTAACGTTTCTGACATTGTTATATCAGATGAGACAGATGCGCAGGGTGGTGTAATCTGCGAAGTTACAAATTCAGGAAAAGACGATATTCGCGCAGACATCGCAAGAGCACTTGCTGGAATCGGACTTCCTGTTCTTTCCATGGAAGTAGAGAAGAAGACACTTGAGGATATTTTCCTTGAGGTTACAAGTCAGACACCTGCAAATGATGTCGTTGATAAAAAGAAGAATACTGAAAAAACAGAGAATGATGATTCTGAAAAAGATGTGAATTCAAAAGACAAAGAAGAGTCTGATGAAACATTAGATACAGAATCTGAGACTGTGGAAGAAATTAGTACAGAATCAGAGATTACAGAAGCGAACAAGGAGGATGAGGAATAATGCTTGCTATATTTAAAAGGGAGTTCAAGTCCTACCTCCATTCATTTATAGGACCTTTATTCATTGCTGCAGTTATGGGATTATTTTCACTTTTCTATATCCTGTTCAACGTAATGAGTCTTTCTAACAACATAAATGGTGCACTTTATAACCTGGGTTTCTGGGGACTTATGTTCATGATTCCGATTCTCTGCATGAGAGCTTTTTCAGAGGAGAGGAAAAACAAGACAGACCAGATGATTCTCACAGCACCTGTTTCAGTTGGAAGCGTTGTTCTTGGCAAATTCCTTGCAATAGTAGCTATATTTGCTATCCCTACAGCTGTATTTTGCTTATTCCCGCTGATAATGTCAGCTTTTGGTGATGTTCCGCTTTTATGGAACTATACAAGTGTGCTTGGATTTTTCCTGTATGGTGTGATGCTCATTGCAGTATGCGTGTTTATTTCAAACCTTTCAGACAATCCGATTATCTGCGCAGTTATTTCAATAATCGTTGTCCTTATCTGCAATTTGAGCCCTAACTTTTATAAGAGTTCATCATCTGAGCTTGTAAAGAATATTTTTTCATCAACAATTGATATCTCTACAAGAATGTCAAACATGATGACAGGAACCTGTGACCTTACATCTGTGATTTACTTTGTTTCAGTTACAGCACTTTTTCTGCTTTTGACGATGCAGCTTATTCAGAAGAGAAGATATTCTGTTTCCAAAAAGAACTTTAGTATCTCTGCATATAGCTCAATTACAGTAATAATAATGATTGCTGCTGTAATTGCAGCAAACATGGCTGCCCTTCAGATTCCTGAGAATATCAGAGAAGCTGATGTAACTTCTCAGAATCTTTATACACTTTCAAGCGATTCCGAGAGCATTGTTAAGGGAATTCAGGACGACATTACTCTTTATTTCTTTGCACAGCAGGATGATTCAGAATCAAAGACAAAGGATGACATGGTTGAGAAGATTCTCCTTCAGTACGCTGACTCATGCGACCATGTATCAATAAAATATATTGACCCTGTTCTTAATCCTCAGTTTGCAAAGAACTACACAGACGAGACTCTTTCTTATTCAAGCGTAATTGTGGTTGATGAAACTACAGGCAGAAACAAGGTTGTTGATTACAACGATATGCTGGAAACTCAGGTTGATTACACTACATATTCTCAGACTGTTACTGGATATGATATAGAAGGTGAGATCACCTATGCACTCCAGTATGTATGCCTTTCTGATGAAGATTTGATGAACGCTTATCGCATCACTGGCCATAACGAAAAGTCCTTTGCTGGTTCATTTAGTGATGTACTTAATAAGAACAATATGACAGTAAGTGACCTTTCACTTTTGACATCAGAGAAGGTTCCTGATGACTGCGAGCTTCTCATCATTGACCAGCCTGTAACAGACTACAGTGAAGAAGAGGCACAGAAGGTTATCGATTACCTTGATACTGGAAAGAATGCTCTTATTATCACTTACTATCAGACACAGGCACCTCTTGAGAACTTTGGAAAAGTCCTTGCATACTATGGAGTATCTGTAGAGGATGGCGCAATCATTGAAAATGATCAGGAGCGTGTAATTGCAGGCCTTGATCCTTACTACATTTTGCCTGTTCTTGGAAGTGACGATATTACAAGCGGCATTAGCCAGGAGGGATACGGCAGTGTATTTGCACCTCTTTCACAGGGAATGACCTATGAGGCTTTGGATAATGTGACTATTACTGAGCTCTTAAAAACATCAGATGATGCCTATGTTCAGTACCTTGACTCTCCTGAAAATAAGAGCGAGACAAAGCAGTGGCTTGTTGGTGTAAAGGCAGTTAAGGAGCTTGATTCCGGATCATCAACTGCAGTCATCTACACATCAGGAGATATGTTTACAGAAGCTGCAGACCAGATGGTATCTGGAAATAACCTAAGACTCTTTGGTAACACCTTAAACAGCCTTGTTACCTTTGACACAGAGCTTGTAACCATTCCAGTAAAGAACGTTGATTCACCTCTTTATATAGATGGAAAACATGCCCTTGCAATTATCTGCGGACTTGCATTTATTGTAGTTGCAACCTTCGTTGCCGGTCTTGTTGTCTGGCTTGTAAGACGCAGAAAATAATCTAAGAATATAAAAAATCTGGCATAGGGCTTAGGCTCTATGCCAAATTGGGAGTAAATTTATGAAAAAACAAAGAATACAATTACTTATTATGCTTGTACTTCTCGTTGTTTTTGCCTCTGGATACTTTGGACTTAAGGCATACAACAAAAATGCGGAAGCGAAAGCAAGTGAACCAAAATACACTGCACTGGCGCTTGATGAAGATAGCGCTATTACAGAACTTAAAGTAACAAATGTAAATGGAGAATTCGACCTTGTTAAACAGGAAGATGATACCTGGATCCTTTCTTCAGACCCTACTCTTGATATTGACGAAACCAAGATCACAACCAAACTCAACAACCTCAAAACCATCACCTCCGAACAGGTAGTAGACGGCGCAGAAAACCTTGCAGACTTTGGTCTCGATGATCCAGCAATAACTGTTCAGTTTACATTGGCAGACGGCACTAGTCATATTCTAAAGATAGGAGACTATAATAATGTTTCTTCCACATACTATTTATTAGTAGATGACATTTCCACTGTCTACACAGTCAACAGCGGCCTAAACTACAACTTCAGCTTCGCTCAGGACGCCATTGTTGCTGAAGAAACTTCAGATGCAACAGAAGAAACTACTGTAGAAGAGACAACTTCTGAAAAATCTTCAGAAACTACTGACGAAACTCCTGCTGACTAATATTTTTCTTTGAACTACATATTTATTCCTTTATTATTCCTATGACTAATTATTTTTTTGCCTTATCTGCCGGATTAAAGCTTATATGCTTCTGAAGCTGCGTTTGAACTCGTCGGTACTTATGCACTGTTCTTTAGTGCATTAGTACCGCTACGAAGTTCAATCGAGCGAAAGCGTCAGCCGAAGGAGCATATAAACTTTAAAAACGGCTTCACTATGCAAAAAAATAATCGTACTTTCGTTCATTCGTGGTATAATATTTAGAGTTGTGTGAATATTTAGTCTATGCGGAGGGAATAGAATGAACAATAAGCTATATAAACTGATGAATTGGCCAGAAATTGAGGAAATAATTTATTCGGATGGTGATGATCCTCACCGCATACTAGGCGCACATAAAGTCGGCTCGAATCTTCTGATTCAGGCATTTTATCCGTCAGCCGTTGAAATTGATGTTGTTTTAGACAACGGCGGCAAGACCTATAAAATGGAACTGGCAGATGAAGCCGGCTTTTTTGCTGCACTAATTCCTTATAAGGAAGGCTTGAAATATAAATACAGAATTAAGCTGGATAACGATTCTGTAAAAGAAATCTACGATCCCTACAACTTTGAGCCCATGATGGACAGAGAGGACTTCATAAAGTTCAATTCAGGAATTCACTATACTATTCATGAAAAGCTTGGCGCACATGTTATGACCATAGATGGTGTTAAGGGATGTTCATTTGCTGTATGGGCACCGGATGCTGCCAGAGTCAGCGTTATCGGAGACTTTAATGATTTTGATGGCAGAGTAAACCAGATGAAGAGAGTAGAACACTCAGGTGTTTTCGAAATCTTTATTCCTGGAGCAGAAGAAGGACAGGGATATCAGTATGAAGTAAAGACAAAGGGAGGCGTTTTATTTAAACGTCCTGATCCTTATGGATATGCTTTCACTGATAAGGATCACACAATTTCCAAAATCGTTTCAATTAACGACATTAAATGGAATGATGATGCCTGGATAAAGAATAGAACGAAGTTTGACAGAGATTCCGATCCGCTTTCAATGTGCGAGATAAATCTCGATGCCTTTGCTGCAAAGCATAAGAATCATATTCCTGATTATGAGGAGCTTGCAAGGGATATCCTTACTTATGTGCAGGACCATGGCTTTAACACAATTGAGCTTCAGCCTGTAATGGAGCATATTCCTGGTCACCCTTATCACATAACCGGATTCTTCTCCGTTCAGGGTAGATATGGTACTCCTGAAGGCTTCATGAAATTTGTGAATATAATGCATGAGGGTGGAATCAGAGTCATCATGGACTATGTAACAACCTTCTTCCCTAAGCTTCAGTGTGGACTTAACGCTTTTGACGGACAGGCGCTTTATGAGTATCCCGATCCCAGAATGGGAATCCATCCCAGAACTGGCGACCTTATCTTTGATTTTGGAAGAAAACAGGTTACAAACTTTATCCTTGCCGGAGCACTTTTCTGGGTTGAGAAGTTCCACTTAGATGGTCTTAGAGTAGCTGATATAGCTAAGATTCTTTATCTTGATTATGACAGAAAGCCCGGTCAGTGGATTCCTAATATGTATGGCGGAAATGAAAACCTTGAAGCAAAGGATTTTCTCTGCAATTTCAACTCCGTACTTAAGACAAGACATGATGGCATTCTTACAATGACAAAAGAAACCTCATGCTGGCCGAGAGTAACAGGAGACATTGATGATGGCGGTCTGGGATTTGACTATAAGTGGAATAATGGCTGGACAAAGGATTTCCTTGATTATATTCAGAATGATCCGCTTTTCCGTTCAGGCAATCACAATGAGCTTACTTTCTCACTTGTATATTGCTACACAGAGAGATTTATTCTTGCCTTTACACATGAGGAAATCGGAAAGGGCTTAGAGGGACTTTATGACCTGATGCCTGGTGATTCTGCTCAGAAGATGGCTGGAGTAAGACTTGCTGTTTCCTATGCTATGACACATCCTGGCAAGAAGATGTTCTATATGGATCCTTCTGCACTTAGCATTGATAATGCAGTGTTCCTTGAGAATATGATTCACTGCCTCAATGATGTTTATTATTCAAGACCTGCGCTTCATACACTTGATACAAGTGATGATGGTTTTGAATGGATCAACAGCATGGCAGCTGAAGAGTGCATGATGTCCTTTGTCAGAAAGAGCAACAAGAATGATGAAATGCTCATAGTTGTTGCGAACATGGCTGGCGTTGACAGAACCTTTGAGGTTGGTGTTCCTGCAGATGGTAAGTATTACGAGATATTCAACTCAGATGATACTAATTTTGGCGGACTGGGACTTGTTAATCCTGGCAGAATAGAGGCTAATTTTGCAGAGGCTGACGGAAGACCTTACTCAATTCCTGTAAAGGTTGCTGCATCTTCACTTGCAATTTTCTCTTACACTCCTTATACAACTCAGGAAAAGAAGATCAGAAAGATAAGAGAAGAGGAAGCAAATAACAAGCAGAACGAGCGCGAAAAGACTTTAAGAGAGCTCAAGGCTCGTCAGGAAAAAGAGGAAATCAAGCTTTTGAAGGAGCTCCATGAGCGCTATGAAAAAGAGCTTGCTGCTCAGGAAGAAGCTATTGAGAGAAAGTACGAGCAGATAGAGGAAGAGAGAATTTCCAATATCGTATCTGAAGCTGCGCTTAAGTCAATTTCTGGTGGAAAGAAGACTTCTGCTAAGAAGGCTACAACCACAAAGACAACAGCTAAAAAGACTGCAGCAAAGAAAACTACTACTAAAAAATCCACAGCAAAGAAGGCACCGGCAAAGGCTCCTTCAAAGAAAACTGAGGTAAATAAAAATACTAAGAAGGAAGACTAAAAACTATGCATTTATTCAATCCGCTCATGCTGACAACTACAGCTGAGGCAGCACTTGAAACTCTGGCAGAGGCGGCTGGAAATGAAAATCTCAAACCGGGAGTGATCGAGAAATTTTTAAAAGATCTCCCGGACAAGGCATTTAGCCTTGCAGTTAAGGTAGTACTTGCCATCGTTGTCCTGGTGGTAATGTGGCAGGTAATTAAGATTATTGGAAACATCGTAGAAAAATCACTTAAGAAGACCAAAATTGAGGATGCAACAGCAAGATTCCTTGCTAAGGCCTTAAAGGTAGCTTTGGAAGTAATGCTTTTATTCTCAATAGCAGCAGGCTTTGGTATGGACACAGCAAGCATTGTTGCTTTGCTTGGTTCTGCCGGCGTTGCTATTGGCCTTGCAGTACAGGGCACTTTATCTGATTTTGCAGGTGGAATACTTATCCTTATTGCGAAGCCCTTCAGAGTAGGCGATTACATTGTGGTTGCCGGAGCTTCCATAGAAGGAACAGTTACTGAGATTTCTCTTATCAACACAAGAATGCTAACAGCAGATTACAGAAGGGTTGTAATACCTAACGGAACCCTGGCTTCAGCTGTTATTACAAATAATAATGGCAACAAAATGAGAATTCTCGATACAATGGTTGGCATCTCTTATGGAGCTGACATTGATAAAGCAAGAGAAGTAGCTGTTAAGGTTATGGATGAGAATGAATACATCTCAGACAAATTCGAAAAGGTTGTATATGTGGATGATCTTGCTGATAGCAGCGTGGTTTTACGAATAAGAGGTTGGGTTAATCCTGCAGACTATGTTAAGGCTAAGTGGTCCATGAACGAAGCTATCAAAAAAGCGTTTGATAAGAACGGAGTGGAAATTCCTTTCCCTCAGGTTGATGTTCATATGAGATAAGTGATTATCAGCGACAGAAGCCAAAATAAAAAAGAACTCGCTGATTGCGGGTTCTTTAATGCTTGAATAATTTGATGTAGAGAGCTGGAAAAGGGACTTGAACCCTCGACCTACTGATTACGAATCAGTTGCGCTACCGACTGCGCTATTCCAGCAACTATGTGCTTTTAAGCACAGATATGATTATAACTAGGTAGACATAAATTTACAAGGCAAAATTTGATTTATTTCTATCTTGTTTTCACTTTAACACTGTGGTATCGTAAAGTAAATTTTTGCAAAATCATTTTACATAAAGGGGAGGAAATATGGCGCAACTTTGGGGTGGAAGATTTCAGGGCAAAATCAGTGATGTAGCCTGGAAATTTAATGCATCGATTTACTTTGACAAGAGACTGTTAAAGCAGGACGTTAAAGGCAGTATTGCTCATGTTACAATGCTTGCCAAGCAGAACATAATCACAAATGATGAAAAAGATGCGATAATTAACGGCCTTACCCAGATTCAGGAAGACGTTGAATCAGGAAAACTTGAAATTACAGACAAATATGAAGACATTCACAGCTTCCTTGAAGCAAATCTGATTGACAGAATCGGTGATGCTGGAAAGAAGATGCACACTGGTAGATCAAGAAATGATCAGGTTGCTCTTGATATGAGACTTTATATCAGAGAAGAAGTTACTAATACAGCTGATCTTCTTTATGAGCTGTTAAAGGTTATCAGCAAGCTTATGAAGAAGCATATTAACACATATATGCCTGGCTTCACACATTTACAGAAGGCACAGCCTGTTACGCTTGCTCATCACCTCGGAGCTTATTTTGAGATGTTCAAGCGCGACTCCAGAAGACTTTCTGATATTTTCCAGAGAATGAACTTCTGTCCTCTTGGAGCAGGAGCACTGGCTGGAACAACATATCCTTTGGACAGACATTTTGTTGCTCAGCAGCTTGATTTTTATGGACCAACCTTCAATAGTATGGATTCTGTATCAGATAGAGATTACCTGATTGAATACCTGTCAGCTTTGTCCCTTATAATGATGCATCTTTCAAGATTTAGTGAGGAGATCATCATTTGGAATTCAAATGAATATGGATTTGTTACGATAGATGATGCATATTCAACAGGATCAAGTATCATGCCCCAGAAAAAGAATCCTGATATTGCCGAGCTTGTAAGAGGCAAAACAGGAAGAGTTTACGGCGACCTTAATTCTCTCCTTGTTACAATGAAGGGAATTCCGCTTGCATATAATAAGGATATGCAGGAGGATAAGGAAGCAAGCTTTGATGCAATAGATACTACAAAGAGCTGTCTGCTGCTTTTCACAGACATGTTAAAAACCATGAAGTTCAATAAAGAAACAATGGAAAAGAGCGCAATCAGAGGATTTACAGATGCTACTGATGCTGCTGACTACCTTGTAAATAAGGGAGTGCCATTTAGGGATGCGCATGGTATCATAGGAAGGATAGTTCTTTCTTGTATAGAAAAAGGAATTGGAATTTCTGATCTGGAACTATCAGAACTGAAAGAATTTTCCGATAAATTTGAAAATGACATATATGATGCAATTTCATTGAAGACCTGTGTTGAGAAGAGATTAACCTTCGGAGCACCAGGACCTGAAGCTATGAAAAAGGTAATTGCAGCAGAAGAGGAATTCTTGGATCTTTTCTGGACAAAATGTCATAGCCCCTTATATCCGGATCTTCATGATGAGGACTAAGGGTATTAGAATTGTAAGCAATAAATAGTTTTATATAAGAGGAGAATGGAAAAATGAGCGAAAAGTTGAAAGTAGCTGTACTTGGTGCAACAGGAATGGTTGGACAGAGATTTATCACTATTCTTGATCAGCATCCCTGGTTTGAAGTAGCTGTTGTAGCTGCAAGCCCTAGAAGCGCAGGTCAGACTTATGAGGAATCCGTTGGAGACAGATGGAAGATGGAAGTTCCTATGCCTGAAGCTGTAAAGAAGCTTGTGATCAAGGATGTAACAAATGTTAAGGAAGTAGTAGAGGGCGTTGATTTTGTTCTTTCTGCTGTTAACATGTCCAAGGATGAGATTAAGGCTATTGAGGAAGAGTACGCAAAGACAGAGACTCCTGTAGTTTCTAATAACAGTGCTCATAGATGGACACCTGATGTTCCTATGATCATTCCTGAAGTTAACCCTGAGCATGTAGATGTTATCGAGTTCCAGAAGAAGAGACTTGGTACAACAAGAGGCTTCATTGCTGTTAAGCCTAACTGCTCAATCCAGAGCTATGCTCCTGCACTTTCTGCATGGAAAGAATTTGAGCCTTATGAAGTTGTTGCTACAACATATCAGGCTATTTCAGGTGCTGGTAAAAACTTCAAAGAGTGGCCTGAAATGGAAGGCAACATTATTCCTTTCATCTCTGGTGAGGAAGAAAAGAGTGAAAAAGAGCCTCTCAGAATTTGGGGTAAGGTTGAAAATGGCGTGATTGTACCTGCAGAAAGTCCAATTATTACATGTCAATGTATAAGAGTTCCAGTTTTGTATGGACATACGGCCGCAGCTTTTGTAAAATTTAAGAAGAAAGCTACAAAAGACGAACTTATTAATTGTCTTGTAAATTTTAAGGGTAAGCCTCAGGAGCTTGAACTTCCCAGCGCACCTAAGCAGTTTATCCAGTATCTTGAGGAGGACAACAGACCTCAGGTTACTATGGACGTAAACTATGAAGGCGGTATGGGTGTAAGTATCGGAAGACTTCGTGAGGATACTGTTTACGATTGGAAGTTCGTTGGTCTTTCACACAACACATTAAGAGGCGCTGCAGGCGGTGCTGTAGAATGTGCAGAACTCTTAAAGGCACTTGGTTTCATTACAAAAAAATAATCTAATTAACTTTGGGGAAAAGGACTTTGTATGGAAAAAACTAAGACTCAAGAGCTAGAAGTACTAAACAACTATTATGATTCAGGTAAAAACCAGATTTTAATTGTGTATGGACACATAAGGACTGGTAGTGCTAATGTGCTGCTCAAATTTGCTGAAGGTAAGGAGTATTATTATTACTATGCAACTTCTGCGTCTGAAAGACTTCAACAGCATATCTGGGGGGAAGAGATTAGACATGAAGGCAAAGAAATAGGAAATATTCCGAGCTATACTGAAATTTTCGAGCTCTATGAAAAGAATTGTATAGAGTCTGGAAAGCCTTCACTTATCTTCATTGAGAACTTTGAGGATATAATAAAGAACAGTCCTGAGTTCCTTGAAGAAGTTAGCAAGATTATTTACAGGGATGGACATCCTCAGATGATGCTTGTTCTCATGGGAAGCAATTCCGCATGGATTGAGAATAATATGGTTGAGAAGATTGGAAAACAGGCTTCATATATATCTGGTTTCCTTAAGCTTAAGCCGTATTCCTTCCAGGAAATGAGAAGAAGATATGAAAACATGAGCCTCGAAGATGCTGTATGTACCTATGCATTATTTGGCGGAAAGGCTAATCTGTGGGAGTACTTCGATGCTGAGAAGAGCTTCAAACAGAATGTATGCGAGAAATTCCTCGATACCAAGAACAGCGTTCTTATTAGAATGACAACTAATCTCCTTCAGGAGAATCTTCGTGAGACTGCTGTTTATAACACAATTCTTTATGGCCTTGCAAATGGGAAAAACAAGCTTAATGATATTCATCATGCTACTAATTTCTCAAGAGCCAAGATTATGGTTTATTTAAAGAGTCTTATTGAGCTTGGCATGGTTGAAAAGGTTTATTCCTTTGCAACAACAGGTCATGAGAATGTTCAGAAGGGCGTATATAGAATAATAGATCCTCTTGCAGATTTTTACTTCAGATTTCTTTATCAGAACATCAGTCGTATTCTTAAGTCTAATCCTGAGGAATTCTATGATGAGTATATAGCTCCTAATTTAAATGATTTTGTAGGCAACGCATTTAAGCTTGTCTGCAGAGAGTATATATTAAAGCTCTCAGAATATGACAAGCTTCCTTTCAAGATTGATGAGGAAGGCGAATGGGTTGGTAAGTTTGGTACGATCAATATCGTAGCTCAGAGTGAGACAGGAGATACACTTGTTTCCCTCACTTCCTGGGGTAAAGAACTCACAGTAGATTCTCTTGAGTTCTTACGTAATTGCTCAAAGAGAGCAAGGCTCAACCCGGATTATTACTATCTCTTTTCTAGTGTGGGATTCGATGATGGTCTTAAGAAGATCGCAGCAGAATCTCCGCAGATAAAGCTGATCGGACTGGATGATTTAGTTAATGAGTAAAAGTGTTTTTATTGCCGAGAAGCCTAGCGTAGCTAAGGCTTTCGGCGCTGCTTTGAAATATAAGTTTTCTAACAAAGACGGATATATGGAATCAGATGAAGCCATCGTCACCTGGTGTGTAGGACACCTGGTGACGATGAGTTATCCAGAGGTCTATGATGCCAAAATGGGCAAATGGTCATTGGATACAATTCCATTTATACCGTCTGAATTTAAGTATGAGATTATTCCTGCCAGTGCCAAGCAGTTCAATATAGTTAAGACTCAGCTTACAAGAGATGATGTTGATACAATCTATATTTGTACTGACTCGGGACGTGAAGGTGAATATATTTACAGACTCGTTGATCAGGAGGCCAAGGTCACAGGAAAAGTAAAAAAGAGAGTCTGGATTGATTCTCAGACAGAGGATGAGATTTTAAGAGGAATAAGAGAAGCCAAGGACGACAGCGAATATGACAATATCGGAGCTGCTGCCTATCTTAGGGCAAAAGAAGATTACCTTATGGGTATCAATTTCTCCAGAGCTCTCACCCTTAGATATGGATATTCTATAAAAACATTCCTTAACCTCGACAGATGCGTTGTTGCAGTTGGACGAGTAATGACCTGTGTACTTGGTATTGTTGTGGACAGGGAGAGAGAAATAAGGAATTTCGTTAAGACGCCATTCTATAAAGTGAATGGTAATTTTCTTTTACCTGACTCTGATAATGCATCAATAAAAGCTGAATGGAAGGTTACAGACGACAGTCGATATAAGGATTCCTTTGAGCTTTATAATGAGAAGGGTTTTAAGGAAGAAAAGTCTGCAAGGGCTCTTATTGATTCCTTTGGAGAACTTCCTAAGGATGCAACACTTTTAAAGCTTGAAAAAAAGAAGGAGACCAAGAATCCTCCTCTTTTATATAACCTTGCTGAGCTTCAGAACGATTGTTCCAAGTTTTTCAAGATTGATCCTAATCAGACACTTGCCATAGCTCAGGAATTATATGAGAAAAAGCTGACAACATATCCCAGAACAGATGCCAGAGTTCTTAGTACGGCTATCGCAAAGGAAATAGACAAAAATATCAGAGGCCTTACTGAATATGAGCTTGCTGGTATATATGCCAAGTCTATTATCCAACATGAAGCTTATAAAGGCATTGAGAAGACAAGATATGTTGATGATAAAAAGATAACTGACCACTACGCAATTATCCCTACAGGTCAGGGACTTAGTGCACTTAAATCATTAAGTGCTACATCGGCTAAGGTTTACGAAATCATTGTAAGGCGTTTTCTTGCTGTATTTTATCCTGCTGCACAGTATTCCAAGCTAAAGCTTGAAATTGGAGTTACATCAGATACGGGTGATGGCAATCATACTACAGAGGCCTTTACCTCTGGTTTTAAGCTTCTTACTGCAAAGGGATATCTTCATGTAATGGATTATTCTTTCTTTAAAAAGAAAGATAAGAATGGTCAGGCTGACAATGGAAATGAAGATGGCGAAAATGGTCAGTCAAAGGATAATGATACAGAAGAAGCTGCAGCAGATGAGAACTTATTTGAAGCCTTATCTAAGCTTAAAAAAGGTTCAACCATAAGTCTTACAGAATGCGAGCTTAAGGAGGGCGAGACAACACCTCCTAAGAGATATAATTCAGGTACACTTATCCTTACAATGGAGAATGCCGGACAGTTCATTGAGGATGAAGAGCTCAGATCTCAGATAAAGGGATCTGGTATCGGAACAAGTGCAACAAGAGCCGGTATTTTGGAAAAACTTGTAAAGAATAACTATCTGGCACTTAATAAAAAGACTCAGATCATCACACCAACTCAGATGGGCGAGATGATTTACGATACTGTTGCTGCATCTATGAAGCCCATGCTTAACCCTGCGCTTACAGCTAGCTGGGAGAAGGGACTTACACAGGTTGAACAGGGCGAGATCAGTGAAGATGAGTACATGAAAAAGCTAAGTGATTTCATTACTCGAAGAACTGACTATGTTAAAAAGACAGATATGAGATCACAGCTTCAGAGAGTTTACGGAATGACTTCCGAATTCTATAAGAAAAAACGTTGAGGTGGAAAATGGAACAGTTCACAATTGAAAAGCTATATGATTTAAATGAGACAATTGCAGCAGACCTTATGAAGTCTGCAAAGTATCCCTGGGAGATTCTTCCAAAGATTAAGGGCTTTATAGTTGAGCTTGGAAACAAGCTTCCTGCTGATAAGTTTGATAAGCGCGGGGATGATATCTGGATTGCCAAGAGCGCTAAGTTTTTATCTGATAATGTTTATATCGCTGGACCCTGCATCATTGATGAAGAGGCTGAAATCAGACCCGGTGCATTCATCAGGGGAAGTGCAATTGTTGGTAAGGGAGCTGTAGTAGGTAATTCTACTGAGCTTAAGAACGTTATTTTGTTTAACAAGGTTCAGGTTCCTCACTACAACTATGTTGGCGATTCCATCTTGGGCTTCAAGGCACACATGGGAGCTGGTTCAATCACATCTAATGTTAAGTCTGATAAGAAGCTTGTTATTATCAAAAACGGAAAAGAGGATCAGGTAGAAACCGGTCTTAAAAAGGTAGGAGCAATGCTTGGAGACAACGTTGAGGTTGGGTGTGGAAGCGTGCTCAACCCCGGAACAGTAATTGGAAGAGAGAGTAATGTTTATCCTTTATCATCTGTAAGAGGATGCATTCCTGCAAAACATATTTATAAGGGCGAAGGAAAAGTTGTCAAGAAAGTAGATTAAGACCTCCTTTAGATAGTTATGAATTATTTGATATTTTTCGTTAACTAATTGACTACAAATAGTTAACGGTATTATAATAAAAAAAGTTTACAACTATTTGTTATCGAGGAGGGACTAGAAAATGGCACAGATTAAGACAAAAATTGAACTTCAGTATGCTGATAAAAGCGTAACTCAGGATGAATTAGTTTCCAGAGCAAAGGCTGCTTATGAAGCTGATTATGGCGTAAAGGGCGTTAAGAACCTTGAGCTTTATGTAAAGCCTGAAGAGAACAAAGCTTACTACGTTGTTAATAACAAAATGACTGGTAGCATCGATCTTTAATTTTTTAGTATTTAGAGGCCGCCCCGAACTTTTAGTTTGGGGTGGTTTTTTACTTTTAGGGAAAATAGACATGAACTTAGATTTATCAAAAGAAAAAGAATTAAACAAACTCTTTGGATGTAAGCTGTTTCTGCTTGATATGGACGGAACCTTATATCTTGGGGATGATGTTTTTGAAGGAGCAGTTGACTTTATTTACACGCTATCTGGCAGAGGCTCCAAATATATTTATCTTACAAATAATTCCTCAAGAGCTGGTACTGACTATATAGACAGACTTAGAAGACTTGGATTTCCCTGTGAGAGTGAAAATGTTTATACATCAGGTATGGCTACTGCTGAGTATTTGCTTGATAACTATGGGGACAGGGATGTTTTTGTAGTAGGAACAAAGACTTTCTTTAATGAGCTTAAAAAGGCTGGAGTAAAGGCCTTTAATGCAACGGACTATGACGGAGACGAAGCACTTAGAAACAGACTTAATGAAGAGAAAGTAGTAGTATGCGTTGGCTTTGACACTGAGCTTGTATATAGAGATCTTGACCTTGCTGTACATTTCCTTAGAAAAGAAGTCCCCTTTATAGCAGCTAATCCTGACTGGGTTTGTCCTATGCCAAAGGGAGAGGTTTTACCTGATTGCGGAAGTATATGTGCTTTGCTGACTGCTTCTAGCGGACAGACACCCACCTATATTGGTAAGCCCAACAGGAATATGGTCGATATCATTTCAAAGTTGACAGGTGTTCCAAATAATGAGATTTGCTGCGTTGGAGACAGACTTTACACTGACATTGCAGTTGCTCAGAATGCAGGAGCAGTTTCAGTTTGTGTGCTTTCAGGTGAATGCACTGAGGGCGAGATTGCTCAAATGGAAATTAAGCCGGATTATGTTCTTAGAGATGTAAAAGAACTGGCTTCTTTACTTGTAAAATAATGCCACTTCGAAGTATAATATTATATGTTTGAAATTGAATTTCAAATTGGTAATAAAGAAATATATTTAGTTTTGGGGACGGTATTTATATGGACATTGGAGGACTTTTAAAAGAGCTGTTACTTGAAGACAAAGTGCTAATACACTTTGACTTTATGAACGGCTTTTTTGATATTAATAAGTCAATTGTAGTGACTTGGGGAATTATCATTGTTTTGACGCTTTTTCTGTTGTTTATTACAAGCAATATGAAGATGCATGACATCAGTAGGAAACAGCTTGTTGCTGAATTTATAGCAGAGAAGCTAAGAGGTATCACTCTTGGGATGCTTGGGGAGGAGGCACTTAGATACAGAGACTACATGGTTGTTGTTCTTGTGTTTATTGCAACATCCAACCTTGTTGGTCTTGTAGGTCAGACGCCTCCCACAATGGATCTTAACGTAACAGCAGCGCTTTCACTTATGAGTATCATTCTTGTTGAAGCTGCCGGTATTAAGAAAAAGGGTGTAAAGAAGTGGCTCAAAGCTTTTGCAGAGCCTATGGCAGTTGTAGCTCCAATGAATGTTCTTGAACTTGCCATCAGACCTTTGTCACTCTGCATGCGACTTTTTGGTAATATCATCGGTGCTACTGTTATCATGGAGCTTTTGAAGATGGCAGTGCCTATCATTGTACCCGCAGCATTTAGTGTGTACTTTGATATTTTTGATGGCCTGATTCAGGCTTATGTATTTGTTTTCCTTACTTCGCTTTACATAAAGGAAGCTGTTGAATAAAAAATAATTTAAAATGGAGGATTTAATTATGGATTTAACTACAATTGGTGCAGCTATAGCAGCATTCACCGGAATTGGTGCAGGTATTGGTATCGGTATCGCAACTTCCAAGGCAGTTGATGCCGTTGCTCGTCAGCCTGAGGCAGATGGCAAAATCATGAAGCTTCTTCTTCTTGGTTGTGCGCTTGCAGAGGCAACAGCTATTTACGGTTTCGTAGTAGCTATCATGATCCTGTTCACGTAATAGAGAATTAAATGGTAAAGGGGAATTACTACCGTGTTAAATGTATCAGTTATGAACGTTGTCTACACAGTGATCAATCTTCTGATTCTGTTTGTAGTATTTAAGCTCTTTCTTTTCAAAAGAGTAGATGCTGTAATGACAGCCAGAAGAGATGAAATTGAGAAGGCAAACAATTCAGCAAAGAAAAAAGAACAGGAAGCAGAAAAGCTTAAGGAGGAATATGCCTTAAAGCTTCAGGATGCTGATAAGGAGTGCGAGGAGATCGTGGCTAAGTCCCGTAAGGATGGCTATGATGAGTATGATCGCATTGTTAGTGATGCAAAGGATAAGGCAGAACAGATTATTGAAGAAGCTAAACATAACGCTCAGGTTGAGGCTCAGAGAGAGAAGGATGCGTATGTTTCAGAGCTTACTGACCTTGTTGTTCATGCAGCTAACAAAATTGCTGTTTCCAAGCATGACGAGGAGACAGATAAAGAGCTTTACAATAAATTTATCTTCGAAGCATTTGAGAAGAGTGAGTGAAGGAATTCTTTATGATTAACAAAAACAAAGCTGTTCTTAGATATTCTTCTGTAGCACCTACAGAAGATCAGATGGAAAATATAAAAATAGCTCTTTCCAAGAGATTTGATAATCCTGATCTTGAGCTTGAGGTTATTCATGACACCAAGGTTAAGGGCGGATTTGTCGTTACTTATGGAAATTTTGAGTATGACTGGTCAGATGAAGGTAGAACCAGACAGCTCAAGGAGCTTATTGCTCTTACAAAAAAGAGAAATAATACCAGTGCTGAACAGCTGGTATCTATAATCCGTGACAGAGTTAATAAATTTGACCTTAAGGCTGAAGGTAAAGAAGTAGGAAGAACTATCTGGGTTGGTGACGGTATCGCAAATGTTGTTGGTATTGATCACGCTTTTTATGGTGAGATAGTTCAGTTCGAAGACGGCACTAAGGGAATGGTTCAGGATATCAGAGATGACCATATCGGTGTTATTCTCTTTGGTTCAGATGATGGAATCAGAGAGGGCACAAGAGCTGTCAGAACCTATAAGCAGGCAGGTATTCCTGTTGGCGAAGCCTTTGTAGGCAGAGTAATTGATGCTCTTGGTAACCCTATTGATGGCGGCGAAGAGATCAAGACTGAAGTATACAGACCTGTTGAAGAACCGGCTCCCGGAATTATCGAGAGACGTTCTGTTAGTGAGCCTATGGAAACAGGTATTTTGTCTATTGATACAATGTTCCCTATTGGTAGAGGCCAGAGAGAGCTTATCATCGGCGACAGACAGACAGGTAAAACATCTATTGCCATGGATGCAATCCTCAATCAGAAGGGTAAGGATGTTATCTGTGTTTATGTTGCTATTGGTCAGAAGGCTAGTACAATTGCAAAGCTTATAAATACTCTGAAGGAAGCTGGAGCTATGGAATACACAATTATAGTTGCTTCCACAGCTTCTGATTCAGCGCCTCTTCAGTATATTGCGCCATACGCAGGAACTGCCATGGCAGAGTATTTCATGCTTACAGGTAAGGATGTACTTATTGTTTATGATGACCTTTCAAAGCATGCTGTGGCATACAGAGCTTTGTCACTACTTCTTGAGAGATCACCTGGGCGTGAGGCTTATCCCGGAGACGTATTTTATCTTCATTCCAGACTTTTGGAGAGATCAAGTAAGCTTTCTAGTGAACTCGGTGGTGGCTCAATTACTGCGCTTCCGATTATTGAAACTCAGGCAGGTGACGTATCTGCTTATATTCCTACAAACGTTATTTCCATTACAGATGGTCAGATTTTCCTTGAATCAGACTTGTTCTTTGAGGGCATGAGACCTGCTGTTAACGTAGGACTTTCTGTTTCACGTGTAGGTAGTGCAGCTCAGACTAAGGCTATGAAAAAGGCGGCTGGAAGTATCCGTATTGACCTTGCTCAGTACAGAGAAATGGCTGTATTTACTCAGTTTGCATCTGACCTTGATGACACAACCAAGGATCAGCTCAGACATGGTAGTGTACTTATGGAGCTGTTGAAACAGCCTCTTGGTAAACCTTATTCCATGTATGAGATGGTTATTCTTCTTGTCTGTGCAAATGGTAAAAAGCTCGATTTTGTGCCTATCGATCAGGTTGCAAGATATAAGAGAGAGCTTCTTGATTACTTTGAGAAGAACAAGGCAGAGCTCATCCTTGACATTGAGAAGTCAGGCGACCTTACAGATGCTTCACGTAAAGCTATTCTTGAAGGCGCAGATGAGTTTGACAAGATAAACAACGAGAGATTAAAGAACGAATTAAAAGGTCGAAGAAAGAAGCTTGATCTTAAACATTAAAGAAAAGGTGATTTTCAGTGGCAAATATTAAAGAGATCCGCGATCGTATTGGAAGTGTTCGCGATACGATGAAAATTACAAATGCGATGTATATGATCTCCTCTAATAAGCTTCGTAAGGCAAAGAAACAGCTTGCAGAGACTGAAAGCTATTTCTACTCATTACAGAATATGATTGCCAGAGTAGCAAGACACCTTCCTGCGGAAATGGAAAATGATTTCCTTAGAACACCTGATGACATTCCATATCCTGCAAGAGCAAAGGGGTATCTTGTACTAACATCGGACAAGGGCCTTGCCGGTAGCTTTAATCACAATGTGGTTAAAGCAGCAGAGGAGCATATAAAGAATAATAATACACTTCCTAACTACAGACTTTATGTGGTTGGAGAGTATGGAAGACATTATTTTGCAAGGAATGGTTATAGAATTGAGGAGAATTTCCGCTATACTGCTCAGAACCCTAACCTTGACAGGTCAAGAGATATAACATCAATTCTTCTCGAGGATTACAGAAATATGGTTATTGATGAGGTGTATATTGTCTACACGACCATGAAGAACTCTATTTCAAGCGAAGTTCAGATTAAGAAGATTCTTCCTGTTGATATCATTGAGGAGACCAGAACCAAGTATTCAACGATTGATGTCTATAATGAGGAATTCTTCTTTGATCCTAGTCCTGAAGCTGTTTTGGACAACATAGTACCGAACTTCATTAATGGATTTATCTATGGTGCTTTGGTAGAAACGTTTTCCAGTGAACAGAATGCCAGAATGATGGCTATGGATAACGCAAATAAGAATGCGACAGAGATGATAGCTGAGCTGCAAAAGCAATATAACAGGCAGAGACAGGCAGCTATTACTCAGGAAATAACCGAGGTAGCAAGTGGAGCGAAGGCTCTCAAAAGGGCGAAAGAAGCAAAGCTAAAGAAACAGAGGTTAGAAGCGTGAATAACGAAGGTAAAATTCTTCAGGTCATGGGACCTGTAGTGGATGTAAAATTTGAAGACGGTAATCTCCCTTACATCAGCGATGCGCTCGAGGTTGTACTCGATGACAGAAAGGGTGTAATGGAAGTTGCCCAGCACATTGGTCAGAATGTTGTAAGATGCATTATGCTTACAGCTAGTGAAGGCCTTGCTAAGGACATGACAGTATATCAGAAGGGCGGTCCAATAAGTGTTCCTGTTGGCAGGAAGAATCTTGGACGTCTCTTCAATGTACTTGGAGATACTATTGACGAGGGCGAGTCCCTTGAAAATGAAAAGCACTGGTCAATTCACAGAGAGCCTCCAAAGCTCCAGGATCAGAGCCCTGTAGTTGAAATTCTCGAGACTGGTATTAAGGTAATTGATCTTCTTGCTCCTTATGCCAAGGGTGGTAAGATTGGTCTTTTTGGGGGTGCTGGTGTTGGAAAAACAGTTCTTATTCAGGAGCTTATTCAGAATGTAGCAACTGAGCATGGCGGATATTCTATTTTCACAGGTGTTGGAGAGAGATCTCGTGAAGGTAATGACCTTTGGACAGAGATGAAAGAGTCTGGAGTATTATCTAAGACAGCACTTGTATTTGGACAGATGAATGAGCCTCCGGGAGCTCGTATGAGAGTTGCCGAAACAGGACTTACAATGGCTGAGTATTTCCGTGACAGAGAGCGTCAGGACGTGCTTTTGTTCATTGATAATATTTTCAGATTTATTCAGGCTGGTTCAGAGGTTTCTGCACTTCTTGGACGTATGCCTTCAGCCGTAGGTTATCAGCCTACACTTGCAACTGACTTAGGTCAGCTTCAGGAGAGAATTGCATCAACCAAGACCGGTTCTGTTACTTCAGTTCAGGCTGTATATGTGCCTGCTGATGACCTTACAGACCCTGCTCCTGCAACAACCTTTGCTCACCTTGATGCGACAACAGTTCTTTCACGTAAGATCGTTGAACAGGGTATTTATCCTGCTGTTGATCCCCTTGAATCTTCAAGCCGTATCCTTGAAGCAGATGTTGTAGGTGAAGAGCATTATTATGTTGCAACCAAGGTTCAGGAGATGCTTCAGAAGTACAAAGAGCTTCAGGATATCATTGCAATCCTTGGTATGGACGAGCTTGGTGAAGAGGATAAGCTTACAGTTTACAGAGCCAGAAAAATACAGAGATTCCTTTCACAGCCTTTCCACGTAGCTGAGACCTTTACTGGTGTTAAAGGTGTATATGTTCCTCTTAAGGAGACTATTAAAGGCTTCAAGATGATCATCGAAGGAAAAATGGATAAGTATCCAGAAGCAGCCTTCTTTAACGTAGGAACTATTGGTGAGGTTATTGCCAAGGCTAAGAAGCTTGAAGGCGAAGTATCAGATAAGTAATCGGAGATAAAACTTTGGAAAGAAAAACATTTCGATTGCAGGTTATGTCAATAAATGGAACATTTTTCGAGGGCAGAGCTTCTGAAATTATTTTGCCCTGTATAGATGGACAGTATGCAATCCTCGCTGATCATGAGGAACTGATACTTGCCATTTACACTGGGAAGATGGTCATAAGGGATGCCATTGGAGATAAGATAGATGTTATCGTTGGTAACGGATCTGCTCAGATAGCAAATAACAGAGTTATTGTTTTGGTGGATACCTGTGAGAGACCAGAGGATATTGACAGAAATCGTGCACAGAGAGCCCTTGAAAGAGCTGAAGAGGAAATGAGACAGAATAAGTCCATAAGAGAGTACTATCAGGCTCAGGCTGCTATGGCAAGGGCACTAAGCAGACTTAAGAACTCTTCAGATTACGGAATAGACTAAATTATATTCATGCAGTTCTTACAAGGGCTGCATGATCTTTTTAAATGGGAGATGTATGAAAAAATCAGGTCGAAGTATCGTTCTTGATAAGGTTAAGGCTTTAGCCTGTATATTTATTATTTTAATTCACTGTAAGTTTCCCGGTTTACTTGGCGATTTGTGCGAGGCCTTCGCAAGGTTTGGCGTACCTATGTTTTTTGCCATCTCCGGGAAATTTTTATTATCAGAAAATGATGTTTCCACGACGCAAATAAGGACAAGACTTAAGAAGAAAATAGTTTCACTTGTCAAAATAATAATTCCAATATGGCTTTTTTATACTGTTTATTCACTGTTTTATAGCCTTACCTGTGGATATACAGTATCAAGATGGGCATCTGAAAAATACAATTTATTCGAGCTTTCTCGTCTTATTTTATTTAACTCAGGTAAGTTTATATATGATTTCACCTATGCCTTTGATCATCTATGGTTTGTATTTGCACTTTTATATGTGTATGCGCTTGTCTTTATTTTTGCGAAGGTTGTAAGGAAGTGGTCGTTTCCGTTATTTATACTGTTAAGCGCATTGCTCTATATTCTTGAGCTTTTGCAGACTTATTATCCTATAAGGCCTTTTGATATAAGTGTTTCTACCTGGTATGTTGTAAGGAACTGGCTCTTTGTTGGAGTTCCATTTACGATGCTCGGAGTATGGGCAAGGGATAACCTTTATAAATGCACTTTGCTTTGTAATGTAAAAAGTGGTGTGCTGTTTGTTGTCCTTGGAGTTATTTCTACAATAGCTGAGTTTAAAATATGGGGTAATAAAGAGGTTTATCTAGGATCACTATTTGTAGTTGTAGGAGCTTTGATATTATCGGAAGTAGTGCATAGCGAAAAGCAGGATATTTTCTCGTTTGTTGGGGATAAGCTGTCATCATTTATTTACTATATGCATGTCTTTGTGATATCGCTTTTTGGATGGTTTATTGATAGGATAAATCCGGAATTATACGGCAATGCACTATTTATGTATATGAGACCTTTGGTGGTAATTTTGCTAACTATTGCAATTTCGTTGTTGATGAATTGGATTTGGTATAATACAATGGAACGAAAAGCTGCATAATTATAAAAAATAATGAATATTACGCATAGAATTGGGATATTGAATGAATAGAGAAGAACTTTTAGCTTATTTAAATACTGATAAAATCACATTTTTGGATGGAGCAACAGGAACTAACCTTATGAAGGCTGGGCTTCCTGCTGGTGCCTGTACTGAGAAATGGATACTTGATAATCCTGAGGTCATAGTAAAGCTTCAGAAGGATTATGTGGATGCTGGTACGAATATTATTTATGCACCTACCTTTACTGGAAACAGAATTAAGCTAAAAAATTTTGGGCTTGAAGATGAAATAGAAGAGATAAATACAAAGCTTGTTAAGCTCGCAAAGGATGCTGTTGGCGATAAAGCCCTGATTGCCGGAGATGTAACAATGACCGGCAGACAGCTTAAGCCCATGGGGGATCTTGATTTTGAGGAGCTAATAGAAGTTTACAAGGAACAGATTGCTATTCTTGATAAGGCGGGATGTGACCTTATAGTAGTTGAAACCATGATGAGCCTTCAGGAGTGCAGAGCTGCTCTTATTGCTGCAAAGGAAGTTTCTGATATAGCTGTAATCGTCACACTGACCTTTGAATCTGACGGCAGAACCTTGTTCGGTACTGATGCGAAGACTGCAGCTATCGTTATGGAGTCACTTGGAGCAGCTGCTATTGGAGCTAACTGTTCTACTGGCCCTGACAAGATGGCTGAGATTATTGCAGATATGGCAAGTGTTACAACAGTGCCTATAATCGCTAAGCCAAATGCCGGACTCCCTGTAGTTACTGATGATGGAACTACAGAATACGATATGGCGTGTGAAGTATTTGTTCCTGAGATGGAGAAGCTTATAAAAGCTGGTGCTTCCATTATCGGTGGCTGCTGTGGAACAAATGTTGAATATATCAGGGGCATTAAGGAAAGATATGGCGACCTTAAGCTTTCTAAGGTTACTTTAGAGCTTCCTGATGGAAGAAAAGTATCAAGAAAGCCGGAGGGTGTAAGATTCCTTACAAGTGAGAGACAGACAGTTGCTTTCGGACTGAATGATCCTTTCATGATTGTTGGAGAGAGAATTAATCCCACTGGTAAAAAGAAGCTTCAGGAGCAGCTACGAGAGGGCAACCTTTCTATGGTATGTGACTTTGTAGCCCAGCAGGAAAGCGATGGAGCTTCAATTCTTGATGTGAACGTCGGAATGAGTGGAATAGATGAGAAGCAGATGATGAGCGATGTTCTTGATGAGATTCTGCCTCTTACATCACTTCCTCTTTGTATAGATACAAGTGATGAGAAGACTATGGAGATGGCTCTTAGAAAATATCCCGGAAGAGCACTCATTAACTCAATTTCACTTGAAAAGGATAAGGCTGAGCGATTCATTCCTCTTGCGAAGAAGTATGGCGCTATGTTTATTGCACTTCCCGTTGGACCAAAAGGTCTTCCTGACAGCCTTGAGGAAAAGCATGAATTTATAGATGAGCTCTGTAAAAAGGCTTATGATCTTGGCCTCAATAAAGAGGATATAGTTGTTGATGGCCTTGTAGCAACAATTGGTGCTAACAAAAAGGCTGCACTTGAGACCCTTGCTACAATCAGCTACTGCAAGGTAAACGGACTTGCTACAATTTGCGGACTTTCTAATATATCCTTTGGTCTTCCGCAGAGAGCATTTATAAACAGTGCATTTTTGACAATGGCAATTGCAAATGGTCTCACAATGGCTATTTGTAATCCTTCACAGGAGCTTCTTGTAAACAGTGCTTTTGCTTCAGACCTTTTGAGAAACAAAGAAGAATCTGACATCAGATATATTGAGCGCATGGACAGATATGATGGCATGAATGTCACTGTAAGCTGTCTGCCAAAGGGCCAGACCCTTACTCCAGTAAATACGGCAAACGCTGGTGATGCATCCAAGGACAAGACTTCAACTGAAGCTTCTGATAGTAATCATGATCCCAAGGAGAAATTCTTTGAGCTTGTTAAAAAGGATGTAATGAAAGGTCAGAAGAGAACAATCGAGAAGGATACTCTCGATGCTGTTGAAGCTGGATGTGCTCCCAAGGAGATTTTAAATGATGTTCTTATGCCTGCTATCAACGAAGTCGGTGAACTCTTTGATAAGGGTAAATATTTCCTTCCTCAGCTTATAGCCAGTGCTGAAGCAATGAAGCTAAGTATTGGTAAGCTTGAACCACTTCTTAAGGAAGATGATGGAGAAGGCGGAAAGGATAAGCCTACAATCGTAATTGCAACGGTTCATGGTGATATTCATGATATAGGTAAAAACCTCGTAGCACTTATGCTTAAGAACCATGGCTTTAACGTTATTGACCTTGGAAAAGATGTGCCAAGTCAGAAGATTGTAGATACAGCGATTGCTGAAAATGCGAAAATCATTGCTCTTTCAGCCCTTATGACAACTACCATGCAGGAAATGAAAAACGTCGTAAAGATAGCTGGTGAGAAGGGCTGCAATGCCAAGATAGTAATCGGAGGAGCAGTTGTTACTGAGGACTATGCGTGGGAGATCGGAGCAGATGGATATTCATCCGATGCTGCAAATTGTGTACGCATTGTCAAAGAAATACTGAAGTTGTAAAAAAATAATTAGACATTTACAATAGTCTATATGGACTATTGAAGGGGAGGACATATTATGAATGGTGCACAGGCAATAGTAAAATGTCTGGAGGAGGAAAAGGTACGAGTTGTATATGGTTATTCCGGAGTTGCAATAGTTCCTTTTTATGATGCACTCGGCTATACAAAGATTCAGCAGATCCTTGTTAGGACTGAACAGAATGCCGCTCATTGTGCAAGTGGTTATGCGCGCATCAGCGGTCAGGTTGGAGTGTGCGCCGTTACAAGTGGCCCTGGTGCCACTAACCTGATCACAGGAATAGCAACTGCTTATGCAGACAGTATTCCGCTTGTATGCATAACAGGTCAGGTTAACAGTGAGCTTATCGGTAGTGATGTTTTCCAGGAGGCAGACATCACAGGAGCCGCTGAGTCCTTTGTAAAATATAGTTATCTTATTCGTGATGTAAATGATATTCCCAGAGTTCTAAAAGAAGCTTTTCATATAGCCAGTACAGGAAGAAAGGGCCCTGTACTTATTGATGTGCCCTTTGATGTTCAACAGCAAGAAATTTCCAAGTTTGTTTATCCTGAAAAAGTAAATATGAGAACCTACAAGCCTACAGTAGAAGGCAATGCTGTTCAGATAAAGAAGGTTGTAAAAGAAGTAGCTGAAGCTAAAAAGCCTATTATCTGCGTGGGTGGTGGCGTGCATTTATCAGGTGCTGTTGATGAGATCAGAAAGTTCTCAAAGGAAAATCAGGTACCCGTTGTTTCAACAATGATGGGTATTGGAGTAATGAACTCCATGGATCCTTTGTATTTTGGCATGGTCGGAAATAATGGAAGACCTTATGCAAACAGAGCTCTTAATGAATCAGACCTCCTTATCATGGTTGGTGCGAGAGTTGCTGACAGAGCTGTGAACAGACCTGATCTTATTACAGAGAATAAGGTTCTTATTCATATTGATGTCGACCCGGCTGAGATCGGTAAAAATGTAGGTCCTACAATACCGCTTGTTGGTGATATCAAGCACATATTTAAGAAAATCAACGAGTATGAGGATAAGGAAGACCTTATACATAAAAGACAGGAGTGGATTGACACTCTGAATGAGTACAGACTTACTATGACTGAAAAGAGACCGCAGATAGATTTGAAGAAATTTGCGGATCCCATGCAGTTTATCAATAAGCTGTCCATCAGACTTCCTGAGGATGCGATCTATGTTGCAGATGTAGGACAGAACCAGATATGGTCATGCAGATGGCACCTTGTTAAGAAGGGAAGATTCCTTACGTCAGGCGGTATGGGAACCATGGGATATTCTATACCTGCTGCCCTTGGAGCAAAATATGCTGCTCCTAACAGGACTGTTGTTGCTGTAATGGGTGATGGTGCATTCCAGATGTCAATGATGGAACTTTCAACACTTAAGCAATATGGAATAAATGTGAAGCTTATTGTATTTAACAATCATTTCCTTGGAATGGTCAGAGAGTATCAGCATTATAGCTGCGAAGACAGATACAACATGGTTGAGCTTCATAACACACCAAAGCTTGATAAGATTGCTGAAGCTTATGACATGAGATATTTAAGAGCTGACAATCAGAAGGAAGCTGAGAAGCTTATCGAGGATCTTTTTAAAGAGGATGACTGTGTCCTTGCAGAAGTAGCTGTTGATCCTTATGACCTTGCTAAATAAGTAATCCTGTTAAATATATACGATAGACGGTGGTAGATTATGAAGAGAATATATTCAGTACTTGTAGAAAACCATGCCGGTGTTTTATGTAAGGTAGCGGGACTTTTCTCCAGAAGAAATTTTAATATCGACTCCCTTGTAGTTGGTGAGACTAACTCAAGGGATGTATCCTGTATGACAATTGTAAGTAGCGGTGATGAGAGAATGATTGAGCAGATTGAAAAGCAGCTCAACAAAAAGCTCGATGTCATAAAGGTTAAGACCTTTAAGGAGAGCATGAGTATTTGCCGTGAGCTTACACTTATTAAAGTCAGATACAACAGGGATAACAGAAGAGATATCATGGAAAACTGCGACATTATGAAGGCGCAGATTGTTGATATGAGTAAGAATCTCATGATGATCCAGATATGCGACACTCCGGAGAGAGTAGAGCTCTTTATCCAGATGCTTAGAACCATATCAATCGTAGAGATAGCAAGGACTGGAACCGTTGCACTTACCAAATGTTCAGAGAATGATAGGTGATTTGTGCAAAAAGCCAAATTTTTTTATCACATCAACATTTTAAAGTGTTAAAGTTTTTCGTTGACTTTAGGCTTCTAAGCTAATATAATTGCTATTAAATTGCACGACACAAGGGGAAGTACTAATAGTTTCCAGTGTCTTGGGAGGAATATGAAAAGGAAAGTTTTTCAGCTTTTGGTCGATAACACTTCCGGTGTTCTTACCAGAATTTCAGGACTGTTTGCTCGAAGGGGATACAACATCGAGAGTATAACAGCAGGAACGACCACAGATCCAAATTATACGAGAATAACAATTGTTGCATCAGGTGATGATGTGATTCTTGATCAGATTGAGAAGCAGTTATCCAAGCTTATTGATGTCAGAGATATTCATGAGCTTGAACCGGATGACAGTGTTTACAGAGAGCTTGCACTTGTAAAGGTTAAAGCTGGTGAGCAGGAACGTCAGGCTATTATGACAATCGCGGATATTTTCAGAGCTAATATCATCGATGTTACTCCTGAATCACTGATAATTGAGATTACAGGTAATCAGTCCAAGGTAGAGGCACTTCTTAAGATGCTAGATGGACATGAGATTTTAGAGCTGGCAAGAACAGGCATCGCTGGTCTTGGACGAGGCACAGACAAGGTCATCAACATAACTGATCTTAAATAACAGTTAACTTCGAAATGTCCCAATAGTGGGGCTTTCGTTGCACATATTAAAAATATTTTTTACGGAGGTAAGGTAACATGTCACAGGAAGCACGTATTTTTTACCAGGAAGATTGCAATCTTTCACTTTTAGAGGGTAAAACTATTGCCATTATAGGTTACGGTTCACAGGGTCACGCTCATGCACTCAACCTTAAGGAGTCAGGATGCAACGTCATTATCGGCCTTTACGAAGGTTCTAAGAGTAAAGCAAAGGCAGAAGCACAGGGACTTAAGGTTTACCCTACAGCTGAAGCTGCTAAGATGGCTGACGTTATCATGATCCTTATCAACGATGAAAAGCAGGCTAAGATGTATAAGGAAGACATCGAGCCCAACCTTGAGGCTGGTAACATGCTTATGTTCGCTCATGGTTTCAATATTCACTTTGGTCTCATTCAGCCCCCGAAGGATGTTGATGTAACAATGATCGCTCCTAAGGCTCCTGGCCACACAGTTAGATCTGAGTACCAGGCTGGAAAGGGAACACCTTGTCTTGTAGCTGTATATCAGGATGCTACAGGTAAGGCTCTTGATAAGGCACTTGCTTATGGCGCTGGTATCGGTGGTGCAAGAGCTGGTATCCTTGAGACAACATTCAGAACAGAGACAGAGACAGACCTCTTTGGTGAGCAGGCTGTACTTTGCGGTGGTGTTTGTGCACTTATGCAGGCTGGTTTTGAGACACTTGTTGAGGCTGGCTATGATCCGAGAAACGCATACTTTGAGTGCGTACATGAGATGAAGCTCATCGTAGATCTTATCTATCAGTCAGGTTTTGCTGGAATGAGATATTCAATCTCCAACACTGCTGAGTATGGTGATTATGTAACTGGTCCTAAGATCGTTACAGAAGACACTAAGAAGGCTATGAAGAAGATTCTTTCTGACATCCAGGATGGTACATTCGCTAAGGAATTCCTCCTTGATATGTCTGAGGCTGGCGGCCAGGTACACTTCAATGCTATGAGAAAGCTTGCAGCTGAGCATCCCGCTGAGCAGATCGGTAAGGAAATCAGAAAGCTTTACAGCTGGAATAACGAGAACGACAAGCTCATCAATAACTAATTTGTTTTTACTTGTATATAAGATGCTGCCGCTATATTGGCGGCAGCATTTTTAAATTCTTTTGAAGGGTGACATTTTTATCCATGAAGATGGAAGAAAACAAAGCATATTATTTTGAGAAGAAGACTTCAGTGAGAGTGCTGCAGATAGCGGTGCTTTCTTTTGTTATGTACGTATTGGCTGTTTTGCCGTTTTTTATAAAAAGAGGACTGCCGTTTTTTTACTATGGTGACTACAATGTTCAGCAGATTCCTTTTTATATTCAGGCACACAGAGCTTTAAGAAATGGTGAGATATTCTGGAACTGGAATGTTGATCTTGGAACATCCATGGTGGGTTCATTTTCATTTTACCTGCTGGGAAGTCCTTTCTTTTATCTGACACTTCCTTTCCCGGAAAGCTTTATTCCGTACATGATGCCGTTTTTGATGGCGCTTAAGTACGCAGTGTGCAGTATAACTGCATATCTTTATATCAGAAAATATGTGGTAAGAGATGTTTCGGCCATGCTTGGTGCGCTTTTATATGCGTTTTCGGGATTTAATGCCTGTAACATTGTTTTCAACCACTTTACGGATGCAGTTGCATTTTTCCCTTTGTACCTTCTGGCATTTGATAACCTTATGGAAATAGAACACCACAGGGATAATCATTATTTTGCCTTTGGGGGCAGGAGATTATTATACTTTGCACTGATGACAACCCTTATGTCGGTTATAAATTACTACTTTTTCTTCGGACAGGTAGTGTTTATGCTGATTTACTTTATTGTCAGATATGTTCCTGGAAACAGGCCGGTACATATTTTCAGGATGGTTGTCAGGAGCCTTGTTGGTGGAACACTTGGAGTTTTTCTTGGAGCATTTTTTATTCTCCAGGCGGCTCTTTCAGTAAGTGGAAATAGCAGAATCAGCAATGTTTTAAATGGTTATGACCTTGTTTCATATCCTAGTATGAATATGCTTTGGGATATTCTTAAGAGCATGGTTATGATTCCGGATATCATTGGAAAGGGAACAGTTTTCTACACAAGTACTGTTAGAGTTTCCTCACTGGCTGTTTACCTTCCTGTATTTGGTATATCAGGAGTTATAGCTTACTTCATTCAAAATAAGAAAAGGGGCAAAGAATTTAAAAAGCTCCTTGTTGTTTGCCTGGTTTTCGCCTTAATACCTGGGCTTAATGCAATGTTTTCACTGCTTAATGAAGGCTATTATTGTAGATGGTATTATATGCCTATTCTTTTCATGGCTCTTCTTACGGCAGTTATGGTGGAGAGAGGAAACAGCTATGCCCTTAGAAAGGGAATCCTTATTAATGCTGGCTTATTTGTTTTGATTCTTCTCATTTCAATTATGCCTGTATTAAACAATCAGGGAGAGCTGGTAGAGCATGGCATGATTGAAAACCAGAAGCTCTATATCAGACAGGTGATCGGAACATCAATAGTTCTGATAGCTTTGATACTTACAGTTTACTTTGCGCCAAAATGCATAGATAGAATTAAGCTTTTCAATGTAAAACTCAAAAAGCCTCTTATGAAGCTTAATATCATGTTTGCGCTTACTGTTGTTGGCGCTGTTATCTCAACACATGTTGTTTTGATGAATGGAAGCGGACTTATCTCTGATTTTGGTAAACAGGAATGGCAGAATCAGATGCTTGATTTTGTTCCTGAGTTATCTGGTGATGAGTTCTTTAGGGATGAAACTGATAATACAGCCACAAACTATGACATGGTTTGGGGAATAGGCTCACTTCACAGCTTTATAAGCACAATTCCTGCTGAGACCTTTGATTTTCTAAGTGGGGCAGGGAGTGTTAACAGAACAGTAGAAACAAAGATTCCTCCAGAAAAAATCGGTCTTAGAGCAATACTATCATCAAAGTATTATTTGGAGAACTCCAGAATAAATGATGAGGGTATTTTCCAAAAAGGTGAAGGAATAGAAGGGTATCTTTATGAAAACACCCAGAATGGTTTTGATATTTATCTAAACCAGAACTATATAAGAATGGGCTTTACCTATGACTATTACATTACAAAGTCAGATTTTGAAGCTATAGAAGATCAGGATGTTAAGGATAGATTACTATCTGTAGCAGTTATTGTCTCGGATGAGGATGCACAATATATGGATGGCTTAAAGGTGCTTCCAGAAAGCTATTATCAGGAACTTATGCCACTTGATATATTTGCTGAAAACTGCAGCGACAGGAATGAAACAGCCTGCGAGACATTTGAAACCAGTACTAAGGGATTTGTAGCAACTACGACAGATCTTAACTCTCGAAAACTTGTATTCTTCTCAGTTCCTTACTCAAAGGGCTTTAAGCTCACTGTAGACGGAGAAGAAGCAGAAACCTATGTGGCCGACTATGGCATGATAGGAGTTATGGTCGATTCAGGTGTTCACAATATCCAGGCCACCTATACACCGGAGGGCTTTTATCTGGGGCTTATTTTGAGCATAATTGGAGCGATTTTGATGGGGTTATATTTCTTTTTCTTATGTTAAAAAATCTTATTCTTATATTTTTAGATTATATTGCCTATGCCAAGTCAGAATAAATACATGATTCATGAGGCTGCTTGTGAAATCGTCGGTACTTATACACTGTTTTTTAGTGTATTAGTACCGTTACGATTTCAATAGAGCGAGAGCGTCAGCCGAATGAAACTGTATTTATGGAGGCTTGGCAAGGCTTTATCAACTTTTACAAACACTAGAAAATATGATACTTTTATACGTGTATGATTGAAGAAAGGTGGGAGAAACGTATGAGCAAAATGACTATGAGTCAGAAGATACTTGCAGCGCATGCAGGACTTCAGGAAGTTAAAGCCGGACAGCTTATTGAAGCTGACCTTGATTTAGTACTTGGTAATGATATTACAAGTCCCGTAGCCATTAAGGAAATGGAAAAGTTCAATACTACGGGCGTTTTCAATAAAGACAGGATTGCTCTTGTTCCTGATCACTTTGTTCCCAACAAGGATATTAAATCCGCCGAAAACTGCAAATGCGTAAGAGAGTTTGCAAAGAGAAATGACATCACTAACTACTTTGAAGTTGGTCAGATGGGTATTGAGCATGCACTTTTACCTGAAAAAGGTCTTACAGTAGCTGGTGACCTTATAATCGGTGCAGATTCACACACCTGTACATACGGTGCTCTTGGAGCATTCAGTACTGGAATCGGTTCTACAGATATGGCTGCTGGAATGGCAACTGGTAAGGCGTGGTTTAAGGTTCCTTCTGCAATCAAATTCAACCTCACAGGTGAGCTTAATAAATATGTAAGTGGTAAGGATGTTATCCTTCACATCATCGGTCTTATTGGCGTTGATGGAGCTTTATATAAATCAATGGAGTTCGTTGGAGATGGCGTAAGCTCACTTTCAATGGATGACAGATTCACAATCGCAAATATGGCTATAGAAGCAGGCGGAAAAAATGGTATTTTCCCTGTAGATGATAAGACCATAAAATATATGGAAGAGCATGCTCCTGGAAAGAAATTCACAGTTTATGAAGCTGACGAGGATGCTGAATATGACGAGGAGTACACAATTGACCTTAGTGCACTCACACCTACAGTTGCATTCCCGCATCTTCCTGAGAACACTCATACATTTGATGAAATCGATGAAATCAAGATTGATCAGGTTGTTATTGGTTCATGTACAAATGGTAGAATTGATGATATGAGATGTGCTGCCGAGATATTAAAGGGCAGAAAAGTAGCTGAATCCGTTAGATGTATCATCATTCCTGCTACTCAGTCCATTTATCTTCAGGCTATGGAGGAAGGACTTATCAGAACCTTCATCGAAGCAGGTGCTGTTGTATCAACACCTACCTGTGGTCCCTGCCTTGGTGGTTATATGGGAATCCTTGCATCTGGTGAGAGATGCGTTTCAACAACTAACCGTAACTTTGTAGGTAGAATGGGTGCTACAGATTCTGAAATCTATCTGGCATCTCCTGCAGTAGCTGCAGCAAGTGCTATAACAGGCAAGCTGTCACAGCCATCTGAGTTATAAGAGACAAATAAGGAGGACATAATCGTGAAAGAAGCCAGAGGAAGCGTTTTCAAATTTGGAGATAATGTAGATACAGACGTAATCATTCCTGCAAGATATCTGAACACAACAGATGCCAAAGAGCTTGCAGCTCATTGCATGGAAGATATTGATAAGACCTTTATTCAGAATGTAAAAGAAGGCGATATTATTGTTGCCAATAAGAATTTTGGCTGTGGCTCTTCAAGAGAGCATGCACCTATCGCAATTAAAGCTGCAGGTGTTTCATGCGTAATAGCTGAGACCTTTGCTCGTATTTTCTACAGAAACAGTATTAACATTGGTCTTCCTATTGTGGAATGCGAGGAGGCAGCAAAGGAGATAGCACAGGGCGATAAGGTTAGTGTTAACTTTGATACTGGTGTTATAACTGATGAGACAACAGGTAAAACTTATCAGGGACAGGCTTTTCCTGAATTTATGCAAAAAATCATAGACAGTGAAGGTTTGGTAAACTATATCAATGGAAAGAAATAACAGACTTTTTATGGTAATTCCCTGCTATAACGAGCAGGAGGTTTTACCCGAAACTTCAAAAAGACTTCTGGAAAAGATAAATAACCTCGTCAGCAGAGATATTATCTCTGCTGATAGCAGGATTGTCTTTGTAAATGATGGATCAAAGGACAATACCTGGGAGATTATTGAGTCTCTTCATGCAGAGAATCCTGTTTTCCAGGGGCTAAAATTATCAAAGAACAGAGGGCATCAGAATGCCCTTCTTTCAGGTCTTATGACTGTGAAGGATGTTTGCGATGTGACGATTTCCATGGATGCTGATCTTCAGGATGACATCGATGCCATTGAGGAGATGCTTCAGAAGTACATGGATGGTGCAAACATTGTTTTTGGAGTTAGAAGTAAAAGAGAAACAGATACATTTTTCAAGAGATATACTGCCGAAAGCTATTACAAGCTTATGAGTAAGCTCGGAGCGGATACTGTATATAATCATGCGGATTTCAGACTTATGGATTCTACGGCTCTATCAATGCTTGCGGATTTTGGAGAAGTAAATCTTTTCCTTCGTGGAATTGTTCCCATGATAGGGCTGGAGACTGATATTGTATATTATGAGCGAGCTGAGAGACTAGCTGGGGAGAGTAAATATCCTTTGTTTAAAATGATCCAGTTTGCTCTTGAGGGAATTACCTCCCTTAGCACTAAGCCTATAAGAATGATCACAGAACTTGGTGTATTTATATTCTTTGTGAGCATAATCGTGCTAATATATTCTTTGGTGAGGTATTTCACAGGACATACCATAACCGGATGGACAACCACAGTTCTTTCAGTATGGGCTATTGGTGGCCTTACAATGATTTCCCTTGGTGTTATAGGTGAATACATTGGGAAAATTTACCTTGAGACCAAGAACCGTCCCAGATATATCATCGGCAAATATTTAGGCGATGAAGAAGATAAGGACAAGGTTTCTTTAAGGGACGTAAAGTTTAAGTGATTAAGTGCCATGTGCACATGAATATATATAAAGAATTAAGAAGTAGGTAATTTGAAATGGCAGAAGAAAAGAAAAAGAAAACTCCCGAAGATTTTAAGAGGGAGAGCATGGAAAGCTTTAGAGTTAAGCTTGCAGATGGAACAAGAGTAAAGAAGGTAATTGGTATTGTCAGCGGAAAGGGCGGTGTTGGTAAGAGCCTTGTAACAGGTCTTTCAGCATGTGCCATGAATAAAAAGGGCTATAAGACAGCTGTGCTTGATGCAGATATTACAGGTCCTTCCATTCCTAAGATGTTTGGTGCTGAACCTATTAAATATGCAGATGATAATGGAAACATGATTCCTGCTGTTTCTAATGGCGGGGTGAAGGTTGTTTCAATTAACCTTCTCATGGAGAATGAGACAGATCCTGTTATCTGGAGAGGTCCTGTTATCGCTGGCGTAGTTAAGCAGTTCTGGGGAGAGACAAGCTGGGGCAATATAGACTACATGTTTGTAGATATGCCTCCTGGAACAGGTGATGTTCCGCTTACTGTTTTCCAGTCACTTCCTGTTGATGGTGTTATCGTTGTATCTACACCTCAGGAGCTTGTTTCAATGATCGTTGAAAAGGCTGTAAACATGGCTAAGATGATGAATGTTCCTGTACTTGGTCTAGTAGAGAACATGAGCTACATGAACTGTCCTCATTGTAATAAGCCTATATATGTATTTGGCGAGAGCAAGATTGATTCCTATGCATCAGCTAATGGTCTTGATGTTCTTGCAAGAATTCCTTTAGATCCTGAGTTCGCAAGCAAGTGCGATGCTGGAAATATTGAAGGCTATGAGCCTGACTTCATGGATGTCCTTGTAGACAGACTTGAAAATATCTAAGATATCTTTGATATCGGAGGAAAATGGTATGAAATGGAAACCGGGGAAGAAACAGCTTAGTATAATGCTTTCAGTTATTATGATAGGCGTTGTTTTGATGCTGTTTTATTATGTTCTTTTCAATTGGAAGGCTGTAAACAGAGGAGTTGGAAATATCTTTTCTATTCTTACGCCTATCATCATTGGATGTGTGATTGCCTATATCCTCATTCCAGTCCTCAATTTCATTGAGTCAAGATGGATTTATCCTATCTACAGATTTAATGGTATAGATTTAAAGAATCCTAAAAATAGAAAGAGAAGAAAGAAGGTAAGAAGCGTTTCGGTGCTTCTTACCATAGCTTTTCTCTTTTTGATAGTCTATGCGATGATGGCTGTTCTTGTGCCTCAGATCATCAAGAGTATCAATGAGATCATAACTAATTTCCCTATTTATGTTTCAAACACTCAACGTTTTATCGACAAGTACCTGACTGATAATCCGCAAATCAGAAGTATGGTTGATAGTCTGTTTCAGCAGTATTCATCAACTATAACAGATATGCTTAAGACTAAGCTGCTGCCTAATGTCACAACTGTGCTTCAGAGAGTGTCCAAGAGTATGATCACTGCAATACAGGTATTCTTTTATCTGGTTGTTGGTATTATTGTTGCAATCTATGTTCTTAACTCAAAGGAGCATTTTGCTGGTCAGGCAAAGAAGCTTTGCTATGCTTTCATGAAGAAGGAAACTGCAAATGAAGTAATAAGTGCCTTCAGATATGCGAATTTCACTTTTACAGGTTTTGTAATAGGAAAGCTTGTTGATTCACTTATTATTGGCCTTGTTGCATTTATTTTCTGTGAGATCCTTAAAATACCTTATCCGGTTCTGCTTGGATTCATTGTTGGTATAACTAATATTATTCCTTTCTTTGGACCATATATTGGCGGATTTGTAGGCGGAATACTTCTCGTCATGATCAATCCCATTAAGGCATTGGTATTTCTCATCATGCTGATGATTCTCCAGCAGATTGATGGAAATATTTTAGGACCTATTATTCTTGGTAACTCAACTGGCCTATCAAGCTTCTGGGTTATTTTCTCCATTATGTTATTTGGCGGAATCATGGGACCTATTGGATGGCTTATTGGAGTTCCTACCTTTGCCTGCCTTTATACCTTCATTGGTTATGTGACAAAGAAAAAGCTAAGAGAACGAAAGCTTCCCAGGGATACGTCGACGTATATTAACGCTGCATACATTGATGATAATGGCGTCACGACCATCGATGAGGCAGATAATAGCAAATATTATGTTCATAACGAGGAATCAAGCCTTAGAAGAGTATTTAAGATTTATAAGAAGAGTAAAACGCTTATCAATAACGTCGTACCTAATATTGCACCTGAGTTGACCGAAAATAATCAGGATGAAAACGGCGATGTTAAAAAAGATCAAGTCGAAGATAACTCAAATGATGATAAGTTTGAGTCTTGACACTGTAAAATGCAGAATTATAATAGATTTATTGATGCTTTAAAGCGTTAAACTATAAAACAGCCAAGAGATTTTTTCCCTTACTGAATAATGATAAAGGAGCAAATTTAAGATGAGCAAGAAAAATTTGGATTGGGCTAATATAGGTTTCAGCTATCACGTAGCAGATCTTCGCTATGTTTCCAACTATAAGGATGGAAAATGGGACAGCGGTATTCTTACAGAGGATTCAAGAGTAGTCCTTAGTGAGGATTCTGGAGTTCTTCACTATGCACAGGAAGTCTTCGAAGGGCTTAAGGCTTATGAGACAGAGGATGGAAGAATTGTCTGCTTCAGACCTGACCTTAATGCACAGCGTATGGTTGAATCTGCACAGCGTCTTGAAATGCCTCCTTTCCCGGAAGATAGATTCCTTGAGGCAGTAGACCAGGTTGTTAAGGCTAATGAAGACTGGGTTCCTCCTTTTGGTAGTGGTGCTACACTTTACATCAGACCTGTTATGTTTGCTACAGGTAATGTTATCGGTGTTAAGCCTGCTGATGAATATCAGTTCAGAATTTTCGTTACACCTGTTGGACCTTACTTCAAGGGTGGCGCTAAGCCTATTGTTGTAAAGATAAGTGATTTTGATAGAGCAGCACCGCACGGAACAGGTAACATCAAGGCTGGTCTTAACTATGCAATGAGTCTTCATGCAATTGTAGCAGCTCACGAAGAGGGTTTTGCTGAGAACGTATATCTTGATGCTCAGACAAGAACATATATTGAAGAGACTGGTGGAGCAAACATTCTCTTTGTAGATGCAGATGGAAATCTTGTAGTTCCCAAGTCATTTACAAATTCAATCCTTCCTTCAATCACAAGAAGATCTATTGTACAGGTTGCTAAGGATTATCTTGGACTTAAGGTTGATGAGAGACCTGTTAAGCTTGAAGAGGTTTCTAATTTCAAGGAGATGGGACTTTGCGGAACAGCTGCAGTTATCAGTCCTGTTGGTAAGATCAATGACCATGGCAAGGAAATCTGCTTTGAGTCAGGAATGGATGAGATGGGTCCTGTTATCAAGAAGCTTTACGATACACTTACTGGTATTCAGATGGGTGAGATCGAAGCTCCTGAAGGATGGGTACACGTAATCAAATAATTGATATGGATGAATTTCTAAGAAAAAGAAATAAAACATATATACTAATGGCTGTCGTTATTCTATTTTCTCTGTTAATCTATGGATTTCAGAGAAACATAGCTGATAATGGCAGCTATGCTGTTATAAAGGTTGATGGAACAGAAATTTCCAGATTATCCTTATCAGAGGATCGGGAAATGGATATTGAAGGCTTTGATGGAGGCTTTAATCACCTGATAATTAAAAACGGAGCCTGCTATGTTTCAGAAGCTGATTGTCCTGATAAGCTTTGCCAGAAACAGGGGAAGATAAGCAGGGATGGTGAATCCGTTATCTGTTTACCTCACAGAGTAGTGATAACAATTGAGGGTGGTGAAAAGAATTCTGATGGCGTAGACGCTATCGTAAAATAATTGCTAAAAATATAACTGCTAAGGAGATTACTTGAAATGAGCGACATAATTATTAGAGACGTTGCACTTGAAGATGTACCCAGATTACTTGAAATCTATGGTTACTACGTTGAAAAGACTGCAATTACTTTTGAATATGACGTTCCAAGTCGTGAGGAGTTTGAGTCAAGAATAAAGAATATAACTCAGAAATACCCTTATATTGTAGCTGTTAAGGATGGAAAAATAGTTGGTTATGCTTATAGTTCTTGCTTTAAAGCTCGTAGAGCTTATGATTATTCAACTGAGCTTACTATTTATCTTGATAAGGATTGCACTAAGACAGGTATTGGTAGAATTCTTTATACTGAGCTTGAAAACAGGCTTAAGGCAATGGGCCTGAAGAACCTCTATGCATGTATAGGTGTTCCTAATGTAGAGGATGAGCATCTTACAAACAATAGTGCCGAGTTCCATGAGCACATGGGGTATAAGCTCTGCGGCAGATTCACAAATTGTGGCTACAAGTTTGGTACTTGGTACAGCATGGTTTGGATGGAGAAGCTTGTTGGTGAACATAATTGAGGACCAAATAGATATATGATAAAATCAGTGATGTGGGTGATATCTGGTATCATTCACATCATTTTTTGTTGGGAGGATGGTATGAAAACAGTTGAGAGCAGCTTTTCCGTTAAAAAGCTTTCTTTGCTTGGACTATTACTGGCTTTTGCTCTAATTCTTTCTTATATCGAATCCCTTATTCCTTTTTTTATGGGAGTTCCTGGAATGAAGCTGGGGCTTCCGAATATGGCTATAGTACTTCTTTTATTCCTTTTTGGAGAAAAAGAAGGCATTTTAGTCAATGTTTTGAGAATTGTGATTTCAGGACTTTTGTTCGGTAGCCTATTTGGAATCCTTTTTTCATTGTCTGGTGCAATAGTCAGCTTTATTGCAATGGTTTTGCTTAAAAAGCTTGGCTTTTTCGACATCTGCGGGGTTAGTGTGATTGGCGGAATAGCTCATAATATCGCTCAGCTCTTTGTCGCTGCATATATAGTGAAGACCTCTGGCATAATCTATTATCTGCCAGCGCTTCTTATTATGGGGACTATAACAGGATATCTTAATGGATTTATTGCATCACACACTATGCCTATAGTTAAGAATTTTGTTTTGGCTTACGATGGCAGAGCCAATAATGATGAAACATCATGAAATAAAATATATTTGAGGAAGAATAATGATCGCATTTGTAAATGGAATTATTGATTTAGTTGAGGAGAATAATGTGGTAGTCGACGTATCCGGTGTTGGATATAACGTCGCTATTTCTGGCTATACGGCTGACAGACTTCCTTCAAAGGGAGAACCAGTGAAGCTTTATACATATTTAAGCGTCAGAGAGGATGCCATGAATTTATATGGCTTCTTATCAAGAGATGAGCTTTCATTTTTCAAACTCTTAATTGGAGTTAGTGGAATTGGACCAAAGGGTGCCCAGGCAATTCTTTCAGTTATGACACCGGATGATCTTAGATTTGCTATCCTTGCTGGAGATTCCAAGGCAATAAGTAAAGCTCCCGGAGTTGGTAAGAAGACTGCAGAGAGGCTTGTTCTTGAGCTTCACGACAAGATTTCCTCTGAGGATATCATTGAAGGCAGAGTATCTGGCGAGCTTAGCTCTGATATTGGTGGTTCAGATGATGCTCCTACAAATGAAGCTATTGAAGCTCTTGTTGCTCTTGGTTATTCTGGTACAGAAGCTGCCAAGGCAGTCAGAAAGGTTATAGCTGATAAGAGTGCTGATACTGAGGATACAGAAGCAATCCTTAAGATGGCACTTAAGGAACTTTTCTAATTCGAATATAGATAATCAGATTTCAATATTAGATATTTATTTACGGAGACATATATGGAAAAAAGAACAATCCGCACTTCCGGCGGTACTTCAAATAGTACAACAAAAGCTGAATTTACAAGTGAAGATGTGAAAATCGAGAGCTCACTCAGGCCAAAGAAGCTCTCTGACTATATAGGACAAAAGAAGATAAAGGATAATCTGAATATCTCTATTGAAGCTGCAAAGCAGAGAAATCAGAGCCTTGATCATATTCTTTTATACGGACCTCCCGGACTTGGTAAGACAACTCTTGCTGAGATCATAGCTTCAGAGATGGGTGTTAACTGCAAGGTTACCAGTGGACCTGCTATCGAAAAGCCAGGTGAAATAGCAGCTATTTTAAATAACTTAAAGGAAGGCGACGTTCTGTTTATAGATGAGATACATCGTCTTAACAGACAGGTTGAAGAGGTTTTGTATCCTGCCATGGAGGATTACAAAATTGACATAATGATTGGAAAAGGACCTACTGCCAGAAGTATCAGACTCGACCTTCCTCATTTCACCCTGGTTGGTGCAACAACAAGAGCTGGTATGCTTTCAGCACCTCTTCGTGACAGATTCGGAATGCTCTATAGAATGGAATACTATGAAATTGACGAGCTGATGCAGATCATTATCCAGTCTGCGAAGATTTTGGGCGTTGAGATAAAGGAAGAAGGCGCAAGAGAGATGGCGCGTAGAAGCAGAGGAACGCCACGAATTGCTAACAGAATTCTTAAAAGAGTTAGAGATTATGCCCAGGTTCGATATGATGGTGTAATATCTGAGGAAGTTGCAAGGACTGCTCTTGATCTCATGGATGTTGATAAGCTTGGCCTTGATCATAACGACAGAACAATTCTTCTTACGCTTATTGAGAAGTTTTCCGGAGGACCTGCTGGTCTTGATACACTTGCAGCCTCTATTGGAGAGGATCCAGGCACCATTGAGGACGTCTATGAGCCATATCTTTTAAAGAATGGACTTATAAACCGCACACCCAGAGGAAGGATGGTAACAGACCTTGCCTACGAGCACCTTGGATTAAAACATCTTGTATGATGAGCATACAACAATACATCATATAGCGCTTTAACGCAGCATTTTATTGATATTTACTATTGAAACTTATGCTTTCATAAGTATATAATTTATTTAGTTTATTTACAGTTAGCTTATAATATTTACTCAAAGATTTCGTGGGAGGTTGTTATGGCATCTAAAACTGATACAGAAGTAATCATTGGGGGCAAAGTTTTTACACTTAGTGGATATGAGAGTGAGGAATACCTCCAGAAGGTTGCATCCTATATAAACAATAAGATCGCAGATTACAACAAAATGGATGGCTTTAAGAGACAACCTGTTGATATGCAGAACGTACTGCTTGAACTCAACATCGCGGATGATTATTTTAAAGCTAAAAAACAGGTCGAGCTTCTTGAGGGTCAGCTTAGTGATAAGGAGAAGGAGCTTTACGATATTAAACATGAGCTCATAGCTACTCAGATCAAGCTTGAGAATACTGAGAAAAATGTGAAGAATCTTCAGTCTGACATTACAGAGGACTCTAGGAAGATCATTCAGATGGAAACAGAACTGAAAACTCTGAAAAAGTAATGTAAAGGCTGCCCATACGGCAGCCTTTTAATATCATAGAAAATATATGATATTGAAACAGTTCGTGAGGATGAACATTTTAGACTATTAAATGATTTAGGAGATTTTTATGAAGCAGGTGGAACTACTTGCGCCAGCAGGAAATTATGAGACTATGCTTGGAGCCTTTAACGCAGGAGCAGATGCAGTTTATCTTGGCGGACAGGGCTTTGGTGCAAGAGCTTTTGCTGACAATTTCACAAATGAAGAGGTGGTAGCTGCTATTAAATATGCTCATCTTTATGGCAAGAAGATATATCTTACTGTAAACACGCTCTTAAAAGAGAAGGAAATACCTGCATTTAAGGAGTTTTTTGCCCCATTTGCCTATGCGGGTCTTGATGCTGCCATAATTCAGGATCTTGGTATTTTCAAGATTATCAGGGAGAACTTCCCCTGGGTTGAGCTTCATGTAAGTACACAGATGACAATTACAGGCCCTTACGGTGCTGCAATGCTTAAAAGGCTTGGAGCTTCAAGAGTTGTGCCTGCTAGAGAGCTGACACTTGATGAATTAAAGGGAATTCATGATTATTGCCTGCAGATTGATGATAAGGGTATCGAGCTTGAGACCTTTATTCATGGTGCAATGTGTTATTGCTACTCTGGAGCCTGCCTTTTCTCCAGTATGATCGGTGAGAGAAGTGGAAACAGAGGCCGCTGTGCGCAGCCCTGCAGACTTCCTTATAAGCTTAATGGACATGGTAAGGAGTGCTATCCGCTTAGTCTTAAGGATATGTGTCTTGTTGATAATATTCCAAAGCTCATAGAGGCTGGAATTGATTCCTTCAAGATTGAAGGCCGAATGAAGAAGGCTGAGTATGCAGCCGGAGTTACATCCGTTTACAGAAAATACATTGATAAGTACTATGAGCAGCGTGAAAAGGGCGTAGAGGGAGATATCGTCCTGACTTCAAGCGATGCTGATAAGAAGATACTTTCGGGTCTTTATCTTAGATCACAGATTGGTGAAGGTTATTATTTCAAGCATAACGGTGCTGATATGGTTACACTTGATAACCCTTCCTACAACGGATCAGATGAAAATGTAATAAATGATATTAATGCTAAATATATTGAGAAAAAGCTCCGTATTCCTGTTTCAATGTATTGTGCTCTCAAAATTGATGAGCCTGCAAAGATTAAAATAGAAACAGTTATAAATGGTGCAAAAATATGTGCAGAGGTAACTGGAAATGTGGTCCAGAGAGCTTCTAACAGACCTATGCTTTTTGATGATTGCAAAAAGCAGCTTACAAAGCTTGGTAATTCTGAGTTTGAACTTGAGAATTTTGAACTTGATATAGATTCAGAGGGTGTATTTATCCCTGTTAAGGCACTTAATGAGCTTAGAAGAAATGCCTGTGAGGCTTTAGAAAATGAGATCGCAAAGTTCTATGGCTATAAGGGTATTCAGCAGGAGGCTAATGCTGGAGATAATAGTACTGGGACTTCAGCTACGAATTCAGAAAAAAGAGTAAAATATGAACCTTCAAAGTTAAAGAGCCAGCTACATGCACCGAAGCTCTGCGTAAGTGTTATGACTAAGGCTCAGCTTGAAGTGGTTTTAGAAGAAAACTCCAATAGAAGTAATATAGACAGAATCTACGTTGATAGTAGGATTGTTATAAACTCTGACAATTTACCTGTTTCAAACAGGGCTGAGATTATTGTCGCGCTTCCCTATGTCACAAGGGCAGAGAAGAATATTCCTGACAGATATGACCTTAAGAGAATATTCGATATCATAGATGAGAATGGATATGACGGTATCCTTGTAAGGAACCTTGAGGAGCTTTCATTTGCTATAGGTCAGGGCTTTACTGGAAAGATAATTCCTGATTATGGCCTTTATCTTTGGAATGATGAGGCTTATTCCATGTACATGGAAATCTTAAAGAGCCAGGGCTTTAATGAGTTTAACCTGCCTTTAGAGCTTACATCTAAGGAGATGGATGATACTTTATATGGCATTTATTCAGGTATTTTATCTGATGAGAAGAGGGAGAAGCTTAAGTTCCCTACAGCTGGACTTATGCTTTATGGCAGAGTGCCTATGATGCATTCAGCAAATTGTATCAGGAACACCTTTAAGGATTGCACTGGAAATAGGGGGAAGGACTGCTCGTATGATACAATATTTATCAATGACAGAACTGGCAGAACAATACCTGTAACCTATGACTGCAGATACTGTACTAATATTATCTGGAACAGTGTTCCTGTTTCTTTATTTAAAAAATATAATAAGATCAGTGCTTTGGCAGATCGTTACAATCTTGCATACAGACTTGACTTTACACTTGAAAAGAAGGATCAGGTGTCGGATGTTTTAAGAGCGTACGAAGATATTATATTTGGCGAAAGCAGGGGGAATGATAGCAGTTTTGTATCAAAGCTTTCAGCCATGGAATACACAACAGGCCATTTTGAAAGAAGCGCTGACTGATAATTAGAGGAGAGTATGGAGTTTTATTTAACTGAAATAGCTAAGTATGTGATATCTGGCTGTCTCTTAGCCTACACATTCTTTAGCTTTCTGGTTTTTATGTATAAGGGGGAGAAAAGACGCGGATGGATTTACTCGATTCAGACGGTGTTTCTTTTTCTTACGCAATTTGCGTGTTTCATTCAGATAATTGCAAAGACTGGAAGTAAACGGTATTTGCTTTTGCTGGGTATCCAGATGGCAGTACTGATTACTACAATCAGCTTATATAGAATTATTTATCCTGATGGTAACAGGCTGATCATCAACAATCTATGTTTCATGCTGATGGTTGGAATGCTTGTTATCACCAGAATTTCCTATTGGAAGGGCATAAAGCAGTTCTCGATTGCCTGTGTATCTCTGGTTTTGGCATTCCTTATTCCTGAACTGATATTCAGACTTGAGATTATAGAGAAATGGGGCTTTATCTTTGCCGGGATCGGCATAGCTATTTTGCTTGTTCTCCTTGTATGCGGATCAGTGGCGAATGGCTCTAAGATCAATTTCAGAATTGCTGGAATTTCCTTTATGCCACAGGAGCTTGTAAAGATTATATTTGTTTTCTTTGCGGCCTCGGTGCTTTCAAAAAGCACAAGCTTTAAAACAGTAGCTCTTGCTACAGCTGCAGCAGCTACACATGTTATTATCCTTGTACTTTTAAAGGATTTGGGAAGTGCGCTGATATATTTCATGGTATATCTCTGCATTCTTCTTGTAGCTACAAAGAATCCTTTTTATTTCATTGCGGGCCTTGGAATGGGAGGAGTTGCAAGTGTTGTTGCATACAGGCTATTCCCTCATATTCAGACCAGAGTTTCAGCCTTTATAAATCCTTGGGCTGAAATTGATACAGGTGGATACCAGATCACACAGTCACTTTTTGCCATAAGTGGAGGTGGTTATTTCGGCCTTGGACTTTATGGTGGTAATCCTTCATCAATACCTTACGTAGAAGAGGACTTTATCTTCGCAGCTATAGCTGAGGAGCTTGGAATAGTATTTGCCTGTGGACTTATTGCTATCTGCATTTCTACATTCATAATGATCCTCCTTGAGGCTTATAAGATTAGAAATGGCTTTGGAAAGCTTATGTGTGTGGGCTTTGCAGTCACTTACATTTTTCAGGTGTTCTTAACTGTTGGTGGTAACTCTAAGTTCATCCCTTTAACCGGCGTAACACTGCCTCTTGTAAGCTATGGCGGAACATCAATCCTTGTAACGATCATTATGTTTGCTCTTATAGAGGGAGAATGCCTTGTAAGAAGTGATGAGAGATACCAGGATTACCTAAATAAAAAGAGAGGCCAGACAGAGAATATTCCTGAGAAGGAAAAATCTCCAGCTATCGTCTTTATTGGAATTTTAAATACTGTTTTATATATAGCTATGATTGGCTACATAGTTATCTATGCTGTCTCTAATAAGGTAGAGATGATAGATAATGGCTATAATACTCATCAGCAGCTTCTAAAGAACCAGAATACAAGAGGAACAATCTATTCCGCTGATGGTAAGGAGCTTGCTAAAACTGTTTCTGATGGAAATGGTGAAGAAAAAAGAGAATATCCTTATAAGAACGAGTTTTCTCATGTTGTAGGATTTTCAACGAATGGAAGAAGCGGTATCGAGAACCTAGCGAATTATTATCTTATAAATAGTAATGAATCGCTGACCAACAAGGCGGAAGCCTATAAAAACGAGCAGAAATTCAGAGGAGATAACGTTTTTACCACACTTGATACCTCTCTTCAGAATACTGCTTATGAAGCTCTTGCTGCTCATAAGGGCGCTATCATTGTTTCTGAAGTAAAAACAGGAAAAGTTCTGGCTTTGGTTTCTAAGCCTGACTTTGATCCTAATGAGATACAGAAAATATGGGCTGACATTACTAATGATGAGGACAATACACAGCTTTTAAACAGAGCAACACAGGGTATTTATCCTCCTGGCTCGACCTTTAAGATCGTCACAGCGCTTGAGTATTTCAGAGAAAATGGCGAAGCCTACAAGAATTATCACTATAGCTGTAATGGTAAGTTTACCTATGGTGACACGACAATTAACTGCTATCATGGAGAAAGCCATGGAAGCCTTGATTTTGCAACATCTTTTGCGAAATCCTGTAATTCATCCTTTGCCAATATAGCAATGACACTTGATAAGGCAAGCTTTTCAAGAACTCTTAATGATCTTATGTTTAAGAAGACTTTGCCCTGGGATATGAGCCATTCAACATCAGTTGCATATTGCAGTGCTGATTTATCAGATCGTGATACCATGCAGCTTGGAATTGGTCAGGGAACTACTACAATGACTCCGCTTCATTTGAATCTTATTACCAATGCAATTGCCAATGATGGTGTTCTTATGAAGCCAAAGATTTTGGACAGAGTTGTATCAGCTGATGGCAAGGTTGTTGAAAGCTTTAAAGATGAAGAATATAAGAGACTCATTACATCTGAAGAATCTGAGTTTTTAACAGAGATTATGGAAGGTGTTGTTAATGGCGGAACAGCTAAGAAGCTACAAGGTCTTTCATATTCAGCGGCTGGAAAAACCGGATCTGCTGAGTTTAAGGATTCAACATCAGATTCACATGCCTGGTTTACAGGCTTTGCACCTGTGGATGATCCTGAAATTTCTGTTACAATAATAGTTGAGAATGCTGGCTCAGGTGGGGAATATGCTGTGCCGATAGCTAAGAGAATTTTTGACGACTACTTTGATGTAGATTAGGAGTTTTATGAACGTTAAAAGCTGTTGCAAATTTTATAAAAACCTATATGTCGGAGAATCCATCAAAAATTCTGCGCTTGTCAGATGGAAGCTTAAGCATGGAGCAGGGCAGCTCGGTATTTATGTTATTACAGCTCCTGCTACTGATAGCGATCAGCTTGATATTACGCACTGCGCATTCTTAAAACAGCAGTATTACAGAAAACATCCTGTTTTTGTTTATGGAATAGCTGGAAGTAAAGGCGAAGCAATGGATATTGTGATGAAGATAAGTGACGAAGCAGCTGGTTGCGGGATGAGTGGTGATATAAAGGGCTATCTGAATAAGGCTTTGATGGGAGAGTAATAAATGGCTACTTTTTTGGCTGTGCTAAAAATAATAGGGATAGTGCTCCTTGTCATACTGGCTATTGTATTGGTCGTCCTTTTGCTTATTCTGTTCTGGCCTGTGAGGTATTACATTGATGCCAGAGTTGATGAGACTGATTTGGAGAATGAATCAGACAAGCTCAAGGAGAGGATTTTTGCCAAGGCAGGCTTTAGCTGGTTTTGCAATCTGATAAGGGGATATATAAGCTATCCTGATAATACAACCTATACAGTTAAGGTTTTGTTTTTTAAGGTTTTCCCCGGAAAAGAGAAAACCAAAGAAGATGAAAACGATGAAAATGAAGAGCTTCCTACAGAGATGGAGGAGGGCTTCGATGAGGAATCAGAAGCCTCTGCGGAAGAATCATCTACAGAAGAATCTGGTGAGAAAACAGGAGAAGAATCTGATAACGAAACTGATTCAGATGCCGATATAGATAGTGAGGATTTTTCTGAAGAAAAAAAGAGCTTTTTGGATGTCCTAAAAAGTATACAAGAAATTGTGGTCAAAATTGTAAAAACACCACAGAATGTATTTGACAAGATTAAATGTACAATATCTAGCATTTATGATAAGATAGACATGATCAAAAAGACGCTTGAAAATGATATTTTCAAGAGGGCGTTTGAAATTACTAGAAAGAAGCTTATCAAGGTATTGAAGATGATCATGCCAAAGAAGCTTCGGGCCGATTTTTTGATTGGAATGTCGGATCCAACACAAACTGCTGATATACTTGCAGCTTATGGAATTCTATATCCGGTACTTGTTAATAAGGTTTATATAACACCTGACTTTGAGAGATCTGTCCTTAAGGGCGAGCTCCATGTAAAAGGAAAAATAAGGCTATTTGGATTATTTTGGGCTGCTGCAGTCCTGTATTTCAATAAGGATGTAAAGAAAACAATCAAAAGATTTAAGAAAATAGTAAAGTCTTGATCAGGGGAGAGAAAAATGGGAGAACATAATTTTAGTGGTGTAGTTGATTCACTTATGAGTGGTATGAATACAATTCTTGGTGCTAAGACAGTTGTCGGAGAAGCTACCCAGGTTGGCGATACCACAATCGTTCCACTTGTTGATGTATCATTTGGTGTTGGTGCAGGTTCAAGTGACGCAGATAAAAAGAATTCGGGTGCCGGCGGATTTGCGGCTAAAATGTCGCCTAGCGCTGTGCTTGTTATAAAGAATGGACAGACAAAGCTTGTGAACATTAAGAATCAGGATGCTGTTACAAAAGTGCTTGATCTGGTTCCTGATATTGCTGACCGCTTTATGAACAGAGGAAACGATATGATGGAAGACTCTGAAGCAGTTGACATCGCGTTCCCCGAAGAAAATAAAGACCTTTAAGAACTATCGCAACAAAGAGGGGGACTTTGTATGGAGAAATTTTTAAGTGAAGAAAAAATAGACATCGCTACAGAAGATGAACTTTTAGAGATGCGTCTTTATGTCTATAAAGAAAGCCAGAGACTTGCTTATGAGCAGAGCATAGTTGATAAGAAGATAGCTGCTATCGAGGAAGAGGTCACTAAGGCCCGCCATGATCTCCAGATGGAGAGAAGTATGCTCGAGCATGATAAGCAAAAGCTTAAGGATGAGCAGGCGCTGTTTGATCAGCAGATTGAAATCCTTAAAGAGGGCTTCGATAAACTTAACAGTGATAAAAAGGTCATTGAGCGAGAATGGAAAAAATTGGAGCAGGAGAAGGGTTATATGCGTGAGGACGAGTATAACCGTGCTGAGTTCTTTTTCCATGGCGTAAACTCGCTTCTAGCGTTAAAAAAACGGTATAGAGATCTGATGAAGATATATCATCCGGATAACCTTTGTGGTGATCATAAGATGTGTGATCTGGTCAATGAGGAGTACAATGTTTTGCTCAGACAGTTCGATACTTACATGAAGGCCTGAGTCTTAAAATGTTTTGAAGTTACTATAAAAAATGTAATTTTATGCTTGCATTTAGACCATTTTTCTGATATCATACTACATGTTGCGGATATTTATTGTTTCAAATCCGCTTGGTTATTGATTAAAATATGGCTTATAAGGAGGTGTCAAAATGGCTAAATGTGAAATTTGCGGCAAGAGCGTTCATTTCGGTAACAACGTAAGCCATTCCCATAGAAAGACTAATAGAGTTTGGAATGCAAACGTACATAAGGTTGCTGTTAAGATCAATGGCGGCTCTCAGAGAATGAATGTTTGCACAAGCTGTCTCAGATCTAAAAAAGTTGAGCGTGCTTAATCGAACAAAAGTAAGTTAAGAGGCTGTGAAGTGAGAAATCATTTCACAGCTTTTTTGTATGTATATGTATTGTTAAATGCTCATAATAAATACTATTCATAATGAGATAGATATGTTAGAAGATAGAAAAAGACCAGGTTGCAATTTTACAACCTGGCCTTTTCCATAAGTGTCCAAAAATATTTTTTATGAGGATTTATGTAAATATATTGGAGGCTAATTTATTCTACGTCCTGAAGAGCAGCAATATCCTCTTCACCGGTACGTACCTTAACAACACGAGCTACGTTGTAAACGAAGATCTTACCATCACCAATATGGCCTGTGTAAAGTGTCTTCTTTACAGCCTCAATAACCTTATCTACAGGAACCTTAGCAAGGATAACCTCTACCTTTACCTTAGGAAGGAGAGTGGAATCGACAACTGCACCACGATAGCGGTCAGTTGAACCCTTCTGGATACCACAACCCATAACCTGAGTCATTGTCATACCTGTTACACCTAATTCATTAAGAGTCTTCTTAAGTGCATCGAACTTTGACAATCTGCAGATAATTGATACCTTGTGCATTCCGGTATCGAATTCGGGTGCAAGAGAAGGCTCCTTAACAACCGGAACAGCTGCAGCTTTCTTAACTTCACTAGCGATTTCATAGTTATCTTCTCCAAGATCTGTGTTCTCGTTAGCATCAACATTAAGTGTGTTAGAAATATCCATGATACTGAAGCCTGCATAAGCGGAAGGAATACCATGCTCAGTCTGGTCAAGACCGATGATTTCTTCTTCTTCACTAACACGAAGACCAAATATAGCTTTGATTACAAGGAATGTGATTGTAATCATGACAGCTGTCCAAAGAGCTACACATACAAAACCAAAGAGCTGAATTCCAAGAGTAGTAAAGCCGCCGCCATAGAAGAGGCCAACAACACCTGTATCTTCATTTCCTGGTGCAGAAGGTGTAGCGAAAAGACCAACTGCAATTGTTCCCCAGATACCATTCATCATATGAACTGCTACAGCACCAACAGGATCATCAATTCTGAGCTTATAATCAAGAAGCCATACGCCGAAGCAAACAAGTAAGCCGGCAACAGCGCCGATTACGATAGCGCCAAAGCAATCAGTTACATCGCAGGGAGCTGTGATAGCTACAAGACCTGCAAGTGAAGCGTTGAGTGACATTGAAACATCGGGCTTACCATATTTAACCCATGTAAAGATCATTGTTACAACAGTAGCAACAGCAGGGGCAACTGTTGTTGTAAGGAAAATTGAACCAAGCTGAGGAAGTGATGTAGCAGCTGCGCCGTTAAATCCATACCAGCCAAGCCATAAGATAAAGCATCCAAGAGCACCAAGTGCCAGGTTATGTCCGGGGAAAGCGTTTACTTCTGTAATGTTGCCAGCCTTATCCTTTGTGAACTTACCAATTCTGGGTCCAAGTAATTTTGCACCGATAAGAGCTGAGATACCGCCTACCATGTGGATTGCACATGATCCTGCGAAATCATGGAAGCCCATCTGAGCAAGGAATCCTCCGCCCCAGATCCAGTGTGCTTCAATAGGATAGATTAGAGCTGAAATAACTGCTGAATATACACAATAGGAGAGGAACTTAGTTCTCTCAGCCATTGCTCCTGAAACGATTGTTGCTGTTGTAGCACAGAATACCAGGTTAAATACGAAAGATGAGAAATCGAAATCAGCATAGGAAGTGAAAATATCAAATCCGGGCTTTCCGATGAATCCCATTAAATCTTCACCTAAAAGGAAAGAAAAACCAATCAAAATAAATACTACAGTTCCGATACAGAAGTCCATAAGATTCTTCATCAGGATGTTACCTGTGTTCTTTGCTCTGGTAAAACCAGCCTCCACCATTGCAAATCCGGCCTGCATCCAGAAAACAAGTGCAGCGCCAATCAGAAACCATACCGCAAAAACAGTACTGGACGAACTCTCCTCAATTAGAGTTCTGATAGCTTCTTCAGTCATAATAGTGCCTCCTCCAACAAAATTTTTTTCATAAAATATTTTCGTATAAAACTTGAGGGAGCTGAAAGGCGGACGTCACGCCAATCAGCTCCCTCGCTGTCATACGTTACAAAAGAAAAAGGCGCTTGAAGAAATATCTCCAAGCGCCCTTGCTTTTGATTGTATTGAGTTTATGCTTGTAAAAATAATCTGTCAAGGGGGTAAATTAAATTTTTTTCTCGAAAATCCGCATATATTAATCAATGAAGCGATAACCACAAAAAGCCCAATTTAAGCAAAAAAATATTTTTTTCGAAAAAAAATTCTTGTTGACTTTAACACTGCGTATCGCTAAACTGTTAAAAAACTAATTAGTGAGGAGAGAGAGTTTATGAATGGTGTTTTGTCAATTGTTGAAAATGTGAACAATGCTGTCAACAGTTTTGTATGGGGGCTTCCGATGCTGATTCTGTTAGTCGGAACAGGCATACTTATGACAGTGCTCACAAAGTGTTTCCAGATCACGCACTTTAAACACTGGGTCAAGAATACTATAGGTGGTATTTTTAAAGACTCACATGTAACTGCGCATACTTCACATGATGATATGCAGATTTCACAGTTCCAGAGCCTTTGTACAGCACTTGCAGCTACCATAGGTACAGGTAATATCGCCGGTGTCGCTGCAGCTATCGCAGCAGGTGGTCCCGGTGCTATTTTCTGGATGTGGATCGTTGCATTCTTTGGAATGATGACTAACTTTTCTGAGAATGTACTTGGTATCTACTTTAGAAGACGTAATGAGAGAGATGAGTGGTGCGGCGGAGCTATGTACTACTTAAAGGATGGACTGGGAGAGAAGAAGGGATGCGCTAAAATTGGAGCAGCTCTGGCAGTAATGTTTAGTGTTTTCTGTGTACTTGCATCCTTTGGTATTGGAAATATGAGCCAGATTAATTCTATAGCAGTAAATATGAACTCAGCTTTCCATATTCCTTTCTTTGTAACCGGACTTATTCTTATGGTTTTGGCTGGCCTTGTTATAGTTGGCGGACTTAAGAGAATTGCTGCAGTTACAGAAAAGCTCGTTCCTTTCATGGCTGTTATTTATCTTGTTGGTGCGCTTATTGTTCTCTTTGTGAATATTGATCAGATTGGAGCAGTATTTGCATCAATTATTAAAGGTGCTTTTGGATTTAGAGCTGTAGGCGGCGGTATCGTTGGTAGCGGTGTTGCAATGGCTGTTCAGTGGGGAATGAAGAGAGGTGTATTCTCCAATGAAGCTGGTCTTGGTTCATCTGTTATGGTTCACTCAAGCTCTAACGTTAGAGAGCCTGTTGTACAGGGTATGTGGGGTATCTTTGAAGTATTTGCTGATACAATAGTTGTTTGTACTTTGACAGCTTTTGCTGTACTTTCAAGCGGACTTGTTGATCTTGAAACAGGAAAGGTCCTTTCAGAAAATGTATCAACAGCACTTGTTGCAGAGGCATTTTCTACTGTATTTGGTAAGGCTGGATCAGCATTTATCGCTGTAGCAATCCTTTTCTTTGCATTTTCAACAGTACTTGGCTGGAGCCAGTATGGAAGTAAGGGGTTTGAGTACCTGTTTGGAACAAAGGCTATTAAGGGATACCAGATTGTATTTGTAATATTCATTGTTATAGGTGCAACCATGGACCTTACACTTGCGTGGGATCTGTCTGATACCTTCAATGGTATGATGGCTATACCTAACCTTATTGGTGTAATTACCCTTAGCGGAACTGTAATGAAAATTACCAAAAACTACGTAGATAGAAAGCTTCTTGGCAAAGATGTTAAGCCAATGCTTTCAGCACTCGATGATATTCAGGAGCTTCATGAAAAAGAGCTTCAAAAAATCTCTTGACAACAACACTTTAGCGAAGTAAAATTCATACTCATATAAGACAAAGGCGTCTTAGAGATTAGGCAGATAGTCTCTAAGGCGCTTATTTATTTCATAAGAAATAAATAAGCGCTGCAAGATGCGCAGTTCGCGGAGTGGTATTTTTTGCTAAAGCAAACCGCTCACGCGCAAGAATTTCGCAAGCGAAATTCTATTTTAATAATGGTTTATAAATACGACGCAATGGGGCTTCGTGATGGTTATCCGTCCCACTACGTCGTTTTTTATTTAAATCAATGCAAATGAGGAGGCAGGATTTATGTGCGCAATATTAACCTATGAAGGAGATGAACTTACGGAGGATGAGTTCACAGAGCTCCTTACAAGAACGGCTTCCAGAGGACCGGATATGTCAAGGGTTAAGGTTTTAAAAAGAGGAATGCTCGGATTTAACAGACTTTCAATCATGGGGCTTTCTGAGGAAGGGATGCAGCCTTTTACATATAACGGTAATTACGTAGTTTGCAATGGTGAGTTATATGGATTTGAAGATTTAAAGAAATATCTTATTTCGCTAGGTTATTCATTTAAGAGTGGAAGTGATTGTGAAATAATCCTTCCTTTGTACGAAAGACTTGGAACTAAGCTTTTTGCATTTCTTGATGCTGAATTCGCAATGGTAATTTACGACTGCAAAACAGATGAGTTCATAGCAGCAAGAGATCCGATAGGAATCAGACCTTTATATTACGGAGAAGATAAGAAAGGTAAAAAGTTCTTCGCATCAGAGCCAAAGAATCTCGTAGGAATATGCGATAAGATTTATCCTTTCCCTCCCGGACATTACTACAAGGATGGAAAATTTACCTGCTACAGAGATGTTTCAAAGGTAGAAAGCTATGTAAATGATGATCAGAAGCTTATAGCTAAAAACATTCACGATAAGCTCATGAGAGGAATCAAAAAGAGATTATCAGCAGATGCTCCTGTAGGATTTCTTTTATCAGGTGGACTTGATTCATCACTTGTTTGCGGAGCTGCAGCAAAGCTCATAGATAAGCCAATTGAGACCTTTGCAATAGGAATGGACATTGATGCAATTGATCTTAAATATGCAAGAAAGGTTGCTGAGTACATTCACAGTAATCACCACGAAGTGATCATCACTAAAAAGGACGTAATTGATGCAGTTGAGCCTGTTATAAAAGCTCTAGGAACCTACGACATTACAACAGTCAGAGCATCAATCGGAATGTATCTTCTCTGCAAATGGATCAGAGAAAACACAGAAGTACGCGTAGTACTTACCGGAGAAATCTCAGATGAGATGTTCGGTTACAAATATACAGATTTTGCTCCAAGTGCTGATGCTTTCCAAAAGGAAGCAGAGAAGAGAGTTAGAGAGCTTCATATGTACGACGTATTAAGAGCGGACAGATGTATAAGCGTTAACTCACTTGAAGCAAGAGTACCTTTCGGAGATCTTGATTTTGCAAGCTATGTAATGAGCATTGATCCCGAAAAGAAGTTGAATACTTACGGAATTGGAAAATATCTCTTAAGAAATGCATTCAAGGAAGATGCACTTATACCTGAAGAAATTCTTATGAGAGAAAAAGCAGCTTTCTCAGATGCTGTAGGACATTCGCTTAGAGATGACCTTATGGAATATGCAGAGAGCACATATACACAGGAAGAATTTGAAGAAAAGGTAAAGAAATACGAACACGCAAGACCGTTCACAAAGGAATCACTTCTTTACAGAGATATTTTTGAGAAGCATTATCCTGGTCAGTCACACATGGTAGTAGACTTCTGGATGCCAAATAAAGAATGGGAAGGATGTAATGTAAACGACCCGTCAGCAAGAGTTTTATCCAATTATGGTGCATCAGGAAAATAAATTATTCGACATAGAGAAACTTTAAAACAGTAATCAGATGTCAGAAAAAATGGAGGAAAAAAGGTATGATCGAAGCAGCAAAATTAACAGAAGAGTTTGGATGTCTCGTATTCAACGACAAAGTAATGAGACAGAGACTTCCAAAGGACATTTACAAGGCAGTACATAAGACAATCGAGAATGGCTCTCATCTTGAGCTTGATGTTGCTAACTGTGTAGCAGCAACAATGAAGGAATGGGCTATTGAAAATGGTGCAACACACTTCACACACTGGTTCCAGCCTATGACTGGCCTTACAGCAGAAAAGCACGATGGCTTCATTTCTCCTGTGGGTGATGGAACAGTTATCATGGAGTTCTCAGGAAAAGAGCTCGTAAAGGGTGAGCCCGATGCATCAAGTTTCCCTTCAGGCGGACTTCGTGCAACATTCGAGGCTAGAGGATATACAGCATGGGATCCTTCTTCACCTGCATTTATTAAGGATGGTTCACTTTACATTCCTACAGCATTCTGCTCATACGGCGGTGAAGCACTTGATAAGAAAACACCTCTTCTTAGATCAATGGAAGTTCTTTCAAATGAGGCAGTTAAGGTTCTGAAGCTCCTTGGATATGATGATGTTAAGAGAGTAAACACAACAATCGGTTCCGAGCAGGAATACTTCCTTATTGATAAGGATTTCTATAAAAAGAGAAAGGACCTTCTTTTCACAGGTAGAACACTTATTGGTGCTCCTGCAACAAAGGGTCAGGAGATGGAGGATCACTACTTTGGTGTAATCAAGCCAAAGGTATCTGCTTACATGCATGATCTTGATGAAGAGCTCTGGAAGCTTGGAATCCCTGCAAAGACAAAGCATAACGAGGTTGCTCCTTCACAGCATGAGCTTGCTCCTGTATTTGAAACTGCAAACGTTGCTGTTGATCACAACCAGCTGACAATGGAGGTTATGAAGAAGGTTGCTGATAAGCACAACTATGCATGTCTTCTTCATGAGAAGCCCTTCGAGGGAATCAACGGTTCAGGTAAACACAATAACTGGTCTGTATGCACAGATACAGGTATGAACCTTCTTGATCCTGGAAAGAAGCCTGCAGAGAACATTCCTTTCCTTCTTTTCCTTATGGCAGTTATTTCAGCAGTTGATGAATATGCACCAATCCTTAGACTTTCAGTAGCATCTGCTGGTAACGACCACAGACTTGGTGGTAACGAAGCACCGCCGGCTATCATCTCAATTTTCCTTGGTGATGAGCTTGCAGCAGTTCTTAGAAGTATCTATGAAGGAACTGAGTATGCTGGAGCTGGTAAAGTTCAGATGGGAATGGGAGCACAGGTTCTTCCTCACATCACAAAGGATACAACAGACAGAAACAGAACATCACCTTTTGCTTTCACAGGTAACAAGTTTGAGTTCCGTATGCCTGGTTCTGCAGTATCAGTTGCAAATGCAAACATTGTTCTTAACACAGCAGTAGCTGAGATGCTTTCAAGACTTTATGAAAAGCTTGAAGGAACAAAGGAAGAGGACCTCAAGGATAAGGTAAACGAACTTCTTAAGGAAGCCCTTGATAAGCACAAGAGAGTACTCTTCAACGGTAACGGATATACAGATGAATGGGTAGCTGAAGCTGAAAAGAGAGGACTTCCTAACCTTAAGTCACTTCCCGATGCAATGCCTTACTGGGTATCAGACAGCTCAATTGAACTGTTCACTAAGCATCACATCTTTACGGAGGAAGAGATTCGCTCAAGATATGACATTCTTCTTGAGAACTACTCAAAGTCAGTTCATATTGAAGCACTTACAATCCAGGAGATGGTTAGAAAAGACCTTACAGAAGGCATCATTGCTTACGAAAAGGATCTTACAAAGGAGATTCTTCAGAAGAAGGAAGCTCTTGGCAGCACAGCTGCAAAGCTTGAGACTGGTCTTCTTAAGACACTTGATGAAGCATCTGATGGAATCTGCGTAGCACTTGAAAAGCTGGCTGCTGACACAAAGGTTGCTGAGGAAGAGACAGATCTTCTTAAGCAGGCTGCATATTATCAGGCAACAATCCTTGCTGATATGGATGAGCTTAGAAAATATGCTGACATGGCAGAGGCTGTTATTCCGGATAAGTACTTAAGTTATCCTACATACGGACAGATGCTTTTCTCATTACGCTAATATCTGATTACTAATAACTTTGTTTCAAATTGCCTTCTCACTATCTTTATGGCGAGAAGGCAATGTTTTAGGAGCTGTCATACGAGGTAAATACTATTATGGAAAAATGGATGAATGAACATGATGCCTGCGGTATCGGGGCAGTAATAAATATAAACGGAAAGCCTGATTCTAAGGTAGTAGATGATGCGCTTTCCATTGTTGAGAAGCTTGAACATCGTGCAGGAAAAGATGCAACCGGAAAGGTTGGTGATGGTGTAGGAATTCTTCTTCAGATATCACACAAATTTTTCAAGGGTGTATGTAAAAAATCCGGAATCAGCATAAAAAACGCTGGTGATTACGGTATTGGTATGTTTTTCCTGCCACAGGATCCCATGAAGAGGATGTTTGCTAAGAGAATGCTTGAAGTTATTGCTGAAAAAGAGGATCTTAAGCTCCTTGGATGGCGTGATGTCAGCATTCATCCTGAGATTCTTGGAGAAGTTGCTGTTAACTGCATGCCTTATATCAGCCAGTGCTTCATCGAAAGACCTGCTGATGTAAAGCGTGGAATTGAGTTTGAAAGAAGACTTTTTACTCTTAGAAGAGAGTTTGAAAAGAGTTCTGATGACACATACATCTGCTCATTTTCTTCAAGAACAATTGTCTATAAGGGTATGTTCCTTGTAGGTCAGCTTCGCATGTTCTATGACGACCTGCAGAGTCCTGATTACGAGTCTGCAATTGCCATGGTACACAGCAGATTTTCAACTAATACAACACCTTCATGGCAGAGAGCTCATCCGTATAGAATGATCGCTCATAATGGTGAGATCAATACAATTCGCGGTAATTCAGACAGAATGCTCGCCAGAGAAGAAACTATGTCCACAGATGAATTTGGTGGAGATTTATCCAAGATTTATCCTGTTATCGAGGCAGAAGGTTCTGATTCAGCCATGCTCGATAACTCACTTGAATTCCTCTATATGAATGGTATGGATCTGCCCCTTGCAATGATGATCGCAATTCCTGAACCCTGGAAGCACAATGACTTCATGGAAAAGGATAAAAAGGATTTCTACCATTATTATGCAACCATGATGGAGCCCTGGGATGGACCTGCTGCCGTACTGTTTACAGACGGTGAGGTTTTTGGTGCAACCCTTGATAGAAACGGACTTAGACCTTCCAGATATTACGTTACAAAAGACAACAGACTTATTCTGGCTTCAGAGGTTGGTGTTCTTGATATTCCCGAGGAAAATATTGAGAAGAAATCAAGACTTTCTCCGGGCCACATGCTCCTTGTTGATACAAAGCAGGGAAGGATCATTTCAGACGAAGAGTGCAAGAAAAAGTATGCTCACCAGAGTCCTTATGGTGAGTGGCTTGACAGATGCCTTCTTCATTTAAAGAACCTTCCTATTCCAAATAAGAAGATACCTACGCATACACAGGAGATGAGAGATAAGCTTTACAAGGTATTTGGCTACTCCTATGAAGATGTTAAGGAGCAGATCATGCCTATGGCAAAGGGTGGAATTGAGCCCACAGTATCTATGGGTACAGATGTGCCTCTTGCTATGCTTTCAACCCATCACCAGATGCTTTTCTGCTACTTTAAGCAGCTTTTTGCGCAGGTTACAAATCCTCCAATTGATTCACTTCGTGAGAAGGTTGTAACAGATACAACTGTTTACATTGGATCAGATGGTAATTTATTAGAAGAAAAGAGTGAAAACTGCCGAGTGCTTGAAGCAAATAACCCGATTCTTACAGGTGTAGACCTTATGAAGATCGAGGCTATTGATAAGCCAGGCTTTAAAGCTAAGAGAGTTTCACTTTTATATTATAAGAACACTCCGGTTGAGCGAGCTCTTGAACAGCTCAATATCAGTGTAGACAGAGAAGTTGCTGAGGGAGCAAATATCATTATCCTTTCAGACAGAGGTGTTGATGAAAACCACATGCCAATTCCTTCACTTCTTGCTGTTTCATCAGTTGAGCAACATCTTGTTAGAACTAAGAAGCGCACAGCTGTTTCAATCATCCTTGAAAGTGGTGAACCCAGAGATGTTCATCAGGTTGCATGTCTTCTTGGCTTTGGTGCCCGTGCAATTAATCCCTATCTTGCTCACGAATGTATCGCAGAGCTTATAGATATAGGAATTCTTGATAAGGACTATCACACAGCAATTGCTGATTATAACAAGGCTCTTCTTGGTGGCGTGGTTAAGATTGCTGCTAAAATGGGTATTTCAACCCTTCAGTCCTATCAGTCAGCACGTATTTTTGAAGCAATCGGACTTTCAGATGAATTAATTGACAAGTACTTTACAGGTATTGTTTCAAGAGCTGGTGGTATTGGAATTAAGGAAATTGGAGAGGATGTTGAATACAGACATACCAAGGCCTTTGATCCTCTTGGACTTTCTACTGACCAGAGCCTTGATTCAGTTGGTTTCCATTGTCTTAGAAGTGGTGACGACAAGGAAGACCACATGTATAATCCCAAGACTATCGTAACTCTCCAGAGAGCCGTTAGAGAAGGAGATTACGAGAGATTTAAGGAATACTCAGCTATGGTTGATGATGATAACAGACCTCATACATTAAGAGCGTTATTATCTTTTGTTCCCGCTGAAAATCCTGTTCCTCTTGAAGAGGTAGAGCCTGAGGAAGAGATTGTAAAGAGATTCCAGACTGGTGCAATGAGCTATGGTTCACTTTCTAAGGAAGCTCATGAGACACTTGCTATAGCAATGAACAGGCTTCATGGTAAATCAAATACCGGTGAAGGTGGCGAAAATATCGACAGATTCGGAACTGAGAGAAACAGTGCTGTTAAGCAGGTTGCTTCCGGACGTTTCGGTGTAACCGGAAGATATCTTCTTAGTGCAAAGGAAATCCAGATTAAGATGGCACAGGGAGCTAAGCCCGGTGAAGGTGGACACCTTCCTGGAAAGAAGGTTTATCCCTGGGTTGCTTCCACAAGATTCTCAACACCCGGTGTATCACTTATTTCACCGCCTCCGCACCATGATATTTATTCAATTGAGGACCTTGCTCAGCTTATCTATGACCTTAAGAATGCAAATGATAAGGCAAGAATCTCAGTAAAGCTTGTTTCAGAAGCAGGAGTTGGAACAATAGCAAGTGGTGTTGCTAAGGCTGGCGCACAGGTAATTCTTGTTTCTGGCTATGACGGAGGTACAGGAGCTGCTCCTTCATCCTCAGTTCATCACGCTGGTCTTCCCTGGGAGCTTGGTGTAAGCGAAGCTCATCAGAGCCTTCTTGAGAATGGCCTTAGAAGCAGAGTTGTTCTTGAAACTGACGGTAAGCTCATGACAGGTAGAGATGTAGCTATCGCAGCACTTCTTGGCGCTGAGGAGTTTGGTTTTGCTACAGCTCCCCTTGTATCACTTGGCTGCATGATGATGAGAGTCTGCTCAAAGGATACATGTCCTGTTGGTATTGCTACGCAGAACGAAGCCCTTAGAAAACGCTTTGCCGGAAAGCCTGAGCATGTAATGAACTTCATGCTTTTTGTTGCAAGACAGCTTCGTGAGATCATGAGTATGCTCGGCTTTAGAACTATCGATGAGATGGTTGGAAGAACTGACTGCCTTAAAATGAGACAGATCAGTGATCTTGAAAGATCATCACTAGCTGATCTTAACAGAATTCTTAATCCTAAGTATGCTCACAGCAAGGACAATCACTTTGTCCCTGAAAATGCTTATGACTTTGGGCTTGAGAAAACACTTGATGCTTCAGTTCTTATTCCTGAATATAAGAAGAATAAGAAGGGCAAGGTTAATATAGAAGTAAATGTTTCAAGTACAGACAGAAGCTTTGGTACACTTCTTGGAAGCAGAATTACTGAGGACCATATCGATAAGCTTGAAGAGGATACAATTACAGTAACTGCTCACGGTGGCGGTGGTCAGTCCTTTGGTGCATTTATTCCTAAGGGACTTACCATAAGACTTTATGGTGATGCTAATGACGGCTTTGGTAAGGGATTATCAGGTGGTAAGCTGATTGTTCGTCCTTCTGAGTCAGCAACCTTTAAGGCACATGAGAATATTATTGTTGGTAACGTTGCTTTGTATGGTGCGACAGCAGGAAAAGCCTATGTTTGCGGCGTAGCAGGTGAGCGTTTCTGTGTAAGAAATTCCGGTGCTATAGCTGTTGCTGAGGGCTGTGGCGATCATGGTCTTGAATACATGACTGGAGGACGTGCTGTAATCCTTGGTATGACTGGTAAAAATTTCGCAGCTGGTATGAGCGGCGGTATAGCTTATGTTCTTGATAAGGAGCACACACTTTACCTTCGCATGAACAAGGATATGGCTTCACTTTGCGAGATAACTGAGAAATACGATATCGCTGAGCTTCGTTCAATACTTGAAGATTATGTAAAGGAAACAGGTTCTGAGTTTGCTACAGAAATACTCCAAAATTTTGAAGACTATCTTCCTGACTTTAAGAAAATAGTTCCAAACGACTATCAGAAGATGCTTTCTGCTATCAGTAAATTTGAAGAGCAGGGCATTGATTACGAACACGCAGTTTTGGAAGCATTTAAGGAAGTAGTTTGATTAATGACTTTGGATAATAAATTGTCTAAATGAAAAGGAGTATGAAATGGGAAAAGCAACAGGTTTTCTTGAATATAAAAGACATGAACAGGTAACAGTACCGCCAAAGGACAGACTTTTGACCTTTGCGGAGTTTCATAAGCCTCTCAATAGAGAGGCAAGACAGGAGCAGGCAGCCAGATGCATGAACTGTGGCGTGCCTTTCTGTCAGTCAGCTATGGTACTTAGCGGAATGGTAACAGGATGCCCTCTTCATAATCTTATTCCTGAATGGAATAATGAAATCTATGAGGGACATGATGAGCACGCCTTTAACAGACTTAGAAAGACAAGTAATTTCCCTGAATTTACAGGAAGAGTTTGTCCGGCACTCTGCGAAAAGGCCTGCATGTGTGGTCAGTACGGTGATGCTGTAACAGTACACGATAATGAGCTTTACCTTATAGAAACTGCTTATGAAAAAGGCTACATCACACCTGTAGTTCCTAAGGTTAGAAGCGGTAAGAAAATTGCAGTTATTGGAAGTGGCCCTTCTGGTCTTGCTGTAGCTGATGAACTTAATCACAGAGGGCATAATGTTGACGTATTTGAAAGAGAAGATGCCATAGGCGGACTTCTTATGTATGGTATTCCCAACATGAAGCTTGATAAAAAGGTTATTAAGCGCAGACAAAAGCTCATGGAGGATGAGGGAGTAGTATTCCATACATCTGTAGATATTGGTAAGGATAAGGATGCCAAGGAGCTTCTTGATAAATTTGATGCTGTAGTTCTTTGCTGCGGCTCAAAGAAACCAAGAAGTCTTGCATGTGCAGATCCTGAAACAACAAAGGGGGTTTATTACGCAGTAGATTTTCTTACAAAAACAACAAAGGCTCTGATGAAGGCAGATGGAATCAGTGCTGATGACTTAAAGGCTCAGGGCGGATACATTAATGCTGAAGGTAAAAATGTTGTTATCGTAGGTGGTGGTGATACAGGTAATGACTGTATTGGTACTGTTTTAAGACAGGGTGCAAAATCTGTAACAGCTATCGAAATGATGCCCAAGCCTCCTGTTGAAAGAGCAGTAAATAATCCCTGGCCCGAATGGCCAAAGACCTTGAAGACAGATTATGGTCATGAAGAGGCAATCTATCTTTTTGGAAATGATCCAAGAGTCTATGAGACAACAGTAAAGAGCATTACTACTGATAAGAGTGGTAAAATCAAACAGGTAGAAACTGTTCAGGTTACTTTCAAAAATGGAAAGCTTACGGAAGTAAAGGGAACGGAGAAAAAGCTCAAATGCGATATACTTCTTATTGCTGCAGGATTTGTAGGCGTTGAGGATTATGTTGCTGATGCCTTTGGACTTAAGAAGGCTCCAAGAGGAAATGTCGAGACAGAAGCTGGTAAATATCAGATTGAAGGCTCAAAGCTTTTCTGCGCAGGAGATATGCACAGAGGCCAGTCACTTGTAGTTTGGGGTATTGCAGAAGGAAGAGCTTGCGCAAAGGAAGTAGATAAGTTCCTTATGGGCTATTCCTACTAAATATTTATGTATAAAGCGAATGGAATGCGGTATAATTCACGTATTCCATTTTCTTTTTTATTAAGTTATAATAATTTAGTATGCATAAATATGGAGGTGACAGATGAAGTCTACATCAATGAATACTCATTTGGGTAATATTGCAATTGACAATGAAGTAATAGCTCAGTACGCAGGTGCTGTTGCAAACGAATGCTTTGGTATTGTGGGCATGGCTAATGTTAATGTAGCAGATGGACTTGTTAGTCTCTTGAAAAAAGACAATATAAAGAGGGGAATTAATGTATCTGTAGGTCCTAATCGTAAGCTTACACTTGATTTCCATGTAATCATTGCTTACGGTGTCAGCATTTCTGCTGTAACAGACAATCTTATAGATAATGTTAAATACAAGGTTGAGGAATTCACCGGCCTTGAAATAGAAAAGATAAATATCTTTGTTGAGGGCGTTCGCGTCATCGACTGATCAAGGAGGGTTTGAATTTTGAGTAACACAATTAATGCTACACAGGTCAAGAAGATGTTTCTTGCTGGTGCTAGTAATTTGAATGCAAAAAAAGAGTGGATTAACGAGCTTAATGTATTCCCGGTACCTGATGGAGATACAGGTACTAATATGACAATGACTATCATGTCAGCTGCTAAGGATGTTCAGAACCTTTCAGATGATGTTGATATGGCTACTCTTTGCAAGAATATTTATTCTGGTGCAATGAGAGGCGCAAGGGGTAACTCTGGCGTTATTCTTTCACAGCTTCTTAGAGGATTTACAAAGGGATGTCGTGACTATCAGGAGCTTGATGCCCAGATTATCGCTGCTTCTTTCGAGAAGGCTGTAGAGACAGCTTACAAGGCTGTAATGAAGCCCAAGGAAGGAACAATCCTTACAGTTGCTAAGGGTGCAAGTGAGAAGGCAACAGAGCTTGCTAAGGAAGGCGTTACTGATCTTGGTCCTTTCTTTGAAGAAATCATTAACTATGCAGATGAGGTTCTTGCTAAGACTCCTGAGATGCTTCCTGTTCTTAAGCAGGCTGGTGTTGTAGATTCAGGCGGACAGGGTCTTGTTCAGGTTCTTAAGGGAGCTGCTGACCAGTTTCTTGGCAAGGAAGTTGATTACAGTATTGATGAAGCAGCTGCTACACCTGTTAGCAAGGTTCAGGTTAGTGCAGAAGCTGAAGTTGATATTAAGTTTGGTTATTGTACAGAGTTCATCGTTCTTTTAAATAAGCCTCTCAATGTTAAGCAGGAGATTGATTTCAAGGCATTCCTTGAGTCAATAGGTGATAGCATTGTTATGGTTGCTGATGATGAGATATGCAAGGTACATGTTCATTCTAACGATCCTGGACTTGCTATTCAGAGAGCTCTTATGTATGGTCAGCTTTCAAATATGAAGATTGACAACATGAGAATGGAGCACAGAGAGAAGCTTTTCCATGAGCAGTCAAATGGCGAGTATGCTGAGATTGATGCAGAGATAAACGGAGCTGCTGAGGCTACTCCTACTTACAACAGAGAGGATGACATTCCGCTTAAGAACGGCTCTTCATCTAAGGAAGAGGAAATTCCTTCTGAGCATAAGGAAATGGGCTTTGTTGCTGTTTGCGCTGGTAATGGTCTTGCTGATATTTTCAGAGGCCTCGGTGTTGATTATGTAATCGAGGGTGGTCAGACAATGAACCCTTCAACAGCAGATATTTTCGATGCTGCAATGAAGGTTAATGCTGATACAGTATTCGTTCTTCCTAACAACAAGAATATTATCCTTGCTGCTAATCAGGCTCAGGCAATGATGGAAGATAACGACGAGTCCAAGAAGATTGTTGTAATTCCTACAAAGACTGTTCCTCAGGGTATTACAGCAGCAATCAACTTCATTCCTGATGTATCCGTAGAGGATAATGAGGAAGCTATGAAGGAAGCCATCAGTACAGTTAAGACTGGCGAAGTTACTTATGCTGTAAGAGATACAGTTATAGATGATGTTACAATTAAACAGGGTGATTACATGGGAATCGGTGATTCAGGTATCATGGGCGTTGGCTCTGATATTGAGGATGTAACTGAGATGATGCTTGAAAAGATCGCAGATGATTCCACAGAGCTTATCAGTCTGTATTATGGTTCAGATATTAAGGAAGAGGAAGCTAATGAATTCTGCGATAGAATTTCAAGTAGATTCCCTACATGTGATGTAGAAGTTCAGTATGGCGGACAGCCGATTTACTACTATATTGTGAGTGCTGAATAATGACAGAAAAGAGAAAAAATCCATCTCTAATTGAAAATGTATCTTCTTTAAAGGGCGTTGGCGAAAAAAGCAGCGCCCTTTTTGAAAAGTGTGGAATAAGAACTGTTGAGGATCTTCTTTTATATTTTCCAAGGGATTATGACATCTGTGAACCTATAAAGAATGTATCTGATCTTGTTCCTGGTGAAGTAAGTGCAGTGAGAGTATGCCTTGTTGGTAATATGGTTTTCAGACCGGTCAGGAATTTGAAAATTCTTACTTTTAAGGCAGCGGATGTATCTGGGGAGATGACCATCACATACTTTAATATGCCTTATATGAGGAACAATATTAAGCCCGGAAACTACTATGTTTTCAGAGGGCTTGTTCAGAAAAAGGGCTCACTCATGTGCATGGAGCAGCCGAAGCTTTTCAAATACGAGGACTATCTTGAAATCATGGGCTCAATGCAGCCAAAATATCCTTTGGTAAAGGGATTATCTAACCAGCTTTTCATTAAAACAGTTAGTCAGGCAATAATGTCTACGCCTTATTTAGAGGAATTTCTTCCTTCTACAATGAAGAGAGAAATGGATTTAATGGATTATTCCGAGGCAGTAAGGAAGATTCATTTCCCTGCTTCAATGGATGAATATCTTCTTGCAAGAAGGCGTCTTGCTTTTAATGAAATATTGGAATTCATATTAAAGATAAGATTCTTAAAGCGTGAAGAAGAGGAGTCAATTAATGATTTTTCCTATACAGAAGGCAAGGAATCAGAAGGCCTGATTGAAAGTCTTCCATATAAGCTTACAGGAAAACAGCTTCAGATATGGAATGACATAAAGGCAGACCTTATGGGTAAGCATGTAATGAACAGGCTTATTCAGGGTGATGTTGGCTCTGGAAAAACTATTCTTGCTTTTTTATCACTTCTTTTTACTGCAGAGAATGGTTATCAGGGAGCAATTATGGCTCCAACAGAAGTTCTTGCAAGGCAGCACTATGAGTCATTTTGTGAAATGGCAGAGGAATATAAGCTAAGTATTAAGCCTATACTTCTTATTGGTTCCATGACAGCAAAGCAAAAGAGAGAAGCCTATGAGCTTATAGCAAGCGGAGAAGTGAATTGCATTGTTGGTACAAATGCTCTTATCCAGGAAAAGGTAAATTATAATAATCTCGCTCTTGTAATAACTGACGAGCAGCATAGATTTGGAGTTAAGCAAAGAGGAATGCTCTCGGAAAAGGGCGTAAATGCTCATATTTTGTCAATGAGTGCAACCCCTATTCCGAGAACTCTTGCGATTATCCTTTATGGAGATTTACATGTTTCCATACTTGATGAAATGCCTGGTGGCAGAATCCCTATTAAGAACTGCGTTGTAGGAACAAAGTACAGACCTACGGCTTACAAGTTCATGAGAGATGAAGTTAATAAGGGACATCAGTGCTATGTTATCTGCCCTATGATTGAGGAGGGAGAGCTTGACGGCCTTGAAAATGTAATGGACTATGCAGCTAATCTTAAAAAGGCTCTTCCTGGAATAAAGATAGGTATTCTTCATGGCAAGATGAAGCCTTCTGAAAAAGAAGAGATTATGAGCTCCTTTGCAGATGGAGACATTCAGATTCTTGTTTCTACTACAGTAATAGAAGTTGGAATCAATGTGCCTAATGCAACCGTTATGATGATTGAGAACTCTGAAAGATTTGGCCTTGCGCAGCTCCATCAGCTAAGGGGACGAGTTGGAAGAGGTAAGGATCAGTCCTATTGTATTTTCATTAATACTTCTGGTCGCGAAGAGGCAAAGGAACGTCTTGAGATAATGAATCATTCAAATGATGGTTTCAAGATTGCAGAAGAGGACTTAAAACAAAGAGGCCCTGGTGATCTTTTTGGTATCAGACAAAGCGGAGAAATGGCCTTCCATGTGGCAGATATTTATCAGGATGCAAAGCTGATTAGGGAAGCTGCTGAGTACGCTGACAGACTTCTTGCAGATGATCCTGACCTTGTGATGTCAGAGAATGCACGTCTCAAAGAGCTTACTGGCTCGAATTTATTTGACTTTACAGCCTTATAAAAGTAAAATTTAGTAGTACATGTAATATAGAGATACAATATCTTGTGCACAGAAAAGTGCATAGAGGAGGAATAATGTCAAAAGTTGCGATAATTACAGATACTAACAGTGGACTTATGCCTAAGGACGGAGAAGCCCTTGGTATAACTGTTATTCCTACACCGTTTATGATAGATGGCGTTGAGTATTTGGAAGGCGTAACCCTTACTCAGGAGGAGTTCTTCAAAAAGCTCGCAGATGGCGCTGATGTTTCTACAAGCCAGCCTAGTCCTGGAGCACTTTTAGAGCTTTGGGATAAACTCCTGAAAGAATATGATGAGATAGTTTACATTCCCTTAAGCAGCGGACTTTCAAGCTCTTGTCAGACAGCTACAATGCTTGCTATGGACGACTATGAGGGTAAGGTATTCGTAGTTAATAACCAAAGAATTTCAGTTACCATGAGACAGTCAGTTCTCGATGCCATTGAGCTTCGTGACAAGGGGATGTCTGGTAAGGAGATTAAGGATAAGCTCGAAGCAGTTAAATTCGAGTCCAGTATTTATATAATGCTCGACACTCTTTATTATCTTAAAAAGGGTGGTCGTATCACACCTGCAGCTGCAGCTTTAGGTACGCTTTTAAAGCTTAAGCCTGTTCTGCAGATCCAGGGTGAGAAGCTTGATGCTTTTGCAAAAGCAAGAACAGCTAATCAGGGTAAGAACATTATGATCAATGCCATGCTCGCTGATATTGAGAACAGATATGGCGGACTTGATGCTAAGGATTTCCACCTGGCAGGGGCTTATTCCTATGACCTTGATAAGGCTATGGAGTTTAAATCCGAGGTAGAGGCTGCAATCCCTGGATGTGAGATGCACATGGATCCACTTTCACTTGTTGTTTCATGTCATATCGGACCTGGTGCACTTGCAATAGCCTGCTCTAAGAAAATACACGTTTAAGTACGTGTCTAAATAAATTTTTAAGAAAAAAGTTTTAAAGGTTGGGAAATATTTATGGCAACAAATAATAACTATAATGCCTCCAGCATTACAGTTTTGGAGGGTCTCGAAGCAGTACGTATGAGACCTGGTATGTATATTGGAAGTGTCTCTACAAGAGGTCTTAACCATCTTGTATACGAGATAGTGGACAATGCTGTGGATGAGCATCTTGCAGGATATTGTTCACGAATCACAGTGACACTTCATCCGGATGGAAGCGCGAGCGTTGAGGATAACGGTCGTGGTATTCCTGTTGGTATGCATGCAAAGGGAGTTTCTGCCGAGCGTGTAGTTCTTACTATGCTTCATGCCGGTGGTAAGTTCGATAACAACGCTTATAAGACAAGCGGTGGTCTTCATGGTGTTGGTTCATCAGTAGTAAATGCTCTTTCTACATGGCTCAAGGTTCAGGTCAGAACTGATGGCTTTGTATATGAGGATGCTTATGAGAGAGGTGTACCTACTGTTGAGCTTAAGGATGGTCTTTTAGAGCCTGTTGGCAAGACAAGAGATCATGGTACAACCATTTCTTTTTTACCGGATCCCGAGATATTCGAAAAAACAAGATTTCGTGAGGAGGACATTAAGTCCAGACTTCATGAAACAGCATATCTAAATCCCAATCTGACTATTATCTATATTGATGACAGACCAGGAACTGAGGAATATATTGAGTTCCATGAACCTGAAGGAATTACCGGATTCATCAGAGATATGAATAAGTCCAAGGAAGCTGTAACAGACGTAATATTCTTTAGCGGCGAGAGCGAAGGAATATCTCTTGATGTAGCTTTCCAGTATGTAAACGAATTCCACGAAAATGTACTTGGTTTTTGTAATAACATCTATAATGCCGAAGGTGGTACACATCTTACCGGCTTTAAAACCATGTTTACTAACGTTATAAATCAGTATGCAAGAGGTCTTGGAATACTGAAGGATAAGGATAATAACTTCACTGGAGCGGATGTTCGTAATGGTATGACAGCTGTTGTCAGCATCAAGCACCCTGATCCGAGATTCGAAGGTCAGACCAAGACTAAGCTTGATAACCAGGATGCAGCCAAGGTTGTATCTCAGGTTACAGGTGAAGAAATTTCCAGATTCTTTGACAGAAATCTTGAGATATTAAAGTCTATTATCGGATGCGCTGAAAAGGCTGCTAAAATCCGTAAGACAGAAGAGAAGGCTAAAACAAATCTTCTTACAAAGCAGAAATATTCCTTTGATTCAAATGGTAAGCTTGCAAACTGTAACAGTAAGGATGCTTCCAAATGTGAAATCTTCATCGTAGAGGGAGATTCCGCCGGTGGTAGTGCTAAGCTTGCTAGAGATCGTGAATACCAGGCTATTCTTCCCATCAGAGGTAAGATCCTTAACGTTGAGAAGGCTAGTATTGACAAGATTCTTGCTAATGCCGAGATTAAGACCATGATCAATGCATTTGGATGCGGCTTCTCAGAGGGCTATGGAAATGACTTTGATATTTCCAAGCTTCGCTATGACAAGATTGTAATTATGGCCGATGCGGACGTTGATGGTGCTCATATTTCAACTCTGCTTCTGACATTGTTTTATAGATTTATGCCTGAGCTTATTTTTGAGGGACATGTTTATATCGCTATGCCTCCTCTTTATAAGGCTATGCCCGGTAAGGGCAAAGAGGAGTACCTCTATGATGATGCTGCTCTTGAAAAATATAGAAAGAATCACAAGGGTTCATTTACCCTTCAGAGATATAAGGGTCTTGGTGAGATGGATCCCGACCAGCTTTGGGAGACAACTCTTGATCCGGAGCGCAGAATGCTGCGTCTTGTAGAAATCGAGGATGCCAAGATGGCATCTCACATGACTGAGCTTTTGATGGGTAATGAAGTTCCGCCCAGACGTGAATTCATTCATCAGCACGCAACTGATGCTGACATTGATGCTTAAGGCAATTAGCCAGAATAAATTTTTAGAGGTTTTTGATAATGGAAGAGAATTTGATTCGCTCTGAATATTCGGAGATAATGCAAAAATCATATATTGACTATGCCATGAGTGTTATTGTCGCAAGAGCACTCCCGGATATCAGAGACGGACTTAAACCTGTACAGAGAAGAACTCTCTACGATATGCATGAGCTGGGAATCAGATATGACAGACCATATCGTAAGAGTGCTCGTATAGTCGGTGATACTATGGGTAAATATCATCCCCATGGAGATAGTTCAATTTATGATTCCCTTGTCGTAATGACACAGGGCTTTAAGAAATCCGTTCCCCTTGTAGATGGCCATGGTAACTTTGGCAACATCGAAGGCGACGGAGCCGCAGCAATGCGATACACTGAGGCCAGACTTTCAAGGATCACTCAGGAGAATTTCCTTGCTGACCTTGATAAGGATGTTGTTGATTTCATCCCTAACTTTGATGAGACAGAGAGAGAGCCTGTGGTTCTCCCTGTAAAGATACCCAATTTCCTTATAAATGGTTCAGAGGGTATCGCTGTAGGTATGGCGACAAGCACACCTCCTCATAATATTGCTGAGGTAATTGATGCTGAGATTGCCTATATGCAGAATCCTGAGATTACTACAAAGCAGCTTATGAAGTACATCAAGGGACCTGATTTCCCTACTGGTGGTATTGTAATCAATAAGGATGACCTTAGAGAAATCTATGAGACGGGTCAGGGTAAAATCAGACTTCGTGGCGCAGTCACAACAGAAAAGGGTAAGGCTGGACATATCAATCTTGTTATCACTGAGATTCCTTACACCATGATCGGAGCTGGTATTGGTAAGTTCCTTCAGGATGTGGCTGAACTTGCTGAGAAAAAGATAACAAATGATATTATTGATATATCAAACCAGTCTTCAAAGGAAGGTATCCGCATAGTTATTGAGCTTAAGAAGGATACTGATGTAGAGAACTTCACAAATCTTCTCTATAAGAAGACAAAGCTTGAAGACACCTTCGGTGTAAATATGCTTGCAATCTGTGATGGAAGACCTGAGACAATGAGCCTTTCTTCAATCATGAAGGCTGTTGTAGACTTCCAGTTTGAGACTGCAAGAAGAAAATATACAACTCTCCTTAAGAAGGAACAGGAAAAGAAGGAAATCCAGGAAGGTCTCATTAAGGCCTGCAACGTTATTGATATCGTTATCGAGATTCTCAGAGGATCCAAGGACAGAGCAATGGCTAAGAATTGCCTCATTAATGGTAATACAGACGGAATCAAGTTTAAGTCAGATGCTTCAAGAGCAATGGCTGCGCAGCTTCTTTTTACAGAGAGACAGGCTGATGCCATCATGGAGATGCGTCTGTATAAGCTGATTGGTCTTGAGCTTGAGGCTCTTGTCAAGGAGCATGAGGATACAATTGCTAAGATCTTCAGATATGAGGACATCCTTGAGGATCACGAGTCTATGTCACTTGTTATCCAGAATGAGCTCACAGAGATCAGAAAACAGTATGCTACAAAGCGTAAGACTGTAATTGATAACATCGAAGGCGCTGTTTATGAGGAGAAACCTATCGAAGAGATAGATGTTGCCTTCATCATGGACAGATTTGGATATGCCAAGACCATCGATGTTACAACCTATGAGAAGAACCTTGAGACTATAAAGAACGACTTCAAGTATTCATTTGTTATGAAGAATACTGGTAAGATCTGTGTATTTACAGCTAACGGAACTCTTCACACCATTAAGGCCATGGATCTTCCTCAGGGTAAGATGCGTGACAAGGGTGTGCCTATTGATAATGTCAGTGATTTCAATACTTCAATTGACCAGATAATCTATGTAGCAAGCCAGTCTGAGCTTAATCTATACAGACTTATGTTTGTAACAAAGCAGGCAAATATTAAGATAGTAGATGGCGGCGAGTTTGATGTTTCCAGAAGAAGCGTTGCTGCTACCAAGCTTGCAGATGGAGATGAGGTTGTAAGTGTTCAGGTTACACATGACCTTAGCACTGTTGTACTTGTTTCAGAGGGCGGATTTTTCCTTAGATTCAAGCTCGAAGATGTACCTGAGAAAAAGAAGGGTGCTGTGGGCGTTAGGGGAATGAGACTTACCGGAAAAGACACCATTCGTGATGCTTATTACCTTGGCGAGCTTGAAGAAAAATCAATCGAACATAATGGTAAGGAGCTTAAGCTTGACCATTTAAAGATAGCAAACAGAGACACCAAAGGGACAAAAATAAGGATTTAAATTATGAGAGTAATAGCTGGAGAAGCAAGAAGATTAAAACTCGTTACTCCTGATGGTAATGACACCAGACCTACTCAGGACCGTATTAAAGAAACTCTTTTTAATATGATCCAGAACGAGGTTCCGGGAGCAGTATTTGTTGATGCTTTTGCCGGAAGCGGCGGAATTGGCATTGAGGCCCTTTCAAGAGGCGCTGTCAGAGCTTATTTCATTGAAAATAACGCCAAGGCTGTGAAATGCATTACACAGAATATCAAGACAACCAAGTTCGAGGAAAAGGCTGTCGTTTTAAAGCAGGATATTCTTCTTGGACTTAAGAATGTAAGAGAGGAAGAGGTTGATATCATTTTCGTTGACCCTCCCTATGAGGGCGGCTTATATGAGAGAACCTTTGAGCTTCTTGCAAAAATGCCCTATGTGACAAAGTACACACTTCTCATTGCGGAGTGTAACCTTGATACTGATCTGACATTATTTGAGGATGCAGGCTTTGAGATTATTAAAGAGAAAAAATATAAGACGAATCAGCATGTTTTCATGAAAAGAAAAACTGATGAAGAGGAATAAAATATGAAGATAGCCGTTTATCCCGGAAGCTTCGATCCTATAACACTTGGACATTTAGATATTATCAAGCGCGCATCGAAGATGTTCGACAAGATGGTCGTATTAGTTAGCGTAAATACGGCAAAAAGTCCGTTGTTTTCAGTTAATGAACGTGTTAATATGATTAAAGAAGCCACAGCAGATCTGGGAAATGTGGACGTTCAATCTTATGAAGGACTTCTTATCGATTATTGTAAAAATAATAATATCAAGATAATTATCAGAGGACTTAGAGCTATAACGGATTTTGAATATGAGCTCCAGATAGCACAGACGAACAAGATGTTTTCTAATGGGGATGTGGATACAGTATTCCTGACAACTAGTCTTGAATATGCATATCTTAGCAGTTCAACTGTTAGAGAATTTGCAAGCTTTCATGGTGATATAAGTCGCTGCGTAACACCTCATGTGGCGCAGATGGTTTATTCAAAATATGGTTACAAAGACTCTGAAAAGATTGGGGGAAATGAAGATGAGCAGTAGAATAGAGCAATGCATTGAGGAAATCCAGGCATTTATTGAGAACTGCAAGTATCAGCCATTATCCAAAACAAATATCATTGTTAACAGAGAAGAGATGGAAGAGCTCCTTATCGAGCTTAAGAGCAAGACTCCTGAAGAGATTAAGCGTTATCAGACTATTATCAGCAATAAGGAAGCTATTCTTGATGATGCTAGAAAGAAAGCTCAGGACCTTATTGATAAAGCTACAGCTCAGACTAATGAGCTTATTAACGAGCATGAGATCATGCAGCAGGCTTACGCTCAGGCTAACGCAGTTATAGCCCAGGCAGCTAAGCAGGCTGAGGAGATTCTCACCAAGTCAACTGACGAAGCAAACCAGATGAAGGCAGCTGCGGTAAGCTATACAGATTCACTTCTTGCTGATGTTGAGAAGCTTGTAAATCTGGCTATTGAAACAACAAGCAGAACTAACAACAGTCTGCTTAACTCGCTTACACATTATAGTGAGACAATTAAATCAAACAGAGCAGATCTGGTGCCTCCAAGCGTAAATCCTAACAATGCTGAACCTGTTAATACAATTCAGCCTGAGAGTGCTCAGGATGGCCCTGACGATCTTCATGTAGATATGATCTAAGAAATAAAGCTACCGCAGTTTTATATTGTGGTAGCTTTTTCAAAGAGGAAATAATGAGATTAGATAAGTTTTTAAATGACTGTGGAATCGGAACGAGGAAGCAGTTAAAGGAATATATTAAAAATGGCATGGTAAAGGTTGACGGAGTTACTGCGTCAAAACCAGATGTTCAGATAGATCCTGAGAAGAATGAGATTTTGTTTTCAGGTGAGAATTTAACAGAAGGCTATGCCAAGTATCGCTATTACATAATGAATAAGCCTCAGGGCGTGGTTTCTGCAACGACTGATAATCATGACACAACAGTTATAGACCTTATTGATACTAAATTCGATAAGGACCTGGCACCTGTTGGCAGACTTGATAAGGATACAGAGGGGCTTCTTGTTATAACTAATGATGGAAAGCTCTCACACAGCCTTTTATCTCCTAAAAAGCATGTAGAAAAGGAATATGAAGTTCATACCTTAAAGCCTGTGTCAGATGATGACATCAAAAAGCTTTCAGAGGGCGTTGATATAGGAGATGAGAAGCCAACAATGCCAGCAAAGGCTTTTATTGAGGAAAAAGATGGAAAAAAGCTTCTTCACCTTATAATTCACGAAGGAAGATTCCATCAGGTTAAGCGTATGCTTAATGCTGTTGATAATGAAGTTACATTTTTAAGAAGAATCAGAATGGGACAGCTTTCACTGGATGAGAGCCTTGAGCCCGGTGAGTACAGAGAACTCACAGACGAAGAATTGGAGCAGTTAAAGAATAATGAGAAAAGTTTCTAAGGGTAATTTTGGATATATAGAAAGCAGCAGAAAATTTGCAATTGCAAGGACTATAATTGCGCTTTTAATCTGCCTTGCAATCTTTTTAACAGGACTAATTATTTACCATTCAAATAAAAGTGCATTCAGTATCATAGCAGCTTTGGGATGTCTTCCGGCTGGTCTTAGCGCAGTAAATATGATCATGTATCTTCGCGCTCATCCTTGCAGTAAGGAAGCCTATGATATGATTGAGAGACACAGACAGGGCCTTCTTATAAGATATGACCTTGAAATGACAAGCTATGAGGAGAATTACGGAATAGCTGCTGCCACAGTACTTGATAAGAATGTGTGCTGCTTTACAGAGGACAAGGCACTTGATATCAATAACTGTGAGAAGCATATCAGAAATCAGATTGCTCAAAGTGGCTACACTGATTACACAGTTAAAGTATTTAAGGATTTAAATGCTTTCTGTAAGAGACTTGATCAGCTTGAACAGATTAGAAGTGCCAAGAACATTGATCCTGTCGCTATAGAGGACTCATGGGTTCCCGGAACAGTGGAAACCTGTGCACTTGTTTTATTATCAATTTCGCTATAAAGGATAAAAATGAAGGAAATACATATTACTTCCAACGAAGCAGGAAAAAAGCTGGACAAATTTCTTTCTCAGTACTTCAGCAATGCAAGTATGGGCTTTTTGTATAAGATGCTTCGCAAAAAGAATATAGTTCTAAATAAAAAGAAAGCTACTGGAAAAGAAGCGCTTTCAGAGGGTGATATTATCAGCGTATTTTTTGCTGATGAAACCTTCGATAAGTTTGCAAATAACAGTGCTGACAATAATGATGAGTATCTAAATGCTTACAAGAGATTCGGCAATCTCGAAATTATCTATGAAGATGAGCATATAGTTTTGATCAATAAGCCCTCTGGAATTCTTACTCAGAAGGCTGATGGAAATGATGCTTCACTAAATGAATGGCTTATCGGATACCTTCTTAGTGAGGGCAAGCTTAATAAGGAGGAGCTTAAGTCCTTTAGGCCCTCTGTTTGTAACAGACTGGATAGAAATACCTCAGGTATAGTTATCTGCTCCAAATCTCTGGCTGGTGCTCGTAAAATGGCTGAAATCCTAAAGGACAGATCACTTCAAAAGTACTACAGAACCATAGTATCGGGGACTTTCACAGAGGCTATGGAGGTTGACGGCTATCTTGTAAAGGATGAAAAGACAAACACAGTAAGGCTTATAGATTCAGAGGTTAAGGATTCTTCCAGAATAAAGACCGGTTTTAAGCCCTTGAGAAACTATGAGCTTACATTATCAGACGGTAAAGTAGTTAAGCTCTCTGAAGTGGAGGTCCTTTTGCATACTGGCAAACCGCACCAGATAAGAGCTCACCTGGCTTCCCTTGGTTATCCCATTGTAGGAGATAGCAAGTATGGCAATGAACGCTTAAACAAGAAGCTTAAAGAAGACTTTAAGCTTAAATACCAGCTACTTCACGCTGAAAGGCTTGTTTTCCCTGAGTTTGATGATGAGTTTTCTTATCTTTCAGGGAAAGAATTAAAAGCAGGACTTCCGGAGCTGTTCCAAAAGCTCCAGTAATTATTTGATAAATTTTCTTAAGAGGCGTATAGATGGCAACCTGGAATTCTAGAGGCTTAAGGGGGTCAACCCTTGAGGAACTGATTAACAGAACAAACGAAAGATATCTGGATGAAGAGCTTGCTCTCATCCAGAAAATTCCTACGCCTATCACCCCCATCAACATTGATAAAGAGACAAGACATATAACTCTTGCATATTTTGACCAGAAAAGTACCGTTGACTACATCGGTGCTGTTCAGGGTATTCCTGTATGTTTTGACGCAAAGGAATGCGCTGTAGATACATTTACCTTAGAGAACATTCACCCTCATCAGGTTCAGTTTATGGAATCCTTTGAAAAACAGGACGGGATTGCATTTTTCCTTATCTATTACACAAAAAGAGGAGAATATTATTACCTGACATTCAGGAAATTAAAGGAATTCTGGGACAGAGCAGCAAATGGTGGAAGGAAAAGCTTTAGATATGATGAGCTTGATCCAGAGTATGTCATCTCAAATGATGATGTTTCCTTTATTCCCTATCTTGAAAAATTGCAAAAAGATTTAGAATCCAGAGATTGACAAATAAATGGTATTCCGATAAACTAGTAGAAGTTTAACATAGTAGCATGGTAGCGCGTTACTATACTAAAGTATAGGAGATAAACTATGAATCGAAAGCTAGTACATACTCCTGAAGGCGTTCGTGATCTTTACGGCAGGGAGTGCAGTGACAGAAAAAGAATTATGGAGAAGATCAATTCAAGGATGAAATCCTATGGATTTGAGGATATTGATACTCCCACCTTTGAATTCTTTGATGTTTTTGCTGAGGAGATTAGTAATAACAGTGCCAGAGAGCTTTATAAGTTCTTTGATAAGGATGGTCAGACAATGGTTCTTCGTCCTGACTTTACGCCCTCTGTTGCAAGATGCGTAAGTAAATACTTCTTAGAGGACAACAGTGCAGTCAGATTCTGCTACAGCGGAAAAACCTTCCTTAACACGCATAATCTGCAGGGAAAGCTTAAAGAAAGTACAGAGCTTGGTGCTGAGCTTATGAATGAGAGCAGCATTTATGCTGACGCTGAGATGATAGCTCTTTTGGTTGAGTCACTTACTTCTACAGGACTTACAGATTTCCAGATAAGCATTGGTGATGCTGATTACTACAACGGAATCTGCGAGGAAGCCGGAATTGATAATGAGACTGAGTCAGAGATCAGAGAGCTGATGGTAAACAGAAATACCTTTGCTGCTGAACTTGTAATGGTAGAGAACCACATGACCTGCAAGTACATCGATCTTATAAAGAGCGTATCTACCTGCATTGGTGATGCTTCAATCCTTGATAATGCCGGAGAAATCGTATCAAATGAAAAATCAAAGGCCGCTATCAAGAGACTTAAGGATCTCTACAAGGTACTTTGCAGCTATGGCATAGAGAATTACATTTCCTTTGACCTTGGAATGCTTAGTAAATTCAATTATTACACAGGTGTTATGTTCCATGCTTATACCTACGGCGTTGGTGATGCCATTGCAAAGGGCGGGCGCTATGACAACCTTCTTGAGAGATTCGGAAAAAGTGCTCCTGCAATCGGATTTATGATCAACATAGATGATCTGATGACAGCGCTTTACAGACAGAAGGTCGAAATGGAAGAGGAACAACTCTCCGTTATCATCGAATTTGATGATGAAACCTTTGATAAATCACTTTCTGAGGCTCAGGAGCTTAGAAGAAATGGTGAGAGCGTCATTTTAAGAAAGAAAAAGTAACATCCGATATCTTTTGAAGCTATTAACTAACACATTTAAGGGTTTATATATGAAAAAAGAAGATCGTTATCTGACCTTTGCGCTTGGCAAAGGCAGACTTGTAAATAACACAATGGAACTCCTTGAAAAATGCGGAATAAAGTGCCAGGAAGTAACTGATAAAAGCACAAGAAAGCTGATTTTTACAAACGAGGAGTTAAAGCTTAAGTTTTTCCTTGCAAAGGGACCTGATGTTCCGACTTATGTAGAGCTTGGAGCAGCTGACATAGGAATTGTTGGAAAAGACACTATCATGGAGGAAAATAGAAGCGTATATGAGGTTTTGGACCTTGGTTTTGGAAAATGTCGCATGTGCGTCTGCGGTCCTGAATCAGCAAGAGAGCTTTTGAACCATCATGAGATGATCAGGGTCGCAAGTAAATATCCCAATATTGCAAGAGATTATTTCTACAACAGAAAAAATCAGACTGTGGACATAATTAAGCTTAACGGCTCAGTTGAGCTTGGTCCCATAGTTAATTTATCTGATGTAATTGTTGATATTGTTGAGACCGGAAGTACCCTTAAGGAAAACGGACTCACTGTTTTAGAAGAGATTTGTCCTTTGTCTGCAAGAGTTATAGTTAATCAGGTTAGTATGCAGATGGAGGCTCCCAGAATAAGAAAACTAATTGATGACATGAAAGGAAATCTGTAATGCGTATTGTAGAGCTAAATGATAAGACAAAAGAAGAACTGCTTGATAAGCTTTTACAAAGAAGCCCGTCAAATTATGGCGAATATGAGGATATTGTAAATAACATCATCACAGACATCAGAAAGCGCAAGGATGAAGCTTTATTTGAATACACCTTAAAGTTCGACAAATATGAGCTGAATTCCTCAAACATCAAGGTTACAAGACAGGAAATTGAGGATGCTTATAAAGAGCTTGATGATGATTTCATAGCTGCCATGAAGAAAAGTGCAGCTAACATCACAGCTTTCCATGAAAAGCAAAAGAGAAACAGCTGGATCGATACTAAGGAGGATGGCTCAATCCTTGGACAGAGAGTATCACCTATTGAAATTTCCGGTGTTTACGTCCCTGGAGGAAAGGCTGCTTATCCTTCAAGCGTACTTATGAATGTTCTTCCTGCTAAGGTTGCTGGTGTTGAGAGAATTGTAATGTGTACACCTCCTTCAGCTTCTGGAAAGGTAAATGCTGGAACCTTAGTTGCTGCAGATATTGCAGGTGTTGATGAGATTTATAAGGCTGGCGGAGCACAGGCTATCGCAGCTATGGCTTTTGGAACAGAATCTATTCCCAAGGTAGACAAGATAACCGGCCCTGGAAATATATTTGTAGCCCTTGCTAAAAAGGCTTGCTTTGGATATGTTTCAATCGACTCAATCGCTGGCCCTTCTGAAATTCTTGTAATTGCAGATGAGACAGCTAATCCGAGATTTGTCGCAGCAGACCTTCTTTCACAGGCTGAGCACGACGAAATGGCAAGTGCAATCCTTATTACCACAAGTAAGAAGCTTGCTGATGAGGTTTCTGTTCAGGTTGATAAGTTTATAGCTGAGCTTTCAAGATCTGAGATCATGCAGAAATCTATCGACAATTATGGATATATCTTTGTAGCTGAGAATATGGAGGATGGAATAGAAGCAGCAAATGCAATTGCTTCAGAGCACCTTGAAATCATTACTGAGAATCCTTTTGAAGTAATGCCGAAGATAAAGCACGCTGGTGCTATTTTCCTTGGAACATATTCATCAGAGCCTCTGGGAGATTATTTTGCAGGCCCTAATCACATTTTACCTACAAACCAGACTGCAAGATTCTTCTCACCCTTGTCAGTTGATGACTTTGTAAAGAAGACAAGCATTATTGCTTATTCCAAGGCTGGTCTTGAAGCTGTACACAAGGATATTGAGATCTTTGCAAAGAACGAAGGCCTTACAGCACACGCAAATTCAATTGCAGTAAGATTTGAATAAATCTATAATAAGAACATAGTTATCAAACGAGGAGAATGATATGTCCAGATACGCAGAAATTAACAGAAAAACCGGAGAGACCGACATTAATGTTTGCCTTGAGCTTGATGGCACAGGAAAAGCTAATATAAATACCGGAATCGGTTTCTTTGACCACATGCTTGATGCTTTTACAAGACATGGCCTTTTTGACATGACTGTTGAAGTAAAGGGCGATCTGAATGTAGATGGACACCACACCGTTGAGGACACTGGAATTGTCATTGGACAGGCTATTGCCAAGGCTCTTGGCGACAAGAAGGGCATTAAGAGATATGGAAGCATGCTTCTTCCTATGGATGAGACCCTTGTAATGTCAGCAATCGACCTTTGCGGAAGACCTTATTTTGTGATGGATGCAGCTTTTACTGCACCCATGGTTGGAGATTTTGATACACAGCTTGTAAGAGAATTCTTCTATGCTGTTTCATACGGAGCAATGATGAATCTGCACCTTAGAGTTGTCACAGGTATCAATGACCACCACAAGATTGAAGCTATGTTCAAGGCTTTTTCCAAGGCTCTTGATGAAGCAACCTCATTTGATGAGAGAATTACTGATGTACTTAGTACAAAAGGAAGCCTGTAATTTTACTATAATAAAACCGGACTGGAGAATGATTATTTATGCTTAAAAAATTCATACCCTGTATATATCTTCACAAAGGATTGGCAGTTAAGGACCTTAATACGCCTACGCAGCTTGATGAGACACCTCTTGCACTGGCTGAAAAGTATGATAATGATGACTGCGATGCGATCATAGTATTTGACATGTCTGAGGGTGATGAAGAGCATGAGGAATCCCTGGATATAATCAAGGAGATTTGTTCGAATGTAAGTGTTCCTGTTTATGGAGCCGGAAATGTAAAGCGCATGGAGGATATTAAAAAGCTCCTTTATGCTGGCTGCAAGAAGGCTTGTCTTAATTTCTCAAAACAGGGCAACATAGATATTTTGCAGGAGGTCTCTGAGAAATTTGGAAAAGATAAGATCGTTATCTGCTACACAGAGACTGATAAGATAACAGACCATACAGACAGCATTTCTACCTATGCTGATGAGCTTGTTTTACTTAATACATCCGAGATTAAGAAGACTCCTGAGCTTAATATGCCTACAATACTCAGTCTCCCTGATGTTTCTCTGGATAAGCTTATTGAGCTTTTATCTCAGCCCAATGTAAGCGGACTTACAGGAAAAGCAATCAACAAGAACTCTGCTGAAATCAGGGGCATGAAGAAAATCTGTGCAGATCATGACCTTGCTGTAAACAGAATGATCCCTCAGCTTAAATGGGAGGATCTTAAAAAGAACAATGATGGAATGGTTCCTGTTGTTGTACAGGATTACAGAACAGCTGAAGTTCTGATGGTGGCATATTTTAATGAAGAGTCCTACAACAAGACCATTGAGTCCGGAAGGATGACCTACTTTAGCAGAAGCCGTAATGAGCTCTGGCTCAAGGGCGAGACAAGCGGACATTTCCAGTATGTGAAGCAGCTTGTTGCTGATTGCGACAACGATACAATCCTTGCAAAGGTTAAGCAGATTGGAGCAGCCTGCCACACAGGAAGCTATTCATGCTTCTTTAATGAAATCTGTGCTAAAAAGTACTCAGAGAAGAACCCTCAGAAGGTTTTAGATAACGTCTTTGAGGTAATTAAGGACAGACAGGTTAATCCAAGAACTGGCTCTTACACCAACTACCTTTTTGATAAGGGACTTGATAAGATCCTTAAAAAGGTCGGCGAAGAGAGCACAGAGATTGTTATTGCAGCAAAAAATCAAAATTCAAATGAACTCGTTTACGAAATGGCAGATTTTTTGTATCATATGATGGTACTTATGGCAGAGAAGAATATCTCATGGGAAGATATTACTGATGAACTTGCCAGAAGATAATTGTTTTAGCGAGGTTTTAATTTGAACGAAAAATTAGCATTATCAGATGAGATCCTTCTTAGCATCCAGAAGCCTGAGCGCTATATCGGAGGCGAGGTTAACAGTGTTATTAAGGATTTATCTGATATAAAAGTGCGTTTTGCATTCTGTTTTCCTGATGTTTACGAAATAGGAATGTCACACCTTGGCATTCAGATTTTGTATGGAATGTTTAACGAGTATAAGGACGTTTGGTGTGAGCGGGTATACTCTCCATGGGATGATCTTGATAAGGTCATGCGTAGAGACAATATCCCGCTTTTTGCGCTGGAATCACAGGATCCGGTTAAGGGCTTTGATTTCCTTGGTTTCACACTTCAGTATGAGATGTGCTATACCAATATTCTTCAGGTTCTTGATCTTTCAGGAATTCCTATTTATTCAAAGGACAGAACCTTTGACGATCCGATAGTCATTGGTGGTGGCCCTTGTACCTACAATCCTGAGCCCATCGCTGATTTCTTTGATATTTTCTATATTGGAGAGGGCGAAACTCAGTACAGAGCGTTGTTTGACCTTTATATCGAGGCTAAGGATTCTGGTATGTCCAGAAAGGACTTCCTCATTAAGTGCAGTCAGATTCCCGGATTATATGTTCCTTCTTTATATGATATTTCCTATAACGAGGATGGAACTATTAAGGAAATCGCTGCAAAGGACGGTGCTCCCCAGGTAGTAGATAAGGAGCTTGAAAAGGACCTATCAAACGCATATTATCCCATGAAGCCTGTAATGCCTTTTATCAAGGTTACTCAGGACAGAGTTGTTATGGAGGTTATGCGTGGCTGTATCAGAGGCTGTAGATTCTGCCAGGCTGGTCAGCTTTACAGACCTTTAAGAGAAAGAGATGTAGAAAAGCTTAAAGAGTATGCGATAACTCTTTTAAAGAATACAGGTTATGAAGAGATTTCACTTAGCTCACTTAGTACCAGTGATTACACACATCTTGATGAGCTTCTTGATTTTCTTATTGAATACTGTAATGAGCACAAGGTAAATATTTCACTTCCTTCACTTAGAATTGATGCATTTTCTCTTGATGTTATGAGTAAGGTTCAGGACGTAAAGAAGTCTTCACTTACATTTGCACCTGAAGCTGGAACTCAGAGAATGAGAAATGTCATTAATAAGGGACTTACAGAAGAGGATATCTTAAGAGGTAGCCATGAAGCCTTCGAAGGTGGCTGGAATAAGGTTAAGCTTTATTTCATGCTTGGTCTTCCGGGTGAGACTACTGAGGATATCGAGGGTATTGGTGATATTGCAAATAAGATTGCTGTTGAATACTTTGAGACAGTTCCCAAGGAAAAGAGAAATGGCAGAACAATTGAGATTACTGCCAGCACATCCTTCTTTGTACCCAAGCCCTTTACTCCTTTTCAGTGGGCTTCGATGAATACAAAAGAGGAATTCCTTGATAAGGCTAATATCACCAGAAAAGGCATTATGAGCCAGCTTAACCAGAAGCATATCAAGTACAACTGGCATGAAGCTGACGCAAGTATGCTTGAAGGAATTCTTGCAAGAGGTGACAGAAGACTTTCTGAGGTTATTTATAACGTTTATAAGAGAGGCTGTATCTTTGATGCATGGAGCGAGTTCTTTAAGAACGATATTTGGATGGAGGAATTAGAAAAAGCCGGACTTGATCCCATGTTCTATGTAAAGAGAGAGAGAACAAAGGACGAGATTCTCCCCTGGGATATGTTAAACTGCGGAGTTTCAAAGGAATTCCTCTGGAGAGAATGGGAGCGTTCCAAGCAGGGTGTTGTTACTCCTAACTGCAGACAGCAGTGTCAGGGCTGCGGAGGCGCAAGCTATGGCGTTGGAATTTGCTTTGAACCCAAAACCGGTGTATAAGGAAGATTTTTATGATAAAGCTACGAATGAAGTTTAAAAAGCATGGTCCGATCCGTTTTCTTGGACATCTGGATGTTATGAGATATGTTCAGAAGGCAATCAGGCGTGCTGAAATAGATATTAAATACTCTGAAGGCTACAGCCCTCATCAGATTCTGTCATTTGCACAGCCTCTTAGCGTTGGCTCAACAACAGATGGTGATTACATGGATATGACAGTTTTAAGCTGTGTATCTAAAGAGCAGGTTATGGACGACCTCAACAAGACAATGAATGAGGGAATCGAAGTAATAGCTGTATCTGAGCTTGATGATAAGGCTGAAAATGCCATGACAAGCGTTGCTGGTGCTGAGTATATTATTTCTTTCAGAGAAGGAAAAGTGCCTTCTTTTGACCTTGAAAGTACTATGAAGGCATTCATGGAACAGGACAAAATCCCTGCCATGAAAAAGACTAAGAATGGCGAAAAAGAGATAGATATTAAGCCTCTTATCTATAGATGGGAGATTATTGACAATAAGATTCATGTTCTTTTATCAGCCGGAAGTGCATCAAACCTTAAAGCAGCACTTCTTATAAGCAGCATTTATTCTTTTGCAGGTGAGGAAATGCCTGAGTTTGCACCTGTATTCCACAGAGTGGATACATATCTTTCCGGTGAGGATGATAAGGGCTATTACATTAAACCTATGATTTTTGAAAGCTGCCAGGATTTATCCTATGCTGTAAAGGATGGCAATCCGGAAGGAAAGGTTTATGTCTGAATTACTTATCACAAATTGGCATGATGAGCTGACAATCCTTGGGCTTATAGATGGTAAGGTTGAATATCTCGATATTGTCTCAGATAACAACCGAACCGGGAATATCTATACAGGCAGGGTTGAGAACAAGGTAGGCAACCTTGATTCTGTGTTTGTCCGCTTTGAAAATGATAAGGGTAAGCATGGGATTGGTTTTTTACCAATTAAGGATATTCCTGTAAACTGTATTCTTAATAGAAAGATAGCAGAATCATCCGAAGTTAGATCAGGTGATATTGTGCTTGTTCAGATAAAGGCAGATGAGCAAAAGACCAAGCAGGCTAGACTTACTTCCAAGATAAAGCTTCCAAAGGATTCTACCTATGAGAATTTGGATAAGCTAATTGAAATAGCATCTACCAGATGTGAATATCAGTTGTTATTTGGAAACAGTAAGCCATTACATCAGCTTGTAAGCGAGACAGTCCTTAAGCTATTTGATACCTTTGAGACTGAGATAAAAGTACTTACTGATTTAAAGGATGTTTTTGATGAGCTTAGCTCAAATTATGTGGAATGCTCATTCTATGATGAGGAAACAGAGAGAATATCTTTATTCGTTAAGTACAGCCTTACAAGTAAAACAGATGATCTCTTTAAAAAGAAAGTATGGCTGCCATCCGGCGGATATCTTATAATAGAGCAGACAGAAACACTTAACTTAATTGATGTTAATTCCGGGAAAAATCTTAAAAAGAACGATAAGTTTTTCCTTGAACTAAATAAAGAGGCTGCGATAGAAGCCTACAGACAGATCAGATTAAGGAATCTGTCAGGAATGATTCTTATTGACTTTGTGTCAATGAAGGATAAAAATATGTCCCAGGAGTTTACTGATTTTGTTCAGGAACTCATAGCAGGAGATGAGCGCAAAATGAAGTTCATCGACCTTACAGGACTCGGAATTATGGAGTTCACAAGGGACAAGTTTAAGAAAACTCTGAAAGAAACTATTGACTATATCAAAAAGTGATGTTATTATTTCAGAGTATGCCGCTTAACGAGGTAGAAGTGGATATTTTTTATCCCACCATAGTTAGCGAGATTGAGAAGAAGGAGGTGCCTTATGTACGCAATTATTGTTACTGGTGGTAAGCAGTACAAGGTTTCCGAAGGCGATGTAATCCGCGTTGAGAAGCTCGACGTAGAAGCCGGAAAAGAAGTTACATTTGATAATGTTATCGCAGTAAATGACGACAAGACTCTTAAGGTTGCAGGCGATGTAGCAGGTGCTAAGGTTAGCGCAACTGTTGTTGAGCAGGGCAAGGATAAGAAGGTTATCGTTTACAAGTACAAGAGTAAGACCGGTTACCACAAGAAGAACGGTCACAGACAGTGCTTCACAAGCGTAAAGATTGACAAGATCTCACTGTAAGCTTGTAGGAGATGTTTGAACTATGACTAGTATCGTTATTAAAAAGAATTCCGACGGAGACTACATGGGTTTTGAACTTCATGGTCATGCAGGCTCTGGTGAATATGGTAAAGATATTGTATGCGCAGCTATTTCGATGCTTACAATAAACACTGTAAATTCACTTGAAAAATTCACAGATGATACTTTTACATGTAATGCTGATCCTCAGGAGGGTTTTATTGATCTTACTGCGGAGAATGGCTTTTCTCCTGATGGGGAATTGCTTATGAAAGCTTATGAACTTGGCATTACTGATGTGTTCAAACAGTATGGTAAAGAATTTTTGAACATTAAATTCGAGGAGGTGTAAGTCATGTTGAATATGGACCTTCAATTTTTTGCTCATAAGAAGGGTGTCGGATCCACAAAGAACGGTCGTGATTCCGAGTCAAAGCGCCTTGGAGCAAAGAGAGCTGACGGACAATTCGTAAAGGCTGGAAATATTTTATACAGACAGCGCGGCACTCATATTCATCCTGGTGTGAACGTTGGTATCGGTAAAGATGATACTCTTTTCGCACTTGTTGATGGTGTGCTTCGTTTCGAGCGCAAGGGCCGCGATAAGAAGCAGGCTAGCGTTTACGCTGTAGAGAAGTAATCAGTTTCGATTGTATTTGAGCTCCAAACATTCGTTGTTTGGAGCTCTTTTATCATATAGTAAATATTTAAGTGATTTGGTATATGATAAGAGAGATTCCGAAAGGACAAAAGTTTAAACAGGAGAATTTTCATGCCCGCATTCGTAGATAGAGCAAGAATATTTGTAAAAAGTGGTAAAGGCGGAGATGGTCACGTGTCATTCCGCAGAGAAAAATTTGTAGCCAACGGCGGACCAGATGGTGGTGACGGCGGAAAAGGCGGCGATGTTATTATCGTTGTTGATCCCGGCGTTAATACTCTTTCTGATTTCCATTTCGGTGGTAAGTACAAGGCCGAGAATGGCGAGGATGGCGGAAAGCGTAGATGCCATGGTAAAAATGGTCAGGATATAACCATCAAGGTTCCTGCAGGAACTGTAATTAAGGATGCTGCCAGCGGTAAAGTCATTATCGATATGTCCGGTGACACTACTAAGCATGTCCTTTTAAAGGGTGGCAAAGGTGGAAATGGAAACATGCATTATGCTACAAGTACAATGCAGGCTCCCAGATACGCTCAGCCCGGACAGCCAGCTAAGGAACTTGAGATTTTACTTGAGCTTAAGATGATCGCTGACGTAGGACTTGTTGGTTTCCCTAATGTTGGTAAGTCCACATTCCTTACAAAGGTTTCTAATGCCAGACCTAAGGTTGCGAATTATCACTTCACAACGCTCACACCTATGCTTGGTGTAGTAAGCCTTAATGATGCAAGAGGCTTCGTTGTTGCTGATATTCCTGGTCTTATCGAAGGTGCAGCTGAGGGCGCAGGACTTGGACATGAGTTCTTACGTCATATAGAGCGTACCAGGGTTATGATCCATGTTGTTGATATTGCTGGAACAGAGGGACGTGATCCTTTTGAAGATATAGAAGCAATTAATAATGAGCTTTCTAAATACAACGCTGATATTACTAAGAAGCCTCAGGTTATTGCTGCAAATAAGATCGATATGCTTCCTGATGGAGAGGATTCTGATATTATCCAGAAGTTACGTGATAAGTATGAACCCCAGGGAGTTAAGGTGTTTGCAACTTCTACCTTAAGTGGTAAAGGTATTAATGAGCTGTTATACTATATTAGTAGAGAGCTTGATAATCTTGAGGATACATCTATTGTATTCGAGAGTGAATTTGATCCTGAGACAGAGCTTAAAGAAGAGAGCGAAGCATTCACAGTTGAATACGATTCAGCTGAGCAGGAATACGTTATTGAAGGTCCTAAGATTGAGAAAATGCTTGGTTATACCAACCTCGATTCTGAAAAGGGCTTTGCATTCTTCCAGAATTTCCTTGTGGAGAATGGCATTCTCGATCAGCTTGAGGCTCTTGGCATACAGGAGGGCGATACAGTCCGTATGTATGGTAACAGCTTTGACTATTATAGAAATGCAGACACTGTAGAGGGTGGACAGCCTACAGAAGAGCCTGCAGATGATGACACCGATATGGAGGAAGATGATGAATTTAACGAGTAAACAGCGTGCATATTTAAAAGGACTTGCACAGAATATAGAGCCTGTATTTCAGATTGGAAAGTCTGCAGTAACTCCTGAAGTTACTGAGTCTGTTGCTGAGTGCTTCAACAACAAGGAGCTTATCAAGGGCTCAGTTCTTAAGAACTGCATGGAAGATGTTAACGAAGTAGCTCATACAATCGCTGACAGAACAAGATCAACACTCGTCCAGGTTATTGGCCGCAAGATTGTTCTTTACAAGCCTTTTCCTGAAGAGCCTGAGATTAAACTTCCTAAATAATTTATTTTTACATAATAGATTTTGACGTTATATTTTTCTACAATAAGATTACAAGACATAAATTAAGGAGTAATTCGTATGGATGCTAGAAAGATCGGTATTGTAGGCGGAACCTTTAATCCTATTCATAACGTTCATTTATTACTGGGCGAAGCAGCAAGAGAGCAGTTTGGACTCGACAGAGTAATCTACATGCCAAGTGGATGTTCTTATTTAAAGAAGGATCAGGACATTCCATCTGGCGAGCTTAGATATCAGATGGTTAAGCTTGCCATTGACAGTAATCCTTATTTTACCTGTTCAAGACTTGAGATTGATCGTGAAGGAAATACCTACACAATTGATACTCTGAATGAACTTAAGAAGATGTATCCTGGAGATGAGTTATATCTCATTCTCGGAGGAGATACCTTCAAACAGATTGAGAACTGGTATAAGGCAGAAGAGATTTTTAAGAGCTGTACATTAATTGCAGCTGTCAGAGATGAGATGTCTACTGAGGATATGGAGAATCAGAAGAAATATCTTGAAGATAAGTTTGGCGCTGATATCGAAATCCTTAAGTTCAGAAATATAGACCTTTCATCAAGTGATATCAGAGAGAGACTTCAGACTGGCAGATCAGTCAGATATATGATTCCTGATGCTGTTGTGGAGTTTGCAATTCTTAAAAATGTTTATTCAAGCGTTCCTTCTCCTCAAAAAGAAGATGACGTCAAAGTATATGTAAAATAAACTCAAAGGACTACACTTCATAGATGAAGACACTTGAAATATCAAGAAAATTTAGAAAAGAGATGCAAGATGCATTAAAAGCTGACAGGTTTGATCATACTCTTGGAGTAGCCTATACAGCTGCAAATCTTGCTTCAGTGCATGATGAGGATGTTCAGAAGGCATTAATTGCAGGATATCTTCATGATTGTGCTAAAAATTTAAGTCACGAAGAACAGATGAAAGTCTGTAAGAAATATGATGTTGAATTAAGTGATGTAGAAAAGCGAAACCCGTCGCTTATTCATGCAAAAGCTGGAATGTGCCTTGCAGAATACAAGTATGGCATTGATGATAAGGAAATACTAAATGCCATCAGATGGCATACAACAGGTCATCCTGGGATGACAAAGCTTGAGATGATAGTTTTTATAGCTGACTTCATAGAGCCCAACAGAAAGCCTTTGGAGCACATGGAAATCATCCGCAAGGAAGCTTTTAAAAATCTGGAAGCTTGTATGCTTATTATTCTTAGAGATACACTTAATTATTTGCATAATATAGATAAAGAATGTGACACAATGACACAGAGTACTTACGATTACTACAAAAATTTATGTGACGAGAAGGAGTAAAAAGTGGCAGAACATACATTAGAGAATTCAAAAGAAATGGTAAAGCTTGCTGTTGAGGCACTTGAGAATACAAAGGCAGAGGATATCGAAATCCTCGATATCAGTGAAGTTTCTTCACTTGGTGATTACTTTATCATCGCTAGCGGAACAAACCGTTCTCAGATTCAGGCTATGGCTGATAAGGTAGAAGAGGCTCTTTACAAGAAGGGCTATAAGAAAAAGGACGTAGAAGGTTATGACAGTGCTTTCTGGATCCTTCAGGACTTTGAAGATATCATCGTTCATCTCTTTGATAAGGAGAATCGCGTATTCTATGATCTCGAAAGAATCTGGAGAGATGGTAAGAAAGTCACAACTGATGAGTTGTAATATATGAATAATTGATATTTGCTAGTTGGCTGTAAAGGATGTTTTCATTCTTTACAGCTTTTTTTTAGTCTGAAAAAAGCACGCATTCTGAAATAGAAATGCGTGCCTTAAATATTTAATATAATCTGAGAACTCCGAATACCTTACCAATGATTTCACAATTATCAACTATGATAGGATCCATGGAATCATTCTCGGGCTGTAATCTGATGTGTCCATCTTCTTTGTAAAAAGTCTTAACAGTAGCTGAATCATCAATAAGAGCTACAACCTGATCTCCGTTTTTAGCTGTATTACATGATTCTACAAAAATCTTATCCCCACTGTAGATTCCTGCATTTATCATTGAATCACCTTTTACATTAAGAATGTATGTGTTTTTACCTTTAGGGCACATCTCAGCTGGAATAGGGAAGTAGCTGTCGATATTCTCCTCTGCAAGAATAGGAAGACCTGCTGCAACCTGACCTAAAACAGGAATACTTACCATCTCAGTTCTTACCATATTGAAATTCTCATCACAGATTTCAATTGCACGAGGCTTGGTAGGGTCTCTTCTGATATATCCATTTTTCTCCAGTGTTTCGAGATGAGAGTGAACAGAAGAGGTGGACTTAAGATTAACCTTCTCACAGATTTCACGAACAGTCGGCGGATATCCTTTCTCTAGGATTGTCTCCTTCATGAATTCAAGAATTTCTTTTTGTTTCTCAGATATTTTCCCTTTTGACATATCATTCCTCCATATTTATTTAGAACCTATGTTCAGTTTAGCATAGAACAAGTGTACATGCAAACATATATTTGGTGGGGTATTTAATGGACACCATAAGGAATATTATTAGATCAAACAAAAGAAATCATAAAAATCACAAAACACCCACATTGCTGTGAGTGTCCTGCGATTTTCTTATGAGGGGGAGATAGTGATTTCGTTCATCAACTATCTTGATATTTATCATACTCTCATATTATGAATAAATTATGAACAGAAACGAATGATTTCTTTAAGATTTTGTTTAGAAAGTTTATAAAAAATTTATAGAACAAATGTACGAAATAAATATTGACAAAAGAAAGTATGTTCGATATATTTTCTATAGAACAGTTGTTCGCAACATTTGTTCGATATCTCAGGAGGGAGACGTATGAATACCAACATTAGAAACGCATCAATCTACACTAACTTAGACACTTATAACACAGACGTAATCAGATTGATCTACAGCCGTAGAAGGAGAGAGAGACAGCTTCATCGTAGAATTACTATTTTTGTAATTATGACATCAGTTATCCTTTTCCTTGGTATTTTCCTTTCATTCTCATTTCTTTCTGATGCGAAGGGTGATAGCGAACACGAACAGAAAATGTACTATTCAGTTGTTACCATCACAGCTGGTGATACATTATGGTCAATAGCTGAGGAACACATGGATCCTCTTCATTATAAAAATGTAGAGGCATTTGTTGGCGATATTGCTAAAATCAACAGGATTCATATAGATTCACAGCTCACTGCCGGGGGATGTCTACAGGTTCCTTACTACTCAGATGAGGATAAATAATTGAGTTTATAAAGCACAAGGATTTGTGTTACTTTCATCAAAAAAAATAAATATTTGTATAAACAAATATGATATAATCAAAGTATATATAGAATACTTTTTGATGGAGGTTCGCATATGAATACAATCATTACAATCGGCAGACAATTTGGTTCCGGTGGAAGAGAAATTGGAATGAAAGTAGCGGAACACTTTGGCATCAAATTTTATGATAAGGAACTGTTGACCAGAGCAGCATCTGAGAGCGGCTTTGCTAAAGAGATGATACAGGATCATGATGAGAGACCTACAACATCTTTCCTCTATAACCTTGTTATGGATACGTATTCATTTGGCTATAACTCATCAAGTTTTGTTGATATGCCCATCAGTCACAAGATATTCCTTGCTCAGTTCGATACTATTAAAAAGATTGCTGACGAGGGTCCCTGCGTAATCGTAGGTCGTTGTGCTGATTATGCGCTTGCTGACTATAAGAATGTTATCAATATCTTCATCCATGCTGACGAAGAGGATAAGATTCAACGTGTAATGGAGCGCTACGAAGACGTTACCACCAGGGATAAAGCTCTTGAGATGCTCATTAAGAAGGATAAGCAGCGTCAGAGCTATTACAACTATTACTCATCCAAGAAGTGGGGCAGATCAGATACTTATGATCTTACAATTAACAGCAGCGTTCTTGGTATTGATGGTTCCGTTAAACTTGTGACTCAGTTTGTTGAGGATTTTGAAAATCGTTAAATCTTCTTTATTTGAACATTATCATTAAGTATTTAAGGGAGCTTTTTAGCTCCCTTTTTCAATATATAAATTAGATTTATATAGCAGAAATTGAATAATCAAAATACAATTATTTTTCTTGCGAGGTAAAAAAATGTCTTATAATTTCTTTGCTATTATTTCCAGAATGAAATATATAGAACGCTGGGCTTTAATGCGCAATTCAAGGCAGGAGAATTTAAGTGAGCATTCCTTAGAGGTTGCCATGATAGCACATGCGTTATGTGTAATTGGCAATGTCAGATATGGCAGACATCTTGATGCTGAGAAGGCTGCACTTATTGGCCTTTACCATGATGCATCTGAGATTATAACTGGGGATATGCCTACACCTGTTAAATATTATAATGATGAAATCAAACAGGCATATAAGAAGGTTGAAGCAATCGCTGATATCCAGCTTTTACATAAGCTTCCCGAGGACCTTAGACCAGCTTTTGAGGATATATTTAAAGGAAGTGAGACTGAGGACGAGAAGTATATGAGAAGGCTTGTTAAAGCTGCTGATAAGCTCTCAGCCTTAATTAAATGTATTGAAGAGAAGAATGCTGGTAATAGTGAGTTCAGAACAGCTAAGGAAAGCACTATGAAGTCAATCAAGCAGATGAAGAAGGAACTTCCTGAGATTACAGACTTTATGGATGACTTCCTTGAACCCTATGGAAAGACTTTGGATGAACTTTCATAAATATTCTAAAAAAATATTTTTCTGAACATCCAGTATTTATGCGTAATTATGACTCTTTAATTATTTTTTGAAAATTTTTTTATAATTTTTGCAACATTTTTTATTTCCCATCTGTATATAAAGTAGAACAGCAAAAAACACTTAATACGGAGGGAAGTATTATGAAGAAGAATTACAGAGTTTTATCAACAATCACAGCAGTTACAATGGTAACAGGAACACTTGCTGGATGTGGATCATCTAAGTATGAAACCGTAGCAACAGAAGCTCCTGCAACTGCAACAGAGACATCCTATGACGCAGATTACAGCTACTCAAATACCAAGAGCTATGATTACACAGCTGAAGCTACTTGTGATGAAGCTGCTACAGAGTGCGCAGGCGCTTATGTAGAGGATGCATGTGAAACAGCAGCTATTGATCCTTATGCAAATGGATACTGGAGATATGTTGAACCAAATACAGAATCTTATGAGAATTATGAAGAGAACGGATTTAATCTGGTAATGTCCAATCCGCTTTCTACATTTGCAGCAGACGTTGATACAGCTTCATATTCAAATGTAAGAAGAATGATTGAAAACGGATATGCAATAAACGACATTAACCCCGATGCAGTCAGAGTAGAAGAGTTCCTTAACTACTTCAGTTATGATCTTAATGATCCTGTTGGAAATGAGAAATTTGGCTTTACAAGTGAAGTTTCAGAGTGCCCTTGGAACGAAGGCCACAAGATTATGTTTGTAGGTATGAAGACAAAGGACGTTGATCTTCGCGAGGCACCGGATTCAAACCTTGTTTTCCTTATCGATGTATCAGGATCAATGGATGATGATAACAAGCTTCCGCTTTTGAAGAAATCCTTTATTGAGCTTGTTGATAAGCTCCCTGAGGACGGTACAATCTCTATTGTTACATATTCTGGTACAGAGAAAGTCGTACTTTCCGGCGAAAGCATGAGAAATAAGGACAAGATTAAGGATAAGATTGATGGTCTTGAGGCTGATGGATGCACAAATGGTGAAAGAGGAATCCAGAAGGCTTATGAAATTGCTAAGAGATATTATATTGAAGGTGGAAATAACCGCGTGATCATGGCTACAGATGGAGATCTCAATGTGGGTATTTCTGATCCCGACGAGCTTGAGAGATTTATCGAGGCAAAGAAAGATGATGGCGTATTCCTTTCCGTCCTTGGTTTTGGTATGGGGAACTATAAAGATGACAGATTAGAGAGACTTGCAGATTGTGGTAATGGTAACTACGCATATATAGATTCTATGCTTGAAGCTAAGAAGGTCCTCGTTGATGAAATGGGTGGCACACTTCTTACAGTAGCGAAGGATGTTAAGCTTCAGGTTGAGTTCAACCCTGCAAGAGTTAATTCTTACAGACTTATTGGTTATGAGAACAGAGTAATGGATGATGCTGACTTTAATGATGATACTAAGGACGGCGGAGAAATTGGCGCAGGTCACAGTGTTGTAGCATTATATGAGTTCATTCCTTCAGACTCAGAGCAGGCAATCGACCTTAAATATCAGGATGTTGAAGTTAAGGATACAGACAGCGAATATGCTACACTTAGTGTTAGATTTAAAGAAATTGACAGCAACAAGTCAGACATTGTATCCGTACCTGTAGACAACACTTCATACACAGAGAATCCTAGTCAGAATCTTATATTCGCTTCAATGGTTACAGAATTTGCAATGATCCTTAAAGGAAGCGATAATAAAGGTACATCAAGTCTTGAAGATATCATGGCAAGCTACAAGAAAATTGAAAGCCATGATGAATATAAAGACGAATTCTACCAGATGGTAAGAATGGTCGCAAAGAGAGGTTAAAACTATGGAATCAGCTGCAGTGCTGAGTGCTTACGAATTAAGGCACAGAAAATCATTTGGGGAAATGATCATAGGAAGGATCAAAACTTTCTTCTTATATCTGGTAAGCACTCTAAAATCATCACTTGTAGAAAGTGCCAGTGATGAAAGCATAGTAGCAGAAAGAGTACTTGCTGAAAAAATAATGGATGATTACGGAGATACTATCCTCAGAGTCGCTTATTCATATCTCCACAACATGAGTGACTCGGAGGATATCCTCCAGGAAACCCTTATACAGGTTATAAAGACTAAGCCACAATTTGAAAGCGAAAGCCATAAGAAAGCATGGCTTATAAGAGTTGCCTCAAATCTCAGCAAGAACAAGATAGATTATAACAAGCTTCGTGACACAGATGAGCTTAACGAAGAGCTCGTTGCTAATGACAGAGAAGATCTGGCTTTTGTTTGGGATGCTGTAAAGCAGCTCCCGGAAAGGTTTAGAGAAGTTATACATCTTTTTTATCAGGAAGGATATTCTACCAGGGATATATCTGAAATAATCGGTAGAAATGAGTCCACTGTACGCTCTGATCTTAAAAGGGGTAGGGATCAGTTAAAAATGATTCTGAAGGAGGCGTATGACTTTGAATAAATATAATGAGATCATGGAAAATGTAAAAGTCTCGGATGAAATGAGAAAACGCATCCTTGATAATATAGAAAAAGAAGCCTTGGAATCAGAAAAGGTATCTGAAGTAAGCACTAAGGAAAAGAAATCTGGTGCAACTATAATAAACTTCAGGCAGTATGCAAAGGCTGCAGCCGCTATAGCTTTATTAATTGCAGGCTTTGGTGTTTCAAGCCTTGTTCTAGGCAGATTTGGCTCAAAGAATATGGAAAGCTCTGCACCTGCAGCTACTGAAAGCGCACAGGAATTTGCTATGGAAGCTACAGATTCAGCAGAACTTTATGAAGAATCTGCATTAGAAACAGAAGAAGCTATTGATTCCGCAGCCGAATACGCTAACGAAGATGAATTAGCAGGCGCTATGTATGATGCTGAACCATCCTTGTCACCTGAGAGAACAGATGATAGCAAAAATGGAATGAAGTCAGAGAGCGCTGGCGCAGTTGAAACAGAAGGCGAAGCAGCCACTGAACAAGCAGCAGATGCAACCTGGGAAGTTAAAGAATATGCATCTGCCGAGGAGCTTTCAAAGGAAAGTCATATTGCCATTTCAGATATAGAATCTTTAAAGGATGTTGCTACAGAAATCACATATCGATATTACTATACTTTAGGCATAGTCGAAATTCAGTATCAGACATCTGATAACCAGTTTACATATAGAAAGTCGCCAACCAGATATGATTATTTCCTTACTGGTAACTATGAATTCTATGAAACAAAAGAGACTGAAGTTATAAATAATGTTTCCTGCACTATAGAAGGATATGGATCATCATACCTGCAGGCAACCTGGTCCACAGACGATGGTAATTATTCATTTTTCTCTGAAAATGGTATGAGCCTTACTGAGTTTGAAGATATCCTAAAGGATGCGATATAATTAAACACAAATAAATACTTTCTTTGAAGGGGGATTTTGACTGTGAGGGGGAACAGTAAATTCTTTAAAGCTTTTAAAGTCACGTTATTTGCACTGGTTGTATCTGTGCCTTGCTTTTGGTGCGTTCCAAATGCCACTATATATGCAGGCGCAGCTACTGCCGGGACTTATACATGGAATCAGCTTAAGCAGTACCTTTCTTATGGTACAAGCATTACCCTCACAAGTGATGTCAAATGCGACAATCCTTCTGGCAAAGATAACTATCTTTTTATTCCCAAGGGCAAAAACATAACACTTGATTTGAATGGCCATACCATAGACAGAGCCTTGACTGCTTCAACTACAAATGGAGAAGTCATTAGAGTAGAAGGAACGCTTACTATAACAGGAAATGGAGTTATAAAGGGCGGATTCACTTCTACTAATGGCGGTGGAATTAATGTAAATAACGGAGAGCTCATCATGAAAAATGGAGAGATCTCTAGAAATACTGCTTTAAAAAAAGGCGCTGGAGTATATGTATCAAGTGCTAGTTCCTTCGTTATGGATGGAGGCAAAATCTGCAATAACTATGTCAAATCCGGTAATGACTTAAGCGGAAATAGTCATGGTGGTGGCGTAAGCATTCATGGCGGTTCATTTACTATGAATAATGGTGCTATTTCTGGCAACAGGGCTGATGCATATGGCGGTGGCGTAAGTATCGACAATTATTCAGGTAGTTACGGCGTATTTAATCTAAATAGTGGAAGTATTTCTGGAAACTATGCAGGAAGATCTGGTGGCGGAGTTTACATAAAAAAGGACTCCACCATGAATTTGAAAGATGCTTCTGTAACAGGGAACACTTCGGCCTGGTCCGCTGCTGGAATTTATGATAACGGAATACTTAGAGTTAGTGGATACACCCTCGTCGAAGGAAACAACTCTACCAGATCAGGTTCTGCGCCTTTTACTTCGAATGTACACCTACCAGATTCTAATACTGATTCAATTCAGGCAAATGGCTTGAGGCAAGGCTCAAATATAGGAGTTTCCAGGGAAACATATAGCGGAAAAATAATTGCAACTGGAGTATTAGAATCAGAAAAAGAAAGCTTTTTCAGTGATGATGATAATCATGATTTTATATACTCATCTATAGATAAGACTCTTAGAAATAACGATAATCTGATCATTGTAGAGTTTAGAGATGAAGAAGACAGGCTTATCAAAAGAGAAAAACATATTAAAGGAGATAAGCTTACAGTTCCTGATATTGGTCAGCCCGGTATAAGAGTGATTTCCTGGTACTATGGTGATAATAAAACAGAATGGGACTTCAATAATTCTGTGAATGCAAATCTGATTCTGTATGCAAAAAAGGAGAAGATTTTTACAGATGAAGCTGTAACAATTTCAAATGCAGTATATTCAGGTGTGACTCAGAAACCAGAATTTAAGTGGAATAATGAGCCACTGACTCTTGGAACAGATTATACTATAACACCTGTTACTTCAATGAAAAATGCAGGAAATTACAGTGTTACAATAACAGCAATTGGAAAATATGGTTCAAGCAGCGTCACTAAGACATTTACAATAGCCAAGAAGAATCTTATTGTTAAAGCAAATGACCACACCATTTATAACAATCAAGCACCTGAAAATAACGGCGTAGCCTACGACGGATTTGTTAATGGTGAAAACGCTGGTGTGCTCAAAGGAACACTTGCTTTTGACTATACATACAGACAAAACGCTGCACCTGGAGTGTATAAAATAACTCCAAAGGGTCTTAGCTCAGATAACTATAATATAAGCTTCCAGTCGGGAAATTTATACGTAAACGCTTATCAGGATGATACCTCAGCACAGAACACATCCGATAATATGGATGGCACTTCAAATTCTGATAATCAAGGTAATAGCTCTGAACAGCAAAGTAGCACCGAATATCAAAATCCTGTTCAGAATGTAAAGAGCGCACCTGAAAAGATTGATAAGAAGCAGAAAAATCCTGGAATCAAGAGCGTAAAAGCTAAAGGCAAGAATATTACAATTACCTGGAAAAAAGGCGATAAAAAGCTCAAGGGCTATGAGATTCAGTACAGCACTGATAAGAAATTCAAAAAGAATGTTAAATCTGTAAAAATCTCTAAGATCAAGACCACGAGCAAAACCATTAAAAAGCTTAAGAAGGGAACATATTACATTCGTATAAGGACCTACAAAACAGATAAGAAAAAAGTTATCACTTATTCTGCATGGAGTAAATCTAAGAAAGTAAAGATAAAATAAAAAATCCAACTGATTAAAGATTATAAATATATCCCATGAAACTGTTTTTAAACACGTCGGTACTATGCACCGTTCTTTGGTGCATTAGTATCCGCTACGTGTTTAATAGAGCGAAAGCGTCAGTAGAATGGGATATATTATAATCATCAAAAGTTGGATTTTTTATTTCTCATCAGAATATGGATCAATTGTTGCAGCGATACGTCTGTGCTCGTCCTCAATGGCTGCGTAGTGCTTGGCTGTGGTATTAATGTCCTTGTGACCAAGAACGTCCGCTACAAGCCTTATATCGCCAGTTTCGCGGTAAAGGGCAGTACCGTAGGTGCTTCGCATCTTATGTGGAGTAAGCTTCTTACCAGGAACGGCAATTCTGGTGAACTTCTGGACCAGAATCTGAACACTTCGCACAGTGATTCTTGTTTTACGCATGGATAAAAACAAAGCTTTTTCCTTATCATTACTGATAAGTGTCGGGCGTTCATACTCAATATATTCCTTAAGAGCTGCAGCTGTAGCCTTATTAAAATATAGAATCTGAGTATTTCCACCTTTTCGAACGACTGAAAAGGAATTCTCGTCAAAATTAAGATCATCAATATCAAGGCCGACGCACTCAGACACACGAATTCCGGTATTGAGTAGGAGAGTGAAGATAGCAGTATCTCTGAGGTTAGTCTTCTCACATAAAGCCTTCTGCCTGTCAGATGCCTTAAACTCTCCATTCATGACAGTTTTCATAAGTGTATTTACTTCATCAGAATTCATGCGAATAATGTCCTTTTTAGGAGATTTTTTCCTCTTGGCTGCGCCAATTGTAGGATTATTCTTTAAATAATGATGTGTGCTCATGAATTCGAAAAATCCACGAACAGCCGCCATACGTCTGGCAATGCCTTTTTCCTTGTTAATATGCTTGTTTTCACCATTATTAAAGGACAAAAATCGCTGGAATTCATTGATATCTTCAAATGTAAGCTGTTCCAATATGCTAAGCGGAATATCCTTGATTGATTCAGAATCACCAAGTATTGGATTTTTTTCAGCTAGAAATTTAAAGAATGTAATCAGATCATAAGCATAAGAAACTACAGTATTAATCTGAGAAGTTAATTCCTTGTCATCAAGAAATGATAAACAATATGCAGGAAGCTCACTTTCAAGTTCATGCAATTTCTCAAGACGTTTGTACTGTAACTCGCGATTATACTCAGAATCAGCGCCCATACGAATACCTCCAACAAAACCTTATATCTAATTATATCTAAATTATATCATGGTATTTGATTTCGTTAAAGAGGGATTTAGCGAAATAATAGTTTTTCAAGGTAAAGCCCTGCTCCATTAAGTGAGCAGGGCCTATTTACTATTTTTTCTTCACAACTACAGTTTTATTTCCGGCTTTTTTGATTTTCTTGGATAATGACTTGTACTGCTTATTGGATGCTTCTTTTATATAGATCTTCATTTTCTTTTTAGTGTTGTAAAGAGATCCCTTTCCAAAGCTCTTTAAATATTTTCCATTTATGGTAAGCTTTTTGAGTTTGGGGCAATCCTTAAATGTCTTTGCCTTTATACTCTTAACTTTGGTCTTTGAAAGGTCTACTTCCGCAAGGTTGGGACAGCCATAAAAAGCTGCCGCACCGATAGATACGAGGTTCTCTCCGCCTTTTACCTTTTTGATGACTTCATTTTCTTCAAATGCGCTGTCTGCTATGCCAACAACCTTATATGTTTCTTTGTTTATGCTTACAACCGCAGGTATCATAAAAATCGACTTTTCAGCACCTTCATTAAGTACAACGGTCTTCTTTTTGGTATTTACAATATATTCAGAACCATCAATAATGATTGCATCACCATTGTGAATTTCTTCCTGCTGTGGTGAATCAGGTTCCTCTGTTTTTTCGGATTCACTCTCCCCATTCTGGTTTTGCCCCTGGTTATTCTCATGCTGTTCAGGAAGATCACCGTTTCTTTCAATCACAGATATCGGGATTGACACTTCACGTGTGACGTTATTGTATGTAACAGAAAGTGTCACTGTTGTATCAGCTTTTGTAAGTGGGTTTGTGTTACTTACTGTAAACTGAACATTTGAAGCAGTCTCTGTCTTTCTAGTCTGGTCAGACATAAGGACAGTGTATGTTGCATCTATTCGGGCGCCTGTTGATGAGAAATACTCTCCTTCATAATATATAGTCTTTGACGGAGAATATACAAGGCTTATGCTGTCAAGGTATCTCAGAATCTCATAAGGTTTTACAGTTATGTTTACATATGCCGTCTTTGTAATGCCGCCGGATGTGTATGTCACGAGCCACTGGGTATTTGACGACTTAAGTGGCGTTGTGGTATCTACGGTATAGTTTGATACTATTTTCGTAACAATATTTGTCTGGTTATTGCTGTAAGTATTAAGAAAGCTTGCTGTTACTACCATACCCGAAGGAGAAAACTTTTCATCTTCATTATATATTGTTTTGGTCGGATTGGTTGTAATGGTAATTCCACTAAGTACTGATGAAACTGGTGCTTCTAATTCAGCAGTGCTTAAGTCCGCTAATATCTTTGTTCTATAATTCAGATCATCAATATTGGTATAGCTGAGTACACTGTTGCAATTATTCTTAAGGCTCTGGTAAACAGATGTCCTGTTATTTTCATTAAAGTTTATGACATGTAGTACCCATTTATATGCTTCCGGAGCAGATCGATCTGAAATCGAATTACCTGTTACAATAAGTTGAGAGGCTGTATACTCAGTAGATTCATCAGTAATGAATAACAATGCCCCAAGTATCCTGTTTCTGTAATTAAGATCATCTATGTCGGTATAACTAAGCACACTGTTACAATTATTTTTTAATCTTTGATATGCTGATGTATTATTATTTTCATTAAATAATGATACGTGAAGTACCCATTTATATGCATCGGGAGATGACCTGTCAGTAATAGAATTGCCAGTAGCTATCAGCTGAGAAATTGTATACACAGTTGATTCATCTTCAACAAACTTTAACGCACCCAATATTCTTTTTCTGTAATTAAGGTCATTGTAATCAGTATATGATAAAAAGCTTTTACTTGATGATTTTATATTGTTATACGCAAAGGATGTTTTATTTAACTCATTTGTTTCACTAACGTCTAATATCCATTTATAAAGTAATGGCCCATTATTTGATATATTTTGACCAGTTGAAATAAGGCTGCTTACAGATTCTGCTTGAGCCCCTGATAATTCATCCCGAAGCTGCATCATGGCACCTAATATCCTGTTTCTGTAATTAAGATCATTGATACTTGTATAGGATTTTACACTTGAACAGTTATTCTTTATAAGGCTGTATACAGAGGATGTTTTGTATGATTCATTAAAAGAATTAACGTCATTGACCCACACATAAGCATCAGATGCAGACGGATTAGTGATGTTATTACCGCGCGTTATAAGAGTATCCAATGCGCTTATTTCTTCGGGAGTTGCAGCATGGGCCGGCATTCCTAATAAAACAAACATGGACATCATCAGTAACAGTTTAGTGAATCTTTTCATGGTACCTCCGATAAGAACACTTAAAAAATACAATCATTATGTAACTTTTAATTATAAAACGACCTTTGATTTTAAGCAAATCATAATTTATACATCTAATTACATTATAAATCCTATTTCTTATTATGATATAATAAGACTCCATCTCACATAGAGACGGAGTCTAAATTATTCATTTGATTATTCTTTTACATTATTATTTTGAGGCACGTTCCAAATAAGTTGTTACTACGTGCTTTTCAACTCCTGAATCAAACCTGACATCCGCAACCGCGCAGAATTTGTGTTCGGTAACATTCAGAACCACACCCTCTCCAAATTTTTTACTGAATACACGATCACCTATTTCAAACTCGCTATATTTATGAACAACACTAACATTCTTTTGGGGAAGAATTGATATTTCCTTTTTCAAAGTCGATTGGGATAAAGCTCGTCCTAGTTTTTCTTTGAAAAATGCTTCATACTCCTTATCCTTCCAGTCATATCCTATTACATCATGCGAGACAGTTGAGATGGTCTCCTCCGGTATATCTTTCACAGGATACCTATATACTTTATTCTTTCTTGGATTGAACAGACCTATATATTCTATAGAATCAAATTCCTTATGGTTGTATCGTTTCCCCATAATGTAGTACATCAAAAGCTGCAGTGTATGACGACTTGTTGGCTCCTGTTTTAAAACTTTAAAATCCCATAATGTATCTTTGGTAAGAAAGTCTCCGTCTCCCGTTGAGACTATTGGGGTATACCCGCCTTCAAATGTAAAGCCATCCAACACAATCGGCCCATATTCTTTCCAAAAGTCAACGCTTCTGCTGACCATAATAATGACATTTTCTGCTGTACCATCATCTGGATTGATCTCGGAAACGGGCTTATATCTGGACATGCCTATTCTATAACAGACATCATACCCAGCAAGTTTACATGCTGCTATGGCAGATTCTTTATTTAATCCGGTGATACTTTTAATGAGTTCATCTGCCTTTTCGTCTTCTTTTGCATGGTGAGCGCCTTTAATGGATATTTCAAATGCCTGCTCCACAGGAGTCCCCATCATGAATCTTGTCAGATAGTCTACTGCCGTACCTACCAATGATGGAGTAATGTTTTCTTCTTCGTGTAGCATTTGATCATCATGTAATTGAATAATCTCAAAATCCGTTCGTTTGATGAACCCTCCGTATGGTTGTTTTATTCTTTCTATCCTTCCTGTTATTGAATACATATTTATCTCCAGATTGCAAAAGTTTGATAACCTCAATCATTTTTCTATATAAAAATCCTAACTTTATAGATCCAATTTAATTGGCAATTCTACTTTGTATCAAAAACTCTCTCATAATATATTATATTGCATTTAAAGCTAGAAAGTGAAATTTCCATAATATATGTAAATCAAGCATCTAGTATCAGAAGATGTTGTCGTGGCGAGCGTGAAACTTATATGGGATATCATTGGAAATATGTATGATGAAAAACGCAGAAAATAACTTAGAAACTAAATATCCAGAATTGGCGGCTCAGTGGCATCCGACAAAGAATGGAGATTTAAAACCATGTAATGTAACATTCGGCTCAAATAAAAAAGTATGGTGGGTATGCCATAAAGGACATGAATATAGAATGGCTATAGCTTCAAGGATACGTGGTCGTGGTTGTCCTATATGTTCAGAATCCTATTTAGAAAAAACATACAAGAAAAATACTTAGTCAATTTGGGATTAATTTTAAGGAACAAGTACGATTTGATGACTTGACTGGTGTGGGCTGTAGAAATCTTTCTTATGATTTTGGGATAATACAAAACGATAATTATTCAGTTCTTATTGAATGCCAGGGAATTCAGCACTATAAACCTGTAGAATTATTTGGTGGAGAAAAGCAGTTCGAAATCCAGCAACTCCATGATGAACTTAAACGTGAATATGCAAAAAATCATGGAATAAAACTTATCGAAATCAAATACGACTGCACTGAACAGCAGATCGAAGAAACTATCAAAAATATTTTAAAAACAAAGCCTCATCTTATTCGAAATGAGGCTTTGTTTCATCACATATTCTTAAATTCCACCATTTTTATCATCTCAGTTTTAAAATTCTACTTTTCTTCAATAACACTTAAATCCGTCATTTTTCATCAGATATGCTTTAAACATACTATTTTTCATCAATACAGCTTAAACTCTTCTACTTTTCATCAGTTCAGACTTAAATTTTTAAAGTACAGCTGATGAAAACAAAAGTGCCGCTCAGAGTTTTCTGATACTGGCACTTTTGAATTTTTCTTACATCTTTATCTTCTTAGTCTTAGACCATTTATCAGAATATACTGGCCATGACTGCGTATTATAAAGAGAAGTTGTTTTATACCCATGTGCATAATCCTGTATCCTGAAATAATAAGTCTTCCCTTTCTTTGGAACCTTTATCGTGAATGTGCCTTTATCCGCTTTTTTGCCGCGCCACACAATCTGCTTTGCCTGGACTTTCACAGTCTTGGCATTCTTTTTAAAGTTCTTGTCGGTTGCATATTGGACGATGTAGTCACCATAACAACGATACTTATGCTTTGTGGGAACTTTTATTTCTATCTTTACAGTCTTCTGTCCGGCTTTTGACAGTTTTTGAAATTTTGATCCTGCCCAGTACCATGATTCAGGGAACATGTTGATGGTAAAATCGGGATCTGTCAGGTTCTCACGGGGCGCATAAAGGCGCATATAATATGTTCCTTTTCCAAGTATAAAGGTTTGGTCAGTACTTCCAAGCCCGTACAGTTCATTTATGACATACCATGTTTCATCAAATATATGATCCTCGGAATATATGTTTATATATAACTGTTTCGCCTTTGGGATTTTCGGACAAAAGCATGTGTTCTTGGGGACGGTAAACTTGTAATATCGTTCTCCAAAATAATACTGCTCACTGTCTCCTATATAGACTTTCGGCAGTGAACCTTTGACGAACTTATCAAGCTCCAATTCGATCGGATTATTCTTACTACCTGGCTCGTTTTCTGCAGCTGCCATAACTGTAAGCCCGGTATCTGGTACTGTAATGGTGATGGCGGGTATGGCAAGTGCCAACACTAATAATAAAGCTGATAATCTGTGTGATATTGTACTCATAAAAGTTCCTCCTTTGTTTCTTTTCTGTCAGTTAAACTCTACCAGTTTTCAGTGCCACTTCTTCTGCTGTTGGCATGCCACCTTGAGCCCCCATCTTCTCAACAGATAAGCCTGCAGCTGTATTAGCATAAATCAGCGCATCATTCATGTTATCTCCGCAACTTATTCTCACTGCAAACGCACCATTAAATGTATCTCCAGCTCCTGTTGTGTCAGCAATACTGCTTTTGATACAGGGAATATTTAGTATTTCTCCGCTCTTAAGGCATGTACTGACGCCCTTGCTTCCTTTTGTGATAATAAGTTTCTCTGGATATTTCTTTAGAAGCTCTTCTTCAGATATGTCTTTTCCGAATATCAGTGATGCTTCATGTTCATTTGGCGTTAGATATGTAACCTTTTCAACTATGTCTTTTGGCACGTCAGCCGCCGGTGCCGGATTAAGTACAACCGGAATGTCCTTCTCATTACATAATTCAACTGCATATTGAACTGCGTCAAGTGGTATTTCATGCTGAAGTACCACCATATCGTTTTTGAAAAGCTCATCCTTTATTGATTCAATATAAGCTATGTCAGTACAGCTGTTAGCTCCTGAAACAACAACTATAGTGTTGTCATCCTCACCTAAAGTTATTATTGCAATTCCTGTGGGCACACCATCTATGGTCCTGATGTTATCTGTTTTGACATTGTTTTTTTCTAAGTTTGCGAGTAGGGAGCGCCCATTCTCATCATTTCCCACGCAGCCAAACATTGTGACCTTGGCACCAAGTCTGGCCATTGCTACAGCCTGATTAGCACCCTTTCCCCCCGGAATATACTGTAAATCAGACCCTTTTATAGTCTCCCCTTTTAATGGAATCCGTTCAGCCATCACTGTCTGATCCATGTTGATACTTCCAATTACAGCTATCTTCATCAAAATGCTCCTTTTATACTGTTCTTCCTATTACGTCCTTTCTTACATAACGTCCAACAAGAATACTTCCATACAAAAACCATAAGTAGAAATACCACAGCAAAAGAGTGATGGCAGGATAAGGTATTCCAAGTATCTTCATGATGATAGCCACGACTATAAGTATCATCGAGAAAACATGTATGAAGAAATACTTGTTTTTCCTACCGGTAATAAGATAAAGTATTGTAGCCGGTATAAAGGAATAATCCATACACACAACAAATATACCCACAATGGTATACCACTTAAGGGTTATTCCCTCATAGAACACTCCTGCTATAGCAAGCGTAGTTGCTGCAAATACAAAGCAGTCCAATATATTTGAAATCTTCTCCAGTTTGCTCATAATATACCCAACCCTTACTCTGACATATAGTTAATAATTAATCATTATAGCAAGAACTGTTCCTTTTGGATATGTCATATAATGTGGAACTCCCTCCTTGGGTTACCCAAGAGTCTTGGCAACAATGATTCTTGTTTGGATTTTTCTAAAGAATCAAGTAAATTGCGCTTATAATACTTTGAAATTATGTAATGTGCCATCAAAATTGTGATAAATACCATTGAAACCCAGTAAAGATGGGCGTATGATAAATTTATAAATTTTTAAAAAAAGGAGAAGGTATGAAGAAAAGTATTACTAAAATTATTACTGCAATGTTTCATGATGGATCATATAGAATTTTGAAATCTATTGCATTACTTTCATTTATTATTTTGACAATGATAACAGTTTTCTTTTCTGTTCCTATGTCAACTTATGCCAAAACATACAAATCGACCTATAAGATTACAAAGGATAATAAAAAATATAAGAAGACCCTATCTAATGGCGATGTGATAAAACTCACTATAAAATCAGGCTCAAAAAAGATAAATTTTAAAGATTTAACTATCAAATCATCAAATAAAAAAATAGTATCTGTAAGCAAGGATAAAAAGACTCTTACTGCTCACAAAAAAGGAACAGCGAAAATCACTGTTTTATCAAAGAAAAACAAAAAGCTTAAATGCGTTATCAATATAACTGTTAAGAATAAATCAAATTTGTCAAAGCTGAAAAAGCTCACTATAATAGTCCCTTCAACTTTTAAAGACTATTATAATGAGCAAGGAAAATCTATGTCTTTATATATCGGTGACACTCTCACACTATCTTATAAAGCAGATCCTTCTGATGCTGATACAAGTAAGGTTAAGTGGTCATCTTCTAATTCTTCTGTAGTAACTATAAATCAAAGTGGAACGATAAATTGTCTTGCGGAAGGTTCTGCTACTATATACGTCAAGGATACTAAAAACAATGTTGAAGACTCGCTTTCAATCTCTGTTAATCGTAATCCGGCAAATGACATAGAAAGGGAGTTAAAAAAGTTTAACATACGATTCCTTATTAAGGAATATAATGACTATAACAATTACGTTGGATTCCCGGACAATAGTGTGCTTAATATATATAAAAGCAGTAGCAAGGACAAAGATTTAATTGGTTATTATATTGATTATGGGGCATTTAAAGAAAACGCTGGTCAAATAAAATATGGTTGGTGGGGAGTGAATACAAAAGGTTATTTGATTTCCACATCAAAGAATAATATTAGTATAAATAAACAAGGACATATATTATATGACGGAGAAACATCAAGCAGTGCTGGGTATCCATCAAAAGTAGCTTATTACCAAAGTGATAACTTATTTATTCGTAGGGAATGGATAAACGGAGATGATGTTTATCAAATTTATGTATTCGGAGCAAATAATTTTTCTGCTGGCTTTAACGCTAATCATGACGATTATAGCGAAACAGAATTTAAAAAGTTTAAGGGAAGTTTCACACTAGAATCTTCAGATGAAAATTCCTACGAATTGTACACCTATGATAAGGTTACAGATACGTTCACATATAAATTTACTGGATATGGCTATAATTATAGCGAAACCCTTACCAGATATAACGGTCCGCAGTGAACCTTACGTCAAGGGGCGATAAAAGCCGATTCTCTCAAATGCTCTTAGAATGGAATCCTCATCATTGGTTCCGATTACACATTTGAATTCTTTCTTCATCTCATCCGGCGCATTGCCCATCAGGAACGGTATACCAACTGCACGCAGCATATCTGCATCGTTAAAATGATCCCCGAAGGCAACCGCTCTATCCGTAGCAATATTCATTTTTTGACATATACACTCCACACCGCTGGCTTTTGTTATTCCCTTACCCATAACCTCCAAAAGAGTATCAGAAGATTTAACAATAGAAAGATAAGGAAATCTGTTTTTCAAATCATTTTCAATCGCGCATATGTCATCAGGCTCACACATACAAAGCACTTTTCCAACAACCGCATCCTCAGAGAGAAGCTCTATGCTGCCCTCCGTTGCATTAACTTCTACAATCTCTTCCTCTCTCTGTATGCGCTTGTCTGACCTGTCATTAACAATCCACAGTTCCTCAGAGTATACGTTCCAGGTACAATTAAAATGATTACCTTCGAGATATGAAATAATTTCTTTTGCATCCTCCGCTGAAACTCCATCTGAACGAATTATCGTATTTTTGTCATCAATTATCAGCGCCCCGCTATAGCAAATCATTGGATAAACAAAACCATATCTGTTAAAAATCGGACGAACACCCTGAGGTCCACGCGCAGTCACTATTACAAACGGTATCCCGGCACTTCTTAGTGCATTTAAAACCTTCAAAGTGCTATCAAGTATCCTGTGTTTACTGTTTAAGAGTGTACCGTCTATATCTGAAAATACTATCTGAAAGTCCATTTCTCACCTTGACTTAATAAGTTAAAAGGGGCAGAGAATAATATCCCTGCCCTAAAACCGCTACATTACTCTCAGTCTTTTAACAGTTCAAGTCTAGAAGGATCGTTAGCAAATACTTCTTTAGCATTCTCCTTGGTAACAGCTACCGGAGGAAGCTCATAAATCGGAACCTCTATAACTCCGTTGTCTGTTGTTACATCTGTAGAAGGCATTCCGTTACCTGCCTGAAGAGAATCTATAATTTCAATAGTCTTAGCTACAAGATCTTCTGTAGGCTTAGCTACTGTAGAGTACTGTCTTCCGGACCATACCCATTCTACAGATTCGTTCTCTGCATCAAGACCTGATACAACCGGAATCTCCTGACCTGCATTCTCACAAGCTGTGATGCAGGCACGTGCTATACCATCATTAGGGCAAAGAACGCCGTGAATCTCTTTATCTGAATAGAATCCTGAAAGAAGTGAATCCATTCTTGACTGAGCCTTTGAGTTATCCCAGTCAACTGTTGCACACTGAGTGAAATCAGTCTGACCGGATACAACTACAAGTGTACCATCATCAATCTTGTCCTGAAGAATTGACATAGCACCTGTGAAGAAGTTAGGAGCGTTGGGATCAGCAGGGCCGCCACCGAAAAGCTCGATATTGTAAGGACCTTCACCCTTCTTCTCAGCAAGGCCATCGAGAAGAGCCTGTGCCTGTATCTCACCGGTCTTTACGCTACCAAACTGTACAACGCCGTCAACACCTGTTGTATTCTCAAGAAGTCTGTCATAACCAAGAACATAAACACCTGATTCTTTTGCTTTCTCAAGTACTGATCCAAGCTGTGAACCATCAACAGCACCTACTACGATAACCTTGGCACCGTTCTCAATCATTGACTCTATCTGCTGTTGCTGCTGTGTAACCTTCTGGTCTGCAGCCTGTACTAATGGTGTATATCCTGCTGCTTCAAGCTGTTCAGTAAACATTGTTTCAGCTTCTTTCCAGTTCTGTGTTCCAAGCCATGGAAGAGAAATACCGATTGTTGCACCTTCCTCAAATCCCGGGAACTCAGTAGCTGCAGCTGTTTCTTCTGTTGCAGCATCCTCAGCTGTTTCTGTAGCAGCTGTCTCTTCTGTTGTCTCTGTTTCCTGTGCTGTCTCTGTTTCTGTAGTTTCTTCAGCAGGAGCTGTTTCTTCAGATGCAGGCGCATTGTCCTGTGCCGGTGCGCTTCCTTCTCTTCCACCTGCACATCCAGTGAGTGATGCAGCCATAAGTGTAGTTACCATCACCATTGACAAAAGTGTTCTTCTTTTCATTTTTCATTCCTCCTTAGTTATTAACATATCGTGCACTTAATATGTAAGGCCGTACAGCAGTGCTGTAGGCATGCCTCCAATTTAACATTTCATTAAGCTGATTTTTCCTCTTTTCCCGGGAAAATCCTTCCAATAATAGATGCCTTTCCGGTGCTCTTGTTGTATACATCAAACGCTACAGCTGCAAGAAGTACAAATCCCTTGATTACCTGTGTGCGGTCAGCACCGACACCCATGAGCATAAGTCCGTTGTTAAGAACAGCCATAACGAGTCCACCGACGATTGTTGCAAGGATTGTACCCACACCACCTGAAACGGCTGCACCACCGATGAATACTGACGCAATAGCATCCATTTCCCATGAGGTTCCATCTGCAGGACCTGCAGCTGTGGATCTGCCCACGAACAGAATACCTGCTACCGCTGCAAGGAATGACATATTCATCATTGTAAGAAAATATGTCTTCTTAACATTTACACCAGAAAGAGCTGCAGCTGCTTTATTACCACCTACTGCATATACGTGACGTCCGAACTTGGTACGCTGTGTAATGATGTGATAGATAATAGTCAGAATCAAAAGTATAAGACCCGGAACCGGGAAAGATGTTCCAACTCTTCCTGTGCCAAATAGCCATGTGAAATATCCTATTATCACCGATACCAGAATCACCCTGACTATTACCGCCCACAGAGGATCCTTAGTACCGTTACCATTATCTGAATACTTGTATTTTTTCACCTGTCCAATTATGAAACAAAAGATACCAATAAGCCCCAGAAGGAGTGTTGAATTATTCATTCCTGTAAAAGCCGGTCCCCATTCAGGTAAATATCCTGCTCCGAACCACTTAAGCTGCTCAGGTGCCGGAACTGAGATCGATCTTGAAATCCAGATAACTCCACCTCTGAATATCATCATTCCGCCAAGTGTAGTAATAAATCCCGGAATACCAAGCTGTGAAAGGAAGAAGCCATGCCATGCTCCTGCAAGGAGACCTATTCCTAAAGCAATAAGAACTGCACACCACCAGGGGATGTTATAGTTTTTGGCAACAAGGGCCATTACCATTCCGGCAAAGCCCGCCACGGAACCTACCGACAGATCGATCTGTCCTATTACAATAACCATGAGCATTCCAAGCGCCAGGATAAGTACATATGCATTACCTGATATAAGATTCTGTACATTAGATGAGGTAAGCATTCTTCCGCCTGAAATAATATTAAAAATAATAGCCAGTGCAGCCAAAGCAAGAACCATTGTGTATTGACGAAGATCTCCGCCAAGTACTTGTTTTATGTATTTCATTATCTCAATCCATCCTTTCGTAACTCGTATATATCAATTCGCAGTAATTGTCATTCGTTTCATCAGCTCTTCCTGAGTCGCATCCTTACTATCGATTTCTCCTGTGATGGTACCTTCAAATATTGTATAAATTCTGTCTGCCATTCCCAGCAGCTCCGGAAGCTCAGATGATACCAGTATTACTGCCTTGCCGGAATCCGCCAGCTGATGAATAAGCTTGTAAATTTCATACTTTGCACCAACATCAATTCCTCGTGTCGGTTCATCAAGAATCAATATATCCGGTTCCGTAAACATCCATTTTGAAAGAACAACCTTCTGCTGATTTCCTCCTGAGAGGGTTGTAACACCTACATCAACGCTCGATGTTTTTATTTTCAGTGACTTTCTGTAATCCTCAGCAGCTCTTTTTTCTTTGTTCAAATTCAAAAGTCTTCTGTCTTTAATCTTGTCAAGGTTCGCAGATACTACTGTTTTCCTGATGGAATCGAGAAGATTTAAGCCGAGATTCTTTCTGTCCTCAGGCACATAAGCAACTCCGTGCTTAATCGCCGATTCAACCGATGTAAGCTTCACTTCACGCCCCTTTATCTTGATAGTGCCTCCGCGATAAATACCGAAGTTTCTGCCAAAAAGCGATCTCATCAGCTCTGTTCTGCCTGCCCCCATCAGACCGGCAAAGCCAACAATTTCGCCCTCTCTGACGTTAAAACCTGCATGCTTACATAGCATTCTGCCCTGTACATCAGGATCTTCCACACACCAGTCAGAAACTTCAAATATGACATCACCAATGTGAGGCTCATGTTCCGGGTAACGGTTTTCGATGGATCGACCAACCATTGATTTAATGATTTTGTCCTCATCTACCTTACCGGCTTCAACGTCATAGCTCTCCACCGTCTGACCATCTCTTATTACAGTCACCGCATCGGAAACCTCTGCAATCTCATTAAGTTTATGTGAGATCATTATGCAGGTTATCCCTCTGCTCCTTAAGTCCTTCATGAGATTAAGAAGATTGGCAGAATCAGCTTCATTGAGTGCTGAAGTGGGCTCATCCAGTATTAACAGTTTTACGTTTTTGGAAAGTGCTTTTGCAATCTCTACGAGCTGCTGTTGTCCAACTCCGAGATGCTTAATAAGAATATCAGGATTTATAGAAAGTCCGACTTTTTTAAGGATTTCGCTTGTACGCTTTTTCTCCTCGTTCCAGTCGATCAATCCCTTTTTGATGATTTCATTACCCATGAAAATGTTCTCTGTTATGGATAACTCAGGGATCATTGTCAGTTCCTGATGAATGATTGCTATACCCGCCGCTTCAGATTCCTTAATATTACGAAATTTCATTTCCCGGTCCATATAGATTATCTTGCCGCTATATGATCCATAAGGATATACACCTGAAAGAACCTTCATCAGTGTCGATTTCCCCGCGCCGTTTTCACCGCAGATTGCGTGAATGGTGCCTTTCTTCACTGAGAGGTTGACATTATCAAGCGCTTTTACAGCCGGAAATTCTTTTGTAATACTTTTCATCTGAAGTATAAAAGAATCTTTCCCCATAATTTGTAGCTCCTCCCTTTTTTATACCTAAAGAGTATATTGACTATTTAGCCAGATACTCACTTGGTTTCCTCAATACTCTGTCAGTAGCTATTGCAGCAGCCCCGTAAAGTGTCGGATCAAAACTCAGTTTTGAGATTTCAATCTTAACCCTGCTTCCAATAGCCGGCAGTATTCTGCTTTTCACAATCTCATTTATAGTTGGCAAAAGTAAATCCCCGGCAGCTGCCATACTATCACCTATGACTATCTCCTCAGGATCATAGGCATTTATGAGTGTCACGCAGCCATATCCAATGTACTTAGCAATTTCTTCAATTAATTTCTTAGCTTTTATATCACCATTTCTGGCCGCATCGAATACTCTCGTGCATGCTTCCTGACGATTTTCATAGCTCTTATTAAAGAGTTCCGGTAATTCAATTTCTGCTCTTGTAAGAAAAGCAGATGTTGAACAATAAAGCTCAAGACAACCTCTGTTTCCACACTCACAGACAGGTCCTTGATAATCAATACTGATATGGCCAATTTCACTTGCGATTCCAAGATTTCCCAGTAAAAGTCTGTCATGGTCGACAATTCCGGAACCTACACCTTCCCCTACCAGGAAATAGGCCAGGGAATTAAGTGGCCTGTTGTGATTGCCAAACCACCATTCTGCAAGGGCTCCGGCATTAGCATCCTGCTCTATAAACACCGGTTTATCAAAAGCATCCTTAAATTCCTCGACAAAATTCACATACTGCCAGCTGTGCATCCTTGTGACCATTGCAATGTGCCCTTCTTTTCGAAGATATGGTCCCGGAACAGCAAGACCAATGGCTACAACCTTAGGAAATTCTTTAAGGAGTTCATTTACCTGATGCTTCATATCTTTGAGCACCTCTGCAGGATCATCATCAAGGCTGAACTCTGTCTCCTGCTGTCTGTAATCTTTTCCCGAGATATCAAAAACTCCTATAGCAAAGACATGTCTTGAAAACTTAATTCCAATCACCAGATTCTGCTCCGCATTAAGTCTTATACCAATAGAGCGTCTGTTTCCATTTCCCTTAACAATACCGACTTCGGAAACAATCCCCATATCTATCAGATATGCTACAAGCTTGGTTATGGATGCCTGTGTCAGTCCCATTATCTTGGCTATCTCAGCTCTTGTGCATATTTCCTTTTGTTGAAGAATCCTTACTATCGCCGAGCGATTCATCTCAGTAAGGTCACTGGTATTATTTCCTGCAACCTCTTTTATGCTCATATTCACCTCTCATAATTGCTTTCAACTGTTAATTACTTAACACTGTTAATACATTATACTCATTCAGCATTTTGGTCAATAAAAATCAAAGAATTTTATAATCTTTGTAATAATATTACAAAAATATCATCTTACTTTTGCGTATAAGTTTTTACTTTAATGATTATTTATGAATAAAAATGACCACTATACCTATCAAATTGGTATAGTGGTCATTTTTATTACACCCTTTTTAATATTCATCCAGGAAATGATGTCTCACACCATCCTTTTTATACTCAATTACAGTATCTAAGTGGACGTTTTCAACGCTTTTAAAAATATTGGACTCGACAAATGGGTTGGTCTTTTTGAGTTCTGCTATCAGTCTCTTAGTATCCAGTCGTTTACTTGGCGTTGTTCCATCATCACGCAATGTGGAGCATGAATCAGTAAAATGACATGCACACTGGAGAAAACGTAGTTCATTATAATCTCTCCATGCGCATATATCTGCTTCTCTTATCAGATACATTGGCCTTATGAGTTCCATTCCCTCGAAGTTAGTGCTATGAAGCTTCGGCATCATAGTCTGAATCTGACCGCCATGGAGCATACTCATAAGTATTGTTTCAATAACATCATCATAGTGGTGACCTAGAGCAATCTTGTTGCAGCCAAGCTCTTTTGCTTTACTGTACAGATACCCTCTTCTCATTCTTGCACAGAGATAGCAGGGATTCTTTTCTATTACATCTACCGTATCAAATATTGTGCTTTCAAATATGGTTACAGGAATTCCAAGTGATTTTGCGTTACTTTCTATAAGTTTTCTATTTTCCAGATGATATCCGGGATCCATTACAAGGAATGTCAGATCAAACTGAACCTGTCTATGACGCTGTATTTCCTGGAAAAGCTTTGCCATTAGCATCGAATCCTTTCCACCGGATATACAGACGGCGATATGGTCACCTTCTTCAATTAGCTTATAAGTTTTGCAAGCTCTGGCAAAGGGTGAAAAAAGCTGTTTATGAAACTTTTTCTGAATGCTTTTTTCTGCGCGCTTTATGGTGTCTTCTTGTTCCGTCTGACCATTTATTTCTGATATTTCTTCCATACTTCTAAAATTCCTTACTTCTTACATTTCCAGTATATTTGCCCTTTTGGAATAGGAGCTCTCATAATGATAGCACAAAATGCTTAAATGCGCGTTGAAAGTGATTCTTTTCGTTGCAAAACCTGTTCCAAGCTTCTTAGATTACCTGTTGTACCAATATCCTCGATCACAAGTGAAGCCACTGAATTAGCAAATACGCAGCAATCCTTAATATCCATTCCCTTTGTAAGACCATAGATAAATCCAGCAACAAAGCTGTCTCCAGCACCTGTGGTATCTACTGCTTCTATAGCGTCAGTTTTTACAAATCCTTCCTCATCTCCTACTTTATATACGCATCCATCTTTTCCGCATTTGATAACCACAGCCTTTACTCCATATTCAGAGAAAATGCGGGCATTCTTTATAGGATCAGCTTCCCCGGTCAGGAGCTTTGCTTCCCTCTCATTTGGAATCAGGTAGTCTATGTGCTTTAAAACATCCTTCAGATCATCGACTTTCTCACCATTTTTAGCAGTAGTCATATCTGAAATCAGGATTCTTCCGGGCTTTTCTTTAATCTTTGCAAAAAGCTGAGCCATCTCAGTTATCCCAAGCATTGGAGATACGAATATGCTAGCGAAGCTCACTATATCTGATAAATCATCTACATAAGGTAAAATGTGCTCCAATGAAAGCTTTCTAAGACTACTCTCCGGATTTGTAATAAAGTACCTCTCTCCTTCATTGTCTGAAAGGACGATATTCATGCCAGTTGTCATACCTTTAGTGACTGTGACATTATCAGTACTGATGCCTTTATCATTGAGATAGGCCAGAACCTTGTTACCTATTTCATCATCTCCGACAACAGATATCAGAGATGTATCCACCCCAAGAATTGACAATACCGTCGCTTCATTTAAAGCGTCTCCACCATAAGACATCTTCATTTTGTTAGCTGGCACTGACCCCTTCGTAAAAAGTTCCTTCGGAACCGGCCCTGCTGCTATATCCATAATTGCTGCGCCTATTATTGTAACTTCATTATTCATAAAGATTTCCCCATATTTTTTAGTTATATATATAATATCAAAAATTTCCTGAAAACCCAGAGTTTTACGCTGAATACCTACTGTGCTACACTAAAAATCATCAACCATATACTAAAAATTTTGGTATAAAAGTGTTAGAATTAAACCATACAGATAATGCTACACAGGAAGATATTGATAATGATCTTGTATACTGGGCTGAGCTATTCAAGGCAGATACCTGGGAGAAATTCAAGGAGCTTGCTGATGGCAGACCAGATATCGAGGAGGTGGGACACTTGATGCTTGAAGTAAATGCAGATACACTTGCAAAGGAAAAGCTTGAAAGACAACGTCGATATAGAGAAATGTTAGCATCTCAATATACGGCTGGGTATACAGATGCTGAAGAAAAATATGAAGAAATAATTGCTAAAGATAAAGCAGCATTTGCTGATAAAGATGCAACTATAACTGAATTAGAAAACGAAATACAAAAACTTAGAAGTCAATTGAACAAGTAATAATTTTAACGCCAATGCTTTAAGTTATTCATTAGAGCATTGGCTTTTTTGTACTTTCCAATTACCAGCCTGGATTTTTAAGGCATTACGGGTCAACGGATCCTTTCATCATTAAAGTCCCGTAATTTTGGCCCCATTACCTATGATTATTACGGGACAAAATGCTAATTTGTGCTTTCACCCCGTATAATACTGTTAAAATCGGTACTTTTTTCGCTACAAACTACGGGGCAAATTCACAATTTCCTTCTTGGATCACGTAGTTCAGCATCAATCTCTGTAAATGCTATACGTGTAACTACATAGTGCGTGCTCAACAATTAATAACCACTGATATTTACTGACTTTGCGGGCAATCCGTGAGATAATAGATGCAAGG